>CALUQZ010000006.1 GCA_944323055.1 uncultured Acholeplasmatales bacterium
AATAGCATACTACCTAAGGTTTTCAGCTTAGTTTGTAGTATGCTATGTTTTTGGACATATTTCATGCGTTTATCCTATTTAAATTATTTTATACAAACTATATTAATATTTGCCCTTTACAATTCATCCAATGTAAATAAATAACGATATTGACAATTATTTATTGTAAGTATAAAATATAGTTACAAGGTTGACATTATATTATTTGTTATATTTTAATATAAAAAAGTTTAAGTTAGGGGGACATATTTTTACAAACAAATAATATAATAAGTTATGTGTACCCATAACATAAATAATGTTAAAAGGGGGTTAATATAATTAAATGGTACAGTTTAGTTATATATAATATTAATGAAGAAAACAATATCTTTATTAATTTCATTATTGGTCATAGTTTTATTATGTTCATTTGTAAATGTACCTACTGTAGAAGCTAATTCTAATATAAGTGTAGATAATTATGAACAAAATTATTGGGCTGGTTTATCACGTTATGGTACAGTGTTTGAAAATAATTATTATAATAAAAGTGCAGGAAGTAATAGTTATGGTACTATTGATTTAGGTGGTTTACATAGTTGGTCAGCTTGGTTTCAATCTTGGAATCAATTAGCTAATACTAATTTATATGGTGATTGTGGAAAGGTAGAATAAAATGAAAAAAGTTAGAAAAATTTTATTTTATGTTGTAGCTATATTGTTTTTATCATTCTCTATGCCTTTTATAAATTTTGATGTGTCATATGCTAATTATTTAACTATTGTAAATAATGATATTAAAAGTTTTGCTTTAGAGTACATCGAACCTACTCGTTATGTTAGAGAGTATAGTCATCTAAGAGAACGTAGAAGAGAATTAAAGTTTGGAGAAATCAAACAATTAGAACAAAATATCAAAGGATTTAACGCTAAATATCTTTTAGGTGAATATTACTTTGATGCTTATCAAATTAACCATCCTACAGATATAGAAGAATATTGGTTTGAATTATATCCGAATTATATAAATGATTCAGGTGAAGAAGGTGTAGTCGTATCAGATGTATATGTAAAAGAAGAATATGAATCTGGCAATATTGATGGAATGAAGGACCATTATGAAAATGACACGGAACTTTTTAAAGATGTTATTAATAAAATAATTCACAGTATGAGAATTATTGGCGTTTACAAAAGGCCAAAATATCTTCCTAGTAATATTTCACTAAATATGAGGTTTATATGCACGGATACAATTGTTGCTGGAGGAGTTGACCCATACGCTAAATCAACTATAACCTTAAAAACTGGTTCAAAAGAGATAGAAATTAAAAAAATTGGTAGCACTCTTTACGATGGCTATCATATTGGCGATATCTATATATCTGATGTTTCAACTACCCATTTACCTATTACAGGTTTTAAAATGAGTAAATATACATTTAACGAATTATTTGGTGTTGATATTAACGATTACATTGTTTATACAGATAATGGAGAACAAATAGTTGAAATTCCTGAACAGTTTTTTTATGATTATGAATTAACTATTACTTATAATGGGCATTTATATCCTGATGATAATTTAGATGACATACTTTATCCATTTAAATCTAATATGAATATGGTTCTTTATGGTGTATATGATGATTCTCATTCTTATCACGACACTTCAATTAGGGTTAGTGATAAAATATATCCTATAATTAATGATTTATTAAATGGATATAGTAAGTTATATGCAACAGATTCTTTTGATGATTTAAATTATGTATTACATCAATTATATGATCTTAATATAATGCCTTCTTGTCATAATGCATTAATAAGTATAGTTAAGGCTGAACATAGTTATTTTTTCTATTTAATTTCGTTTGGTATTTTTATAAGTTTAGTCATTTTAGGAATTATAATAAAATATAGAAAAAATATAGTTAATAATATTAAGAATTATAAAGAATGTTTGTTACCTAATATAATTAAAATTATTATTTATACATTATCTTTAACAGTTATTATGAGTTTAATTGCTCTTGTATTTTGTATTGTAGTAACTATTTGTTATAACAATATGTTTGTACCTTTTAGAGGCTGGGGAGATATAGACCCTTATGCTTATATATTACCATTTAGCTTAACAAATATATTATACTTTTTCGTAGAAGGACTATTAGGTTCAATTTTATATTTCTTAGTTAAAAATAATAGATCATTAAATTAATATATTTAAGTTACTTATTATTTAATTAATAAATAAAAATCCGCACTTAAAGGTGCGGCTTTTCGCATAGTAGTAGATATAATAATTCTCAAGGTTGATTTTTTATTAGCCATTTAGCTAAAATTGTATAAAACTATTATTTTTAATTGTGTTTGGTATATAATAGCCTAAAACTATGCTATAATTATTAAGGCTTTAAATAGCTATTCTTAATTTATAGGGTGATATTGTGTCTAAAAATAAAGTTATTACACCGCTTATTTTAGCTTTTATTGGTGGCTTTTTTGATATATATGCTTTAATGTATAGAGGTGGTAAGTTTTGTTTCTTACAAACTGGTAATTTAATTTATTTAGCTCGTGATTTAATAGTTAGTGATTATAATAATGTATTGTTATGTTTATTAATTTTTTTATTTTTTACAGTAGGGTTAGTATTAGCATATTTAATTAGTTATTTTTTAAGAATAAAAAATAAGGAAAGATATGTTAAATTAATTCTTTTGATTAGTATTTTTATTTTAATTATACCTAATTATTTTTTTGGTCAAACAACAAATTTAGATTTATCTTATTTGGCTGTGTTTATGTTAAGTATAATTGGTGGTATTTTATTAGAGTCGTTTAGGACTTCTTATGTTAGTTATACTTCAACTATGATGACTAATAATTATAAATTATTTGTACATAGTTTATTAACGCGGGTTTTACTAAAAGAAAAAGGAGAAGGTAGAAAGTCTGTAATGTATTTATTTATAATTATCTCTTTTCTTTTAGGTGTATTATCCTATACTTTATTCTATAAATATAATATAATTAGACAACAAATTATATTTGTTCCACATCTATTAATTTTAGTGTTAATAGTTTTAGAATATCTAGATATTAAAAAGGATGGTGTTATATATGAAAAATAATGAATCAATGGAAATGTATTTAGAAACTATATATTTAATTAGTAAAAGAGGCGTAAAAGTTCATTCAATTGATGTGGCTACAGAAATGGGTTATTCAAAACCTAGTATTTCAAGAGCTATGAAATTGTTAGAAAAGAAGGAATACATTATTTTTCATCAAGATGGTGAAATTGAACTTACAGATTTAGGTCTAACAAGAGCTAAAGAAGTTTATGAAAAACATACCATTTTAACTACTTTTTTTGTAAGTTTAGGTGCTTCAAAAAAAAATGCGGAAGACAATGCGTGTCGAATTGAACATATAATTTCTAATGAATTATTTGAAATAATAAAGGAGAAAGTTAACGATGATAGTAAGAATGAAAAAAACGGCTAATAAAGCCGAAATTAATGAATTCTTAGGTTATATAAAAAATAAAGGATTAAGCTATAAGGATGCATCTAGTAGTGATGTAATTCTTTATGGTATTATTGGTGATACTAAAGCTATAATGGAATCAGATATATATGCTTTTAGTGCAGTAGAAAATATTACTCGCGTTCAAGAACCTTATAAATTAGCTAGTAAAAAATTTCATCCTGATAAAACAATAATTGATGTTGATGGTGTAAAAATTGGTGGTGATTCATTTGTTGTTATGGCAGGGCCATGTTCTGTAGAAAATGAAGAACAATTACTCACTATTACAAAAGATGTTAAAGCTTATGGTGCTAGTGTTTTAAGAGGTGGGGCGTTTAAACCACGTACTTCCCCTTATGCTTTTCAAGGCTTAGGAATTGAAGGTTTAGAATTATTAAAAGAAGCTAAAGAAAAATATAATATTCCTATTATAACAGAAATTCAATCAGCTAGTATGATTGATATATTTATGGAATATGGGGTAGACATTTTTCAAGTAGGAGCTCGTAATATGCAAAATTATGATCTTTTAAAAGCTTTAGGCAAAATAAAAAAACCTGTTATGCTAAAAAGAGGAATGGATTCTACTATTGAAGAATGGTTATTAGCTGCTGAATATATTTTAGCTGGTGGAAATCCAAATGTCATGTTATGTGAAAGAGGGATTAGAAATAGTGATAAATATACGAGAAATTGTTTAGATATTCAAGCTGTTTTAGCTATAAAACAATTATCACATTTACCAATAATTGTTGATCCTAGTCATTCTAGTGGTAGGTATGATATGATTGAAGATTTGGCAAAAGCTGCTTTAGCAGTAGGGGCAGATGGTATTATTGTAGAGGTTCATAATAAACCAGAATGTGCTTTATCAGATGGAGCTCAAAGTTTAAAACCAGAAAAGTTTGGTCATATGATGAATGAATTAGCTAAAATTGCTCCAATTGTAGGTAAAAAGTTATGAAAATTTTAATAGTTGGCTTAGGTGTTATAGGAGCAAGTTTTGCTGAAGGTTTAAAACAAAAAGGTCATTATATATATGGGGTTGATAAAGATGAATCAACCCTTTCCTATGCTTTAAACAAACATATTATCGATGAAGGCAGTACTGATATAAAAGATTTTATGCATGTTGCTAAATTAATAATTCTATGTGTCTATCCACGAGCTATTTTAGATATTTTAAAAGAAAATAATTTCACAGAAGAACAAATTGTAACGGATGTATCAGGAGTTAAAGAAATTTTATTGACAGAAATAGAAAAATTACCTTTGAAAGCTAGTTATGTGTCTATTCACCCGATGGCCGGCCGAGAGAAAAAAGGTATTATGTATGCTGATAAAAGCCGCTTTATTAATGCTAATTATTTAATAATTCCTACTAAATTTTCAACTGATGAAGCAATTAATGTTATGAAAGAAGTAGCTTGTGATTTAGAATTTGGGGAAATCACCATAATGGATAAAAAATATCACGACCATATGATAGCTAAAACTAGTCAATTACCTCACGCTTTAGCAGTTGCTTTAGTTTTAGCAGATGAAGAAGTTGATACTGTTAAATATATTGGCGATTCTTATCGTGATTTAACTAGGATAGCTATGATAAATCATGAGTTATGGATTGAACTTTTTTTAGAAAATAAAGATAACTTATTAAAAAATATTGCAATTTTTGAAAAAAAGCTAGATAATATAAAAGATTGTTTGAAAAATGATAAATTTGCTGAATTAGCTTTAATGTTTAAGCAATCTACAAAAAAAAGAGAATTAATGAATAAAGAAAAGGTGGCTAAATAATGGATATTAGAAATATTGCTATTGTAGCTCACGTCGACCATGGCAAGACGACTTTAGTTGATCAATTGTTGCGTTTTTCTCATACTTTTAGAGAAAATGAACAAGTTGCAGAAAGAGTAATGGATTCTAATGATTTAGAAAGAGAAAGAGGAATAACAATTTTAGCTAAAAATACAGCTATTATGTACAACAATACTAAAATAAATATTTTAGATACTCCAGGACACGCTGATTTTTCAGGTGAAGTTGAAAGAATTATGAAAATGGTTGATGGAGTTGTTCTAGTAGTTGATGCTTATGAAGGAACTATGCCACAAACTAGATTTGTTTTAAAAAAAGCTTTTGAAGCTCATTTAAAACCGATTGTTGTAATCAATAAAATCGATAAACCTAGTGCTAGACCAGAGGCTGTTTTAGATGAGGTTTTAGAATTATTTATTGATTTAGGATGCGATGAAAATGAATTAGATTTCCCAGTATGTTATACATCAGCTGTTAATGGTACTTCATCCTTGTCATCTAATCCTAATGATCAAAAATTAGGTATGGATCCATTATTTGATATGATATTAGCAAATATACCAGCACCTAAAATGGATTTTGATTCACCACTACAGTTTCAACCATGTTTATTAGATTATAATGATTTTGTTGGTAGAATGGGAATTGGTCGTGTTAATCAAGGTGTTATTAAAAGTGGACAAATGGTTTCATGTTGCCGATTAGATGGTTCTATTAAACAATTTAGAGTTCAAAAATTGTTTACTTTTAAGGGGCTTGACAAAGTAGAAGTAAGTGAAGTAAAAGCTGGAGATATGGCTTCAGTATGCGGAATTAACGATATTTGTGTTGGTGAAACATTATGTGAAGTTGGCAAAGAAATGCCACTTGAAAAACTTCATATAAGTGAACCTACTGTTCAAATGACATTTGGAACTAACACTAGTCCGTTTTGTGGTTTAGATGGCAAATTAGTAACGGCTAGTAAAATAGAAGAGCGTCTATTTAAGGAAGTAGAAAAAGATGTATCTTTAAGAGTAGAAAGAATAGCCAAAACAGAAGAATGGATTGTTTCTGGTAGAGGAGAACTTCATTTAGGCATATTAATTGAAACAATGCGTAGAGAAGGTTTTGAATTACAAGTTTCAAGACCACGTGTTATCTTAAAAGAAATTGATGGTGTTATTTGTGAACCATATGAAGAAGCTATTGTTGATGCCCCTAGTGATTGCATCGGTTCTGTAATTGAATTATTAGGCCATCGACATGGTATATTAATTCATATGACTAATACAGAAACCCAATCAAGAGTTATCTATCATATTCCTAGCCGAGGTTTAATTGGTTTTAATACTGATTTCATGACAGTTACTAAAGGTTATGGTATTTTAAATCATAGTTTTTTAGATTATCGTCCACAAGAGGAAGTTAGTGTCGGTAAAAGAATTAATGGCGTTTTAGTTTCAATGGCCAATGGTTCATCTACTGCTTATTCAATAGGTCAGCTTGAAGATAGAGGTACTATGTTTATCTTCCCAGGCGAAGATATTTATGAAGGTATGATTGTAGGTGTAGCTAATAAGGACCTAGATTTAGCAGTTAATGTAGTTAAAGCTAAACAACAAACTAATACTAGATCTGCTACTAAAGATATGACGGTTGTATTAAAAAAACCAAAAATAATGTCTTTAGAAGCATGTCTTGAGTTTATTAATGATGATGAATTAGTAGAAGTTACGCCAAGACATATTAGATTAAGAAAGAAAATTTTAGATACAGTTGAAAGAAAAAAATATGACGCAAAAATGCGTCAAAGTGAAAATCTCTAGTTTAATAAGACTAGAGTTTTTTATTATTTAATAATTTCATTATAAATAGTTAAAATATCTTCTAAAAAAGAATGATTTACAAAATCATTTAAAAAAACAATATTTATTGGTCTTATCATATTAAGACTAGCTATAGGCCTAATGGCCAAAGTATTATTTTTATATTCATGATAACAAACACTTTTAGGCAAAATAGAAATACCTCTATTTTTTAATACTAAATCTTTGATTGTGCCTATATTATCAAGCTCTAAGATAATATTAAAATCATTTATAGATAGATTTATACTTTCTAGGGCACTTTGTAACAAACTTCTAGTTTGACTTTGAGTTGAGCGAAGTATTAAATTTTCATTTTTCAATTCGTTAATATTTAAAATTGATTTTTTAGCTAAAGGATGATCTTTAGCTAAAACGACAACAAGAGAATCGGTATCTAGCAAGATAGAACTAAATTTATTAGAAGGAATTTGTCCTTCTACTATAGCTAAATCAAGTGAATAGGAAGAAAGTTTATCATAAAGATTTTTTATAGAGTCAGAAATTATTTTTATCTTTGTCCCTTTATTTTTTGAACAATAAACAGCTAAAACTTCAGCTATAACATTGCTTTCAGATGTATGACTAATACCAATAGTTAGTGTTTTTGTATGCTTTTTTTCATCCTCTAATCTAGTTTTTAAAGTATCATATAGAGATAAAATACGTTTGCTGTATTTTAATAAAATTTCACCTGAACGGGTTAATATTAAATCATTATTGTTTCTAATAAAAAGTTTAGTATTTAATTCGCTTTCTAATGATTTAATATGAGCTGAAACAGCTGGTTGAGTTAAATTAAGTGCTTTAGCTGTTAAGGTGAAATTATTTAGTTCACATAATTTAATAAAAGTTATTATTTTAGCATCTATCATATAGGCCTCCTATAAATTTTAGTTATGTAGTCATAATTAAGTATTATTTTTAAAATATTTTTTAAGCGCTATAATGATAGCACCAAATGTAAAGATTGTAAAGATTTGAGGTGCTATTATGAATTTAGATTTATACAAATATTATGATGGTTTAGGTGGTACAACTATTTTGATTGCCTTAGCTATAATTTTAATGTTAGGATTTATCTTATCTAGAGTTACTAAACTATTAAAGTTACCAAATGTTACAGCTTATATTATAGCTGGAGTTATAATAGGTCCTTATATTTTAGGACTAATACCAAACTCAATTATTGAAAATATGTCCTTTTTAAGTGATTTGGCATTAGGTTTTATTGCTTTTGGGGTAGGTAAATTCTTTAAAAAAGAAGTTTTAAAAACTACCGGTTTTAAAGTTATAATAATAACGATTTTAGAAGCATTAATCGCTGGTGTATTAGTTACTTTGATTTGTGGAATTTTCTTTAAGAGTTTAGGTTGGCCATTTGCCTTATTATTAGGCGCAATCGCAACAGCTACAGCTCCGGCATCAACTATGATGACTATAAATGAATATAAGGCGAAGGGCGAGTTTGTAAATATTTTACTACAAGTTGTGGCTTTAGATGATGTTGTATGTTTATTAGTTTTTAGTATATCTTGTGCGTTAGTAAGTGGTATGGGAAATGGTAGTTTTAATATTATGAGTATACTTTTGCCTATTTTATATAATATTTCTTTTATTATTATAGGTGTCATTTTAGGTTTTATTTTACCTAAATTGATTAAAGGTAGGTCAAATAATTCTAAGTTAATATTAGTAATTGGAATAATTTGTATTGTGAGTGGTATATGTTCATTTTTAGATATTTCTCCATTGCTATCTTGTATGTGCTTTGGGGCTAGTTATATTAATGTTAGTAAGGATGAAATGATTTTTAAACAAACGGAAGAATTTGCTGCCCCTATAATGTTGTTGTTCTTTGTGATGTCTGGTATGAATATGAATTTGCAGTCTTTTAAACTTATAGGTGTAGTTGGTTTTGTTTATTTTTTAGTTCGTATAATAGGTAAATATCTAGGTGCATATTTAGGTTGTAAAGTCACTAAAATAAATAAAAAAACAACTAATTATTTAGGACTAGCCTTAATACCACAAGCTGGAGTAGCTATAGGTTTAGCTTTTTTAGGGCAAAGACTATTGCCAAGTGAAGTAGGAGATACTTTTTTATCAGTAATTTTATGTTCATCTATTTTATATGAGATGTTAGGACCTATTATGGCCAAAATAGCATTATTTAAGAGTGGAGCTATTAAGAAAGAAGAAAAAATAAAAGATAAAGATATAAGTGAAGAAGAAACTAAATTAATTGCTAACTTAGTTAGAAATAAATAAAAAAGGTTGTGAGTACACACAACCTTTTAACTATTACCAAAAGTAATGAATATTTAATATAAATATTATCTATTATAGAACTCAACAATTAATTGTTCTTTAATTTCTGGTAAGAATTCATCACGTTCAGGAATTCTAACAAGAGTACCAACGTTCTTATCTGCATCAAATGCTAAATATTCAGCTCTTACAGTTTTAGCTTCTAAACTAGCTTTAACAACAGTTAGATTTTTAGAAGTTTCTTTTAAAGAAATTTGTTCACCAACAGAAACTGTGTAAGAAGGAATATCAACTTTTTTACCATTAACTAAGAAATGACCATGATTTACTAATTGTCTAGCTTGTGCTCTAGTAGCTGCAAAACCTAGGCGATAAACTAAATTGTCTAAACGCATTTCTAGTAATTGTAAGAAGTTAACACCAGTGTTACCTTTCATCTTACTAGCTTTTGCAAAAACCTTTCTGAATTGTTTTTCTGATAATCCGTAAGTGAATTTAACTCTTTGTTTTTCTTGTAATTGAATACCATATTCACTTAACTTTACTCTTTTGTTACCATGTTGACCAGGTGCATATTTTCTTTTTGCGATTTCTTTACCTGTTTCACTAATTGAGTAACCTAAACGTCTACTTACTTTCCAAGTAGGACCAGTGTATCTTGACATGTTTCTTTCTCCTTTTCTATATTTTTGGTAAAAGAGGATTTAGAATCATTTTGTTATGCTATTTATCTATCATTTATACTTTCACCATAAGCAGCTAAGATTACTAATATCCTCGCAAGGTTAAGATAAAATAGATAGCAAAAATGACAGCTGCTTTTACCCATGCTTAAGAATGATATCACAAACTGTCTTTGATTGCAAGAAAAAAATTTACTAATTAGTTAATTTATGCTACAATATGACGATTGATAAAGGAAAGGAATAGTAATATGTATGATAGAATATTAGTTCGCTTTGGTGATTTAACATTGAAGGGTAAAAATCAAAGTGATTTCATTAGACAATTATATAAATTATTAGATGAAAAGTTAAGCGATTTACCGGTTGAAATAGAAAAGAAACATGACCATGCGTATGTAATCCTAAATAATGTAAATTATGAAGATGTCATTGAAAGATTAAATTTAGTAGCTGGTATATACTCTTATAGTTTAGTTAAAAAGATTGCTAGAGATTTAGAAACATTAAAAAGAGAAGCACTTAGTTATGTTAACGAATTAATTACTAAAACAACTACTTTTAAAGTTGAAACTAAAAGAGCTGATAAAACATTTAACATGACAAGTATGGAAGTTTCTAAAGTAATATCGGCGTATTTATTAAAAAATAATTCTCATCTAAAGGTTGATTTACATAATCCTGAATTTGAATTAAAAATTGAAATTAGAAGTGATGGTATCTACATATTTAATGGCCAAATTAGAGGTCTAGGAGGATACCCGACTGGTATTGCTGGCAAAGGTTTATTAATGTTAAGTGGTGGTATCGATTCGCCGGTTGCTGGTGTTTTAGCTATGAAACAAGGAATTAAAATTGAATGTATTCACTTTGAATCAACACCATTAACTTCAATTGAATCTGCTCAAAAAGTTATAGATTTACTAAAAATTATGGCAAAATATGCACCAGGTAATAAAATATTATTACATTTAGTACCATTTAAAGAACTACATATGGCTTTATTAGATAAAATCCCAGAGTCATATAATATAACAATAATGCGTAGAATGATGTATAGAATAGCTAGTAAGATTGCCCAAAAGCATGATGATTTAGTCTTAATAAATGGTGAATCAGTAGGTCAAGTAGCTAGTCAAACTTTACAAAGCATGGCTACTATCAATGAAGTGACAAATATGCCAGTGATTAGACCTTTAGCAACCTACGATAAAGTTGATATTGTAGCTATGTCACGTAAAATTCAAACATTTGACATTTCAATTAGACCATTTGAAGATTGCTGTACTGTTTATGTCCCTAAGGCTCCCGCAACTGCTCCGAAAGCTTATAAAGCTAGAGCTTATGAAGAGGCTATCCCTTATCAAGAATTAGTAGATAAGGCAGTTTTAAACACTAAATCAGTATACATATCTAAAGATAGTGATTTAAATTTATCATTATACGGCCTAGAAGTTAGTGAGGCATTAGATGAATATAATAAAACTAAGTAAAAATGAAATTACAAATATTAATAAACTATATCAAAGTAAATATCGAAAAGAAACTAATACTTTTATTGCCTTAGGCCCCCATTTAACAGAAGAAGCTAAAAAAAGAAATGTTTTATTAAAAACATATACAATTGACCCTAAATATGAAGGCATTTTAATAAGTGAGTCTGATATGAAAAAAATAGCTTCTACAGATACACCTTCACCAACTTTAAATATTTGTAAAATTGATGAAAAACACGAACTATCTACTAAACTTTTAGTTTTAGATGCAGTTAGAGATCCAGGAAATATGGGAACATTATTGCGAACAGCTAGGGCATTTAATTTTAATACAATTATATTAGGAGATAATTGTGTTGATATATACAACGATAAAGTTGTAAGAGCGAGTCAAGGTGCAATTTTTAAGCTTAATTTTATAAGAACAAATATTTTAGATTTTATGAATGAACATCAAGAATATGTTTATTATGGTACTTCATTACATAATGCTGTTTCTATTAATGATGTAACTATAAAGAAACCGCTAGCTTTAATTTTAGGAAATGAAGGTAAAGGAATAAGTCAAGATATATTAAATAAGACAACTAATAACATTTATATACCTATAAATGATACAGAGTCTTTAAATGTTAGTATAGCTGGCTCTATTTTGATGTATTTGTTAAATAATTAAAAAAATGGCTATATATGGCCATTTTTTTAATTTTCTTCCTCATCACTTTTAATTGTATATAAAGGGATAGCTGTTGTTTTTTCTGGTAAAACCATTTTATCAACATAAAGTATGCCATCTAAATGATCATATTCATGTTGAAATACAATAGCCGGATAACCTTCTAAAGTTTTAGTAATATATTTAATTTTTTTAGTCGTTAAATCATATAGAGCTGCTTTAAATTTTATACTATAATATCTAGGCACAACGTAGCCTAAAGTATCTCTAGTAACACTTAAACAACCTTCACCATCTGGTAAATAAGTCATTTCATTACTGTGAGCAATTATTTTAGGGTTTATTACGCAATATGTATATTTTGTTAATTTTTCATCTAAAAAATCTACACAATTCATCGCAAACATTCTTTTGTTTATACCTACTTGAGGAGCTGCTATTCCTACACCTGGTCTAATGTTATATCGTTTTGCTAATTCTTCATTTTCAGAAATAATTAAATATTGATATAGCTCTATTAAACAACTTTCATCATTAGAATTTAAAGGTATATTAACTTCTATACATTTAGTTCTTAATACTAAATTACCCTCTTTACAAATATCTTTATCTAAATACATATCAAAAATTTATCAACAATAGTTGATTAACTCCTTTCTAAATTTGACAATTAAAATGAATATAGTTAATTATATCATATTTTTTGAAAATGTGTTATCATATTAGAAAGTTGGTGATATTATGATCATTTTAGTAGGCCGTTCAGCTAGTGGTAAAACTTATCTAGGTAAATTACTAGAAAAGGCTGGATTTAAAAAAATTGTTACATATACTTCAAGAGAAAAGAGATTAAATGAAGTAGATAAAATTGACTACAATTTTATATCTAAGACGGAATTTGTTTCTAAAATACAAGAAGGTTTTTTCTTTGAATATGTTATATATAATGATAATTATTATGGTACCAGCAAACAATCAGTTACAGATTTAAATACTTATATAATTCTTGAAGTAGAAGGGTTAAGTAAATATAAAAGATTAGAAAATGTCGTTTCATTTTACATAACATGTCCTAAAGATATTTTAATTAAAAGAATGATTAATAGGCATGACCAAGAAAATGAAATATTAAAAAGAATAGCTAAAGATGATATTATTTTTAAAGATGCTGCTTTGTTATGTGACTATACAATAGATAGCACAAAAGATGATGAAATTTTAGTAAAAGAAATAAAGGAGAAGTATTATGGATGCCTTAAGTTGGCAAAATGAAATAGATATATATATAAATACTTTAAAAAAAGATAAAGTATATTTAAAATTAAAAATTTGTTATGAAGATATCTTAAATAAATATCATATTTTAATTAGCAATTTTATTTTAGCTAAAGATAATCTTATAAGGGCTAATAAATATTATAAAGATTATGATAAGCTAAAAGAAGCTTATCAAATTGCTAAAACAAAATTGTATCAAAAAGAAGAAGTTCAAACTTATTTTAAACTTCAAAGAGAATTAGAAGAAAAAATTAATGGTGATATAGCTAATTTATATGAACCAGTAATTTTTTAACAACTGTCAAGAAAAAATACTTGACATTGATTTAAACTATGGTATAATGTTGTCGTTTAGAAGAAAAAGGAGTGAAATAATGGTTAAATTAAGATTACAAAGATTTGGTTCTCATAAAGATCCAAAATATCGTATCGTTGCTGCTGATTCACGTAGTCCACGTGATGGTAAATTTATTGAAGTAGTAGGAACTTATAACCCTAAAACTGAACCAGCTACAGTTGTTATTAATAAAGAATTAGCTCAAAAATGGTTAGATAATGGCGCTATTCCTACAGTTACTGTAAAAAATTTATTTAAAGCAGAAGGCATCACAAAAAAAGCAGAATAAGAGGGGTAGTAGATGATTAATTTTGAAGAGTTAATAAAAAGTTTAATTCTTCCTTTAGTCACTTATCCAGAAGATGTAGAAATAGAGCTAAAAGATGATGAAACTATCTTACAATATGAAGTTAAAGTTAATAATAGAGACTTTGGTAGAGTAATTGGTAAAGGTGGTCACATAGCTCAAGCTATCAGAACAATCTTATATGCAGGTGCTTCTAAAGAAGGAAAGAAAATCCATTTGGATATTATTAGTAAATAATTTGCCTTTAGCTTTGTCTAAAGGCTTTTATTTTGTTATAATTAAGTAGGTGATTTTATGCGACTTATAATAACAACTAACTCTAATAAAATGAATATTTTAAAAAACACTAAAGTTTTAATTCCACGAAGATTTATGTCTTTAAATGAATTAAAAGATAAACTATTAGGTAAATTTGATTTTAAAAGTATTTATTATATTTATAAAAATTATCAATTCAATTTGCCTTTTATTTTTAATATAGTTAAATATTTACCATATATTGATTTAAAAAAAGAATATAAATCAAATAAATTAAATGAACTAAAATTATTAAAAAATGATTTATTATTAAATAAATACTATAGCTATGATAAACTATTTTTAGCTTATCTTAAAGATTGTCAAATAGAATTTATTAATTTAGATGATACATTAGAAAATCAAATTATTTTAAATATATTAAAAGAAAATGATATTAAATATAGTATAAAAAACAATCAATATTTAAATAAAAAATATGAACTTAAAATAGCTAAAACAGAAGAAGAAGAAATATATTATGTTTTTAGTGAAATTAATAAATTGTTAAAAAAAGGTGTATTACCAGAACATATTAATTTAGTAAATGTTGATAGTACGTATTATCCGTTATTAAAAAGAGTTAGTTATATATTTAAAGTTGATATAGCTTTAACTAAAGAAGCTAGTCTTATTGATAAAGAAGAATTAAATACTTTTTTAAATAATATAAATAATTTATTAGAAGCTTTGCAAAATATTAAAGATGAGGTTTTATATAAAGCTTTAGTCGATATCATTAATAAATATGATTTGACTAAAATTAATGATATTAATTTTTTAAAAGATATTATTATTTATAGTATTAGAAATGTGAAATATCCTAATGTGACTTATGAACATGCTATAAAAATAGCTAATTTAAGCGATAATTTTACAAATGATGATTATGTGTTTATTCTTAATTTTAATCAAAATTTCCCACATCTATTAGAAAATGATTATTTGATTGATGATGAACTACAAGAACTTAATTTAGATACAATTAAAAGTTTAAATAATCAAATTATTAAAAACCATATTAATGATTTACATAAAGTTAATAATCTAGTTTTATCTATGCCCACTCTTTTTAATAATGAAAATAATTTCTTATCTGTATTAGCTTTAGAATTAGATATAAAAGAAGAAAAAATCAATTTAGAACTAGGATTAAATAAAATGTTTGATGATATTTTACTTACTAGTTATTTAGATGATTTAGTTAACTACAATGTTGATAATGAAAATTTAAATAAATATGATATTAGTCATTTAAATTATTTAGGTTATGATAATAAATTTAAGCCTTTTCCTTTAGTTATTGATGATGAGATTAAAGTGTCTTATTCTAGTATGAAAACATATTTTTTATGTTCGTTTTACTATTACCTTGATAATATTTTAAAGCTTAAAGTTAGTGAAGATACACAAGCTTCTAAATTAGGAACTTATGTTCATCATTTATTAGAAAGTAGTTATAATCAAGATTTTAATTTTGAATCAATTAGTAAAGAAGCTAAAAAAGACTTTAATAAAAAAGAACAATTTTATGCTAGTAGATTTGATGAAGTTGTTAAAAGGCTGATTCAATTTAATAAAGAACATGAAAATGAGAGTGATTTAACAACTGTTGAACGAGAACGTAAATATGAAGTTAAAAATGATTTTTTATTAGTTAAAGGTTTTATTGATAAGACTCTAAAACAAGAAGATAAAGATAAAATTACTTTAGCGATTATTGATTATAAAACGGGACAAGATAAAGCTAGTCTTGATAATATTAATTATGGTTTTAATATGCAATTACCAATTTATCTATATTTATTGTATAACACATATAAAGACAAAGAGATTGAGATATGTGGTCTATATTTACAAAAAGTAACTTTAGATACTTTATCTTTAACTGAAGATGTATTTAGCCCTTTTAAACTTAATGGATATACTAATTTATTATACGCTGATAAATTAGATAAAAGTTATATGAATACTTCTTATATAGCCAATTTAAAGTTTAAAAAAGATGGTAGTTTAAGCAAAACATCTAAAGTTTTAACTAATAAAGATATTTTAGAAATATTAGATATTGTTAATTCTAAATTAAACGAGATTAAAGATGCTTATATAAATAGTGATTTTAAGATTAATCCAAAAGTAATATCTAATGATGTCAATGCCTGCAAGTATTGTCCTTATTCAGATATTTGTTATCACCAATATAAAGATACAATTATATTAGAAAATAAACCGTTTAATAAGGGGGAAGAAACAGATGAAATGGACAGCTAATCAACAAGAAGCTATTGAAAAAAGGAATAATAACATTTTAGTTTCAGCTGGAGCTGGTTCAGGTAAAACAGCTGTTCTTTCGGAAAGAGTTTTAGAGTTTGTTAAAGCTAATAATAGTATTAATGATTTATTGATTTTAACATTTACTAAAGCAGCAGCTTTAGAAATGAAACAACGAATTTATAAAAAATTAAAAAATGAAGGTTTAGATGAAGAGGCTAAGTTAGCCTTAAATGCTAACATAACTACTTTTGATGCTTATTCTTTAGGCTTAGTTAAAAAATATTACTATTATTTAGGGATTGACAAAAATATCGGAATAGCTGATAGTAATATTATTACTGAAGAAAAGAAAAATATTATTGTAGATATCCTTAATGAATTATATGAAAAGGAAGATAAGATATTTTATAATTTTTTAATTAAGGAAAATATTAAGGATGATACTAGTATTATTGATGGTATATTAAAGCTTTCTAATAAATTAGATTTGTTAGTAGATCCGGTTAGTTATCTTAATAGTTATTTAGATAAATATTATGATAAAGATTTTTTAAATAAGATAGTTGATGATTATAATAAATTAGTTTTATCTTTTTTCTTAGAAAAAATTGATAAATTAGTTGATTTAAAAAATTTATTAGATGAAGATAATATAGCAGTTATAGAATATATTGATAGTTTTGTTTATGATGCTAATCATTTAAATGGTTATGATGAGTTATATGATTTAATATCAAATTTTAAGATGCCAAGATTAAAACCTAAATCTGATGACAGTGTTAAAGAGGCTAAGACTTTAGTAACTGCAGAAATAAAGAAATTATATAATGATTTTTTAGTTTCTTATCCAACTAGAGATTCAATACTTGCAGATTTAGAAAAATCTTATGATGATGCTAGTTTTATTTGTAGTGTATGTCTTAATCTAATTAAAAGAATTACTGATTTTAAAAATAAATATTCATATTATACATATAATGATATAGCTAAATTAGCTATAAAATTAGTTGATAGTAATCATAATGTGAGAGAAGAATTAACTAAACAATTTAAAGAAATATTAGTAGATGAATATCAGGATACTTCTGATCTACAAGAAACTTTTTTAAGTTATATTACAAATAATAATCTATATATGGTAGGCGATATTAAACAATCTATATATCGGTTTAGAAATGCTAATCCTTATATATTTAAAAATAAATATAGTCGTTTTAAAAATAATAATGGTGGTATTAAAATTGATTTATTAGAAAACTTTCGTTCACGAAAAGAAGTATTAAATTCTATTAATGAAATATTTACTAATTTAATGACTGATGATTTTGGTGACTCTTCATATGAAAAAGATGGTAAGATGCGTTATGGCCTTAAGAGTTATGATGATTTTAGTAAAGGTGATTATAGGACAGAAGCTTTAGTTTATGAATATGATAAAGAAAGTGAATATGCTAAGGATTTTAAGAAAGATGAGATAGAAGTCTTTATATGTGCTAAAAAAGTAAAAGAATTAGTTGATAATACTTATTCTTTAGTTGGAAACAATCTAGTTAAAACCAGTTATAGTGATATAGCTATTATTGTTGATAAAAGTACTAATTTTGTCTTATTTAAAAAGGTTTTTGAATATTTTGGTATTCCTCTGGCGATAGAAAGAGATTTAGATGTTAAAGATATTAGCTTAACTAAGACTTTAATAGCTCTCTTAGATGTTATAGTGGGAATTAAAGAAAATAAGTATGATATTCCTTTTAAACATGCTTTAGTTAGTGTACTTAGAAGTTTTATTTTTAATATGTCTGATAAAGAGATATATGATATTATTAAAAATGCTAATTTTGATATTGATTTAGTTAATATAATTAAGAGTATAGATTTAAATAATGATGCTTTTAGTATCTATTACGAGGCTTTAAGTAAAGTAGATATTTATAAAAAATTAAGTTTAATTGGTAATATTAATACATCTTTAACAATTATAGATTATATTGCTAAATTATTATTAGATTATAATAAATTAGGTTATGATTTAAAAAAGAGCATCGTGTTTTTAAGCGACATTTTAGATAGTGATTATAAAATGAACTTTAAATCAGCTACTAATAAGGCTTGTGAAGTTAAACTTATGACTATTCATCATTCTAAAGGTTTAGAATATTCTTATGTTATTTGTCCTTTTCTTAATTCTAAATTAAATGATGATGATTTTAAATTGCCGTTTAATTTCAATTTAGATTATGGTTTATATGCTAAAAAAAGTGATCAATCAGGAGATAAAAGTGTTAAAGCTATCATGTATAAGGCTAGTGAAAGTAAAAAACTATTATCAGAAAGAGTTAGGTTGTTGTATGTAGCATTAACTAGAGCTAGGGAAAAACTTATTTTAGTTTTAGAAAAAGATAATAAAAAAATAAGTAAAACTCAAGTTGTTACTTTTAAAGATATGTTAAATTATTCTAATGCTTTAAAAAAGTATGAAAAGAAAGTAGATATTTTAGAATTAGGTTTAACAAAAGATTATAATTCTTTAAAGAATACAACTATTATAAAAACTGATACTAAGACAGTTGATTATGAAGATATAGATTATCGTAGTAATATTTTAGTTAAAGGTAAAATATCTAAAGAAAACTATCAAATAATTGATGATAAAACACGTTATATTTTAGAACTTGGTACTAATATTCATAATGCTTTAGCTAATTTAGATTTAAAAAATCCAGATTATTCTAAGATAGATGTTAAATATCAAGAACCTATAAAAAAGATGTTAAATTTAGCTATTTTTAAAGATATTAATAAAGCTAATATTTATCAAGAATATGAGTTTTATTTTAATGATAAGGAATCATATTATGGTATTATGGATTTATTATTAGAATATGATGATCATTTTGTAATAATTGATTATAAATTAGCTGATTTGAATAAAGAAGAATATTTAAGACAGTTAGGTGTTTACAAAAAATATTTAAAAACATTAACTGAGAAGAAAATATATGTTTATTTAGTTAGTATTATGCGTTTGGAGGTTAAAGATTTAACAAATGAAATATAATATATGCGGTAAGATTTTAAAAACATTCGGGTTAAAAGGTGAAGTTAAGGTTTTAAATAGTAGTGATTTTAATCGATTTGTTAAAAATAAGGAATTATATTATTTGGAGAATGGCGTTTATAAAGAATTAAAGATTAAAGAGGTAAAAGATGGTAGTTCTTTAATTGTTAGTTTTTATGGTTATGATGATATTAATAAAGTATTACCATTAATTGGGTATGACTTATATGCAAAAAGAGAAAAAGAAGATCTAAAAGATAATGAATATTATTATAGCGATTTAATAGGTAAAGATGTATATAATGAAGACGGAGTGTTACGAGCTAAAGTTAAAGATGTTAGAGAATTACCACAAGGTAAGTATTTATTGTGTGTCAAAGATGGAAAAAATAAATTAATTCCTTTTAATGAACATTTTATTAAAGATGTTTTAGATGATCGAATAATTATTATGGAAATTGAAGGCCTTTTATGAAAATAAAAATTGTTACTTTATTTAAAGAGATGTTCATTCCTTTTTTAGAAACATCTATAATTAAAAGAGCTATTAATAATAAGCTAGTAGAGGTTGAGTTAGTAGATTTAAGAACTTATTCAAATGATAAACATAATCATGTTGATGATACACCTTATGGTGGTGGAAGTGGAATGGTTATTAGGGTTGATGTGGTTAAGAGAGCTTTAGATGATATTAAAAGTAGTGCTAGCAAAGTTATATTAACGACACCAAGAGGGATAACTTATAATCAACAAATAGCTAATAAATTAAGTAAAGAAGAAGAAATTATCATTTTGTGTGGACATTATGAAGGATTTGATGAGCGAGTTTTAGATTATGTTGATTATGAAATATCTATAGGTGATTATGTGTTAACTGGTGGAGAAATAGCGGCTATGACTATTTGTGATAGTATTATAAGATTATTAAAGGATGTTATAAAAGAAGAATCATATAAAGATGATAGTTTTCAAACAGGATTATTAGAATATCCACAATATACAAGACCTTATATTTATGATGATAAGAAAGTGCCTGATGTTTTAGTTAATGGAAATCATGAAGAAATACGTAAATACCGATTATATGAGAGCTTAAAACTAACATATTTAAGAAGAAAAGATTTATTAGATAAATATAGTTTAAATAAAGAGGAAGAAGAATTACTAAAAAAAATTGAAAGAGAGACTTTACAAAAAAAATAATTAAGTTTATACTTTTAATGAGGTGAATTTTATGGCAACAAAAAAGACTACAACAACTACTAAGTCTAGTTCTATTAATTGGGGAAAGATTACAGGAATTTGTTCTTTCTTTGCTATTGTAATTGCTGGGGTATTATTTATAATAAATGGTATATTGAGACTAGTAAATGCTAATATGAATGGTGGTATTTTAAATACAATTTCTACGGTTTTATTAGTTTTAGCAGTTATAATACCTGGATGGCGTTTTGTTAGAACAAAGAAAATGTGGATTAGAATATTATTTTGGGTATGTGCTCTATGTTTAATCATTTTTGGAGCAATCACATTTAATGTATAAAAAAAGGCTTAGGCCTTTTTTTTATGCATATTAGTTATAATTAAATATATTTAATAGTTATTTGTATATAATTTATAAATAATTTATAATAATTTAGAGGTGATTAAGTGTGTTAGGAAATTTTGTATATTCAAATCCTACTAAATTATATTTTGGAGATAATAGTTTAAACTATTTAAATGAAGAATTACCTAAATATGGTAATAATGTATTATTAGTATATGGTGGTGGTTCAATTAAAAAGAATGGACTTTATGATGAGGTAATAGCTATTTTAAAAGCTAACGGTAAAACTATATTTGAAGATTACGGTGTTATGCCAAACCCTACAGTAGCTAAATTGTATGAAGGATGCGAAAGATTGAGGGCTTGTAATGCAGATTTAATTTTAGCTGTAGGTGGTGGTAGTGTTGTTGATTATGCTAAGGCTTTATCAGTATCAGCTTATAGTGAAGAAGATCCATGGCAAAAGTATTATATAGAATTTAAAGAGCCAGATAATAAAATAGTACCAGTTGGCTGTATTTTAACTATGGTGGGTACAGGCAGTGAAATGAATGGGGGAGCTGTTATAACAAACCCAGAATCAGGTTTAAAAATCGGACATGTATTTGGTGATAATGTTTTCCCTAAATTTTCAATTTTAAATCCTAAGTATACATACACTGTCCCGATGTATCAAATGGTAGCTGGTATTTTTGATACAATGAGTCATATTTTAGAACAATACTTTTCTGGTGATGATGATAATACTTCTGATTACATTATGGAAGGTTTAATGCGTTCTTTAATACATTCTGCTAAAATTGCTGTTAAAGACCCTTACAACTATGAAGCTCGTTCAAATATTATGTGGACAGCAACTTGGGCTTTAAACACATTAGTAGCTAAAGGTAAGAGTACGGACTGGGAAGTACATATGATAGGTCAAGCTATTGGTGCCGTTACAAACGCAACTCATGGTATGACTTTATCAGCAATTTCTTTAGCTTACTACAAATTAATTATGCCTTATGGCTTAGATAAGTTTGTAAAGTTTGCTAAAAATGTCTTTTTAATTCAAGATTTAGCTACTAAAGAGGAAACAGCTTTGGCCGGTTTAGCTGCCCTAGAAGCTTGGATGAAAGAAATAGGTGTAGTAATGAACATAAGTGAATTAGGTGTTACTAAAGATATGTTTGCTGATATAATTAAGGCTACATTTATCAATACTACTGGTTATAAAACTTTAACTAAAGAAGATATTTACGCTATATTAGAAGCTAGTTTGTAATATTTATTGTTAATTCTTATTTATAGTGCTATAATTTACTTACAAGAAGGGAAGTAAATTAGATGGATAAAGAGTTTTATAAACTTAATAAGGTAGTACAAATACTTCTATTAGCTATTCCGTTTGTTAATCTTATTACAGAAATTGTTGTTAGAGGAAGTAAATTACTTAAAGATGCTAACCTAATAAATTTAGTTTTGTTAATTTTATCTATTATAACAATCGGTATTTTTGGTTGGGTTGACGTTATATGTATATTGTTAACAGACAAATTATTAGGTGACTAAAGAAAGCCAATTTTGGCTTTTTTTATTTAAAAAAATAATTGTATATTTTATACATTTATAATATAATAAATGTAGAGGTGATACATATGTTATTAAAATTGAAGTTAGAGAATGTTTTTAGTATTAAAAAAGCTGAGATTGATTTTACAAAAGCTAGATATTTATATAAAAGTAATATGTTATATAATGATTTGATAGTAAATCCAATAGCTATTTATGGTTACAATAGTTCAGGTAAATCTAGTATATTTAAAGCAATGGCTTTTTTAACTAGTTTTTTATTAGAAGGCGATAATTATCCTTTAGAAGTAAATATGTTAGAAGTTGCTAAAAAAATAAAAGAAAAACAAGAAGGGTATTCTACGTCCTATTTTAGACTTTATTTTAAGATTGATAATGATTATTATGAATATAATTTGGCTTATAATAATGCCTATATAAAAGAAGAATTAATTCAAAATAATAAAATGTTAATAAATAGGATTTTAGATACTTATACGATATATTTTTATGAAGGTAGAGCTGCTAAAACTAAATTGATAAATAAATCTATTTTATTAGAGTTAAAAGATAAAATAACTACTGTTTATGATTATTTAAGTAATATTAGTATAATACTAGATAATCGTATAAATACAATTACTAAAATATTAACTAATAAAAATATTTATGATTTATTTTATGAAAATCAAGAAGCTATTTATAATTCGTTAAATGAATTACCATTTGTATTAAATTTTAAAATTGTTAAAGATAAATACACTTATCAATTAGAGTATGATAACAATTATTTACCGATTAGTTATTTGTCAAAAGGTACATTTAATGTGTTTTTAATTATGAGTTTAATACTTTCAAGTCCTAAAAATTCGTTATTATTTATAGATGACTTAGATAGTAATATTCACCCATTTATTTTAGATAGAATTATTAATTTAGCTAATGATAATAATATTCAATTAGTGTTTAGTTCTCACAATACCCATTTAATGCAAATGTTAAGGCCTGATCAAATTTATTTTGCTAGCTTTAATGAATCACATAGTTCGTATAAAAGATTGTCAGATATTAAAGATAATATTAGAGAAATAAATAATATTGAAAAAATGTATTTGTCTTATGTGTTTATAAAAGAAGTATGATGACTTCTTTTTTTAAATGTGCTAAAATTAAAAAAAGGGGGCTTATATGAAGAAAAATGAAATAATGTCTAGTGATAAGGAATTATTCATTAAATATAGACGGGTAGAAATTATGTCAGTTATTATTTTAATAATAGGTTTTATAATAGCGGCATGTAGTGCTTTTTTTAGATTTAAAGGCGGCAATAAATATTATGTTTTTATCGCTATGATAGTTGTAGGGTTGTGCTTAATGCTGATTGGATTTATTATTTTTAGTATATTTTATTTTAAAATTAAGAGGTTAAAAGAAAAATGAAAGTTATATATGTAGGTACTAGATTTATTGTTTTAGAATTAGATAATCATTTACCATATTTTAATGATTCTTTATATGATATTTATGTAAATGATAAGTTTTATCAAAAAAGTGACAAAAATGTTATTTCTTTATATGATTTGACGCCAAATACTAATTATAAAATTAAAGTTTTAGGAGAAGAATTAAGTGTTAAAACAGCTAAAGAAACTATTTGTTTAGAAACTGATTTATTTAATACATATAAAGACGGGATTAATGATGATACTATTAAGCTACAACAAGCTATTTTAGCATGCCCAGAAGGTGGAACAGTTTATGTAAATAAAGGAACTTATTTAATAACTAGTTTATTTTTAAAATCAAATTTTAATTTATATTTTGAAGATGGGGTTAAATTTATAACACAATATGATAGAAAACATTTTCCGGTTTTGCCAGGTATTATAAATAATAGTGAAAATGAATTAAATTTAGGTTCTTTTGAAGGACAAGAATTAAATACATTTAGTTCTTGCATCACCGGTATTAATGTATCTAATGTGACGGTTGCGGGTAAAGCAGATATAGATATGCAAGCTACTTTAGGTGATTGGTATAAAAATCATAATGAAGTAAGAATAGCTTGTAGACCATATGGAGTATTCTTAAATAGATGTGATAATATTGTTATGGCGGGCTTTTTTATACATGACACACCATGCTGGAATATTCATCCTTATTTTTCTTCTAATTTACAATTTTTAGATTTAAGAATTGAAAATCCGGTTGGCATGCCTACAACGGATGGGCTTGATCCGGATGCCTGTAGCGATGTGTTAATTTTAGGGTGTGAATTTAAGGTTGGTGATGATTGTATAGCTATTAAGAGTGGAACAATTGATTTTGCTAAAAAATATTTACGACCTTCTAGTAATATTACAATTAGGAATTGTTATATGGCTCAAGGACATGGTGGAGTTGTTTTTGGCAGTGAATCTAGTGGTGGTATTAAAAATGTTATTGTTAGTCAATCTCTTTTTGTTGGTACTGATAGAGGCTTAAGAATTAAGACAAGAAGAGGAAGAGGTAGATATGGTATTATTAGTAATATAACATTTGATAATATTAGGATGGATGGTGTACTAACTCCTTTTGTGGTTAATATGTTTTATAATATGGGACCAAAAGGAGGACATGATCCTTTTGTTTGGTCACCTGATAAACAAAAAGTTGATATGAGTACGCCAATAATTGAAGATTTTACTTTTTCTAACATTATTTGTGATAATGTAGCATTAGCAGCTGGTGTATTTTTAGGTTTACCAGAGGAACCGATTAAAAAAATAACATTCAAAAATGTTCATTTTAATTATAATCTTAATGCTAAACCGGGCTACCCTGTTATGGTTGAACATAAAGAGTTGATGCAAAGAAAAGGTGTTGTGGCATCAAATGTTTTAGAAATTGTTTTAGATGATGTAACATTTAATGGTAATATAGGTTTAGAGGTAGAAAGCAATGGAAAAATTGAAACACTTTAAATATAAACAAGATTTTAAACAAGAAATTGTCGTAGCTGTTATTGAAATTATTATTGGTATTTTACTTTTTGTTTTAAAAATTGAAAATTTAATACCTATTATGGCAGTTATTATTGGCGTTATCTTTTTGTTAAATGGCCTATTTAATCTTTTGTTTATAGATGGAATTAATAATATATATAATAAATATGTTTTAATATTAGCAGTAGTGCAAATAATTTTAGGGATATTGTTAATTGTCTTTAGAGGTGGGATAGCTAATATAATTATAGGTTCAATAATTTTAATTAGTTCAATTATTAAAATAGTTCTAGCAAATGACAAGGTAGCTATCTTAAAGAAAGAATTATTTACATTACTATTAGGTTTATTTATTTTATTATTTGGTATTGGCAGTATTGTTGAAATAGTTAGATATATTGCGGCTAGTTTAATTATAATTTTTGCTATATATAATCTTTATTTAGCTTATAAAGAGTATAAAGAAGCTAAAGAAAAAGATAATATTTTAGAGGCTGATTTTAAAGAAAGTAAGGAATAGAATAAGTTTAGTCTGATTAATTTGTTTAAAAAATCAGACTATTTTTTTATTATGAAATAGCAATATTGATAGATGTTATTAGATTATTATAATCTTATTTAGTTAGGCAAATATCCCTTGCAATAATACTAATTTTTGTTATAATTATCTCAATAGCTTTTGAGAAAGGAATAGGAATTTTATATGAGTGTCGCAATTATGACAGATAGTAATAGTGGTATTACGCAAAGTGAAGCTAATGAATTAGGCATCAAGGTAGTTCCGATGCCATTTATGATAGATGGGGAAGAGTATTTTGAAGAGATTAATCTTACACAAGCTCAATTTTATAAAAAATTAGAAGATGATTCAGTTAATGTTTGTACAAGTCAACCTAGTATAGGTTATGTTACATCAATGTGGGATGAATTATTAAAACAATATGATCAAGTTGTTTATATACCGATGTCATCAGGGTTGTCTATGAGTTGTGCAACAGCTAGAACGATGGCAGAAGAAAATTATCGTGGTAAAGTTTATGTTGTAGATAATCATAGAATAAGCATTACACAAAAACGTTCTGTTTATGATGCATTAGCTTTAGCTAAAAAAGGCTATGATGCTAAAAAGATTACGGAAATTTTATTAAAGAATATGAGTAATTCAACTATTTATATACTAGTTGATACTTTAAAGTATTTATGTAAAGGCGGCCGTTGTTCAAAAGGGGTTTATCTTTTAGGTACTATTTTAAAAGTTAAACCTATATTACAAATTCATGGTGAAAAATTAGATACTTTTAAGAAGACTAGAACAATAGAGAATGCTAAACGCATAATGATAGACCAAATTAAAAAAGATATAGAAGATATGTTAATGTTTGATGGCAGAAAAGATAATATTTATGTTGATATTGCTTATACTAAGGATGATACTGAGGCTTTAAAGTTCTTAGAAGAAGTAAAAGAAGAATTTAATAGAGATGATACTATGGTTAATCCTTTATCACTATCAGTTTCTTGCCATATCGGTCCAGGAGCATTAGCAATTGCTGCTACTAAGTATACTTTAGAAGATTAATGGGCTAATAAGCTCTTTTTTCTTATGGTAGGAGGGATTTTTATAAAAAATATATCACCATATATAAAGATATGTTTAACCTTTGCGGGGGTAATTCTTACAGGTGCTTTACTTTTAATGTTACCAATTTCAGTTAATGATGGGTATGAACCACTAAATTTTGTTGATGCCTTATTTATGTCAACTACTTCAGTTTGTGTAACAGGGTTAACTGTAGTTAGTAATATTGGATTAGAAATTAGCATTTTTGGTAAAGTTGTTTTGGCTCTATTAATTGAAATTGGCGGTCTTTCTTTTATTACAATAGCTACTTTTTTTATTGTATTATCAGGTAAAAAAATTGGTATAAGTAA
This sequence comes from uncultured Acholeplasmatales bacterium, assembly GCA_944323055.1. GTDB lineage: Bacteria > Bacillota_I > Bacilli_A > Acholeplasmatales > Anaeroplasmataceae > CALUXS01. The sequence goes on from CALUQZ010000006.1 coordinate 27,884, forward strand.
TAGATTTTTACTAAAGGAAAGTTTAAATCGTGATTCCGTTTCAGGTGTAGTAGGCTTAGTTAAAAAAATAATTATAATGGCTTTAGTTATTCAAACGATAGGAGTAGTTTTAAACTTTTTAGCCTTTATGCCATATGATGATGATTTGCTTACAGTGTTTGGTGTTAGTTTATTTCATACAGTAGCTAGCTTTAATAATTCTGGACTTGATATATTTGGCGATTTAAGCTTAATAGGAGCTGCTGGTAATTCTTCAATGATTCCTTTTAGTGCCGATGTATTTGTCAATTTAAATACGATATTCCTAATTGTATTAGGTGGGTTAGGTTTTATTGTTATTGATGATCTTATTAGAACTCACAATTGGCGTAAATTTAATATTAATACTAAAATAGTTGTTATAACTACTTTACTATTAATTTTTGGTGGTGCTTGTTTCATTAAAATATCTAATAATGAGAATACTTGGTTAGAGTGTTTTTTAATGTCAGTATCTTCAAGAACGGCAGGTTTTCAATCTATTCAATGTGCTGAGTTAAATGGTGGGGAATTTTGTATAATTAATTTCTTAATGTTTATTGGAGCTAGTCCAGGTTCAACTGGTGGCGGTATTAAAACTTCAACTTTCTTTGTTATGATGGTAACGATTTTTGCTTATGCTATAGGTAAGAAACCGGTTGTTTTTAAAAGAACAATAGATAAAAATGTTATCATTAAAGCTCTAGCTTTAACTATAACAGCAATTTTATTTTGCTGTATAGCTATTTTCTTAGTTGCTGTATTTGATAGTAATTTAGGTGTAGACACAATTATATTTGAAGTTATATCTGCTTTCTCTACAACAGGTTTATCTATGGGTATAACACAAAGTTTAAGTTGGCCTAGTGAATTAGTAATAATATTTATGATGTATTTTGGTCGTTTAGGTCCGTTAACAGTTATTTCTATTATTAATAAAAATTGGAAGTTAAATAGAGAAAATGGCATTAGATATGTCGAAGAAAAGGTGGTAATTGGATAATGAAAAAGAGTTATGCAGTAATTGGCTTAGGAAGATTTGGCTATTCAGTAGCTAGAGAACTAGCTAATAATAATGCAGATATTTTAGCAATTGATAAAAATGAAGAAAATGTTGCAGCTGTAGCTGATTTTATAAACAATTGTGCTATTTGTGATTCTACTAAGAAAAAAGATTTAGAAGATTTAGGTTTTAAGTCAATTGATCATGCTATTATAGCAATAGGGAATAGTTTAGAAGCTTCTATTTTAACAACAATTAATTTAAAATCTTTAGGAGTTAATGAAATCACAGTTAGAGTAGATGATAGTGATTACAAAGAAATCTTTAAAACTTTAGGAGCTACTTCAGTAATTATACCTGAAGAAGCATCAGCAATTTCTTTAGCTAATCGTATTATAAGTGATACTTTTTTAGATTTTTATAAGATTAATAGTGATTATAGCATTGTTCAAATTAAAGTGTCACAAGATTTTACAGAAGCTAGTATTATATCATTAGGGGTAAGACAAAAGTATTTAATTTCTATTATTGGTATTATTAGGGATGCAGTATTTAAAATTCCAGAAGGACAAGATAATATCAAAGGCGGAGATATATTATTAGTAATAGGTAAAAAACAAGATATTCGCAAATTTGACAACTTTGTCAATGGTGAATAATATGAAGGCTTTAATTTGTTATAATCCTTTTAGTGGTAAACAAAACTTTGAAAAACATTTAAATTATGTAATTAAAAGATTAAAAACCAAATATGATGAAGTTAAGGTCTATCGTTCGTTATATGAAAAGACTATAACTACCTATATTAAAGGGTTTGGTAATAATTTTGATTTAATTATAGTTGTTGGTGGCGATGGCAGTTTAAACGAAGCTATTAATGGCTTAATGACTTTAGTTAAACGACCACCACTTGCCTATATTCCGATGGGAACGGTTAATGATGTTGGCCATCTATTGAAATTGAAGAAGAATATTAGAGGTGTATTAAACATCATTTTGAAAGGTAAAACGACTAAAATGGATGTTGGCAAAATAGAAGATAGGTATTTTGCATATGGTTGTGGAATTGGTAAGTTTACTAATGTTAGTTATGATGTTTCTATGAAACTTAAAAAGAAGTTTGGTCGTCTTGCCTATTTTATTGAGGCGGCAAAACATTTACAAACTACAGAAAAAATGAATTTAAAAATATACTGTAACGATGAAGAAATTAGTGAAGATTTTTATGTGGTTTTAATTTTAAATAGCGCTCGAGTAGCTGGATTTAGACCACATAGAGTTATTAAACCTAAATTGAATGATGGTATATTTGATTTAACTTTAGTTTCAAAGGCAATGATGAGATTATCTATTTATAATTTATTGTTATTTTTCCTGTTTGGTGAGCACTATAAAAAAGGTTTAAAGTACCGAAAAATGACAACTTGTAGAATAGTTAGTGAAGAAGAAATACCTTACAATGTTGATGGAGAATATGCATTTTCAAAAAAAGAGGTAACTATTGAAGTAATTAAAGAAGCTATTTCTATTATTGTTAATGAAAAAGTACTAAAAAAATATTTTATTTAGACTAGTAAAGACTAGTCTTTTTTTAGCTTTATTATTGTTTGAAAATGCGTTATAATGAGTAAAAGTTTGTAGATGGGTGAATTGTTATGGAGTATTATAATTTATATACAGACATTTTAAAAAATGAATTGATACTAGCAATGGGGTGTACAGAACCGATTGCACTTAGTTTAGCAGCTGCTAAAACTAGAGAAATATTAGGAGCTATGCCAACGAAAATAGAAGCATATATATGTGGAAACATTATTAAGAACGCTAAGAGCGTTACAGTTCCTAATACATGTGGCTTAAAAGGAATTGAAGCTGCTATAGTAGCTGGTTTAGTAGCTAATAGGTCTGATTTAGATTTAGAAGTTTTAAGTAATTTGACAAAAGATGACTTACTTATAATCAATGAATTGTTAAATAAAAAAATAGTTAATGTTAAGTTAGCTACTAATTGTAAAAGTCTTTATATTAAATTAATAGCTTATAATGCGAGTGACTGCGTACAAGTTATTATAGAAGATTTGCATAACAATATTACATATGTTAGTAAAAATGAACATATTTTATTAACTAAAGAGAATATTTTAGAAAAAAAGCAATTAGAATACGGGACATTAAATATAGCTAATATAATAGACTTTGCAAACAATGTGGATTTAAATATATTATATGATATTTTAAAGAGACAAATTGACTGTAATTATAAAATTGCTTGTGAAGGCTTAAGCGGTAAATATGGAGCTTCTATTGGTAAAATAATTTTAGAAAGTGCTACATCAACACGTGATAAAGCTAAAGCTTATACAGCTGCCGCTTCTGATGCTCGAATGGCAGGTTGTGATATGCCTGTAGTCATTATATCAGGAAGTGGGAATCAAGGTATAACAACATCAGTACCACTTGTTATTTATGCGATAGAAAACAATATTTCTGAGGAAAAATTACTTCGTTCACTTATCATAAGTGATTTAGTAGCTTTAGAAGAAAAAAAAGATATTGGTCGTTTATCAGCATTTTGCGGGGCAATTAGTGCTGGTGCTGCAGCATGTGCGGGGATAACTTATATGTTAGGCGGTGATGTTGAAGCTGTCTCTCACACGATTGTCAATGCACTGGCTATTAGTTCTGGTGTCATCTGTGATGGTGCTAAATCGTCATGTGCAGGGAAAATTGTTTTAGCTTTAGAGGCTGGTTTTATCGGTTATAGTATGTATTTGCATCACAAAGAATTTAAAGCAGGAGAAGGTATAGTCAAAAAAGGTGTTGATAATACTATTAAATCAGTCGGTCGTTTAGCTAGCAAAGGTATGGCTAGTACAGATAAAGAAATTTTAGCAATGATGATTGAAAATGAAAAATAAAGGAAGGTAAATATGGAAAGAACAATTGTAGTAAGTGGTAAAGCTAATTTAAATATAGAACCAGATTTAATAAGAATGTCTTTATTATTAACTAATAAATTAGAAAAATATGAGGAGGCTATTAACGAGGTTAGTGTTTTAACAAGTCAATTGAAAGATATATTAGTAAATTTAGGAATATGTCGTAATGATATTAAGACCCATATTTTTAGTGTTGAGCCATACTATCAAAATAAAGATAATAATTATGTGTTGTCAGGATATAAATATAGAAATGAATTAATTTTTAAATTTAAAAAAGATAATAAATTACTAAGTGATATTGTTAATGAAGTAGCTTTAAGTAATATTAATCCTTTTATAAATATATCATATGAATTATCTAATAAAGATAAAATAAAAGATAAACTTATAGCTTTAGCAGTTAAAAAAGCTAAATCAGAAGCTAAAACTATAGCTAAGGCAGCTAATGTAGCACTAGGAGAAATCATTAAAATAAACCATGTAACAGCAAATCTAGATTTTGGAGTTAATACATTAAGAAGTGAAGGAGTTAGTGCATTAAGTAAATCTATTAATTTAGATATTGAAGCGGAAAATATTAATATTAAAGATGAAGTAGAAGTAGTTTTTTTAATTAAATAATACTTTAATAGCGCCATATTTTAATGGCGCTATTGTTTTAATCTAAATCTATGAATTTAGCATTTATTAGTTTAGCTATATCCTTAGGATTAACTTTTACTTGATATCCGATTTTACCGGCAGATATATAAAAATGAGTTAAATTTAAAGCCTCATTAGCTATAAAAGTAGGCCATAATTTTTTCATTCCTATTGGCGAACAGCCTCCTCTTTCATAACCTGTTAAGCTTAATAATTCTTTAGTTGGTATTAATTCTAAACTTTTTTGACCAATATTTTTAGCTGCTTTCTTTAAATCGATTTCTTTTAATACAGGAATGACTAAAACAAAGTATTTATTTTGATTCTTACAAACAATGGTTTTAAAGACTAAGTTTGGATCTAAATTTAAAGCATTAACTGTATCAAGTCCACTCTTAAATTCTTTTACTTCATAGGCTAGTTCTTCATATGCTATTTTATGTTGAGCTAAAATGCGTATTACATTTGTTTTTAACATGTTTATCACCAAATATAAAATTATATAATATTTTAAATAAAAATCAATTTATATTTGTGATTTTTTTAAAAAAGGTGTATAATCATTATGTAAGAAACATTATATATATGGGGTGATAATTTGAGCAAAATACAATTATTTAAGGGAATTAATTGTCCTGAAGTTTTTTTAAACGTTTTTCCTGATAATAACTATGAGGTTTTAGATGTGCCATTTGAGTTACGTTTAAATGACATAGATAAAATAAATAAAGACAATTTGCCGTTTGATGATTTAAATCTTTCTAATTTAGATAAATTTTATTTTATGTTTAGTTCTTTACTAAAAGCTAATAAAGATATACTAAAACATTTAAATTTAATTATGGCTCCTACTTTAAAATACTGTGATTTAACAGCTGATTATTTGATAATTAGACATAATAGAGTTTTATTAGTTGAATTTTGTTATGATCTAACTAGTAATAAAGATGATGATATGAAAGAATCAAAAGTAGTGTTTAAAATGAATAAATTAGAAAGTACTTTAAAAAAATATCTACCTGTAGATACAGTTGTTAAAACACACTTGTTTTTTATTCGTAAAGGTAACAATAATTTTGAAATTGATAGATTAGCTAGAGCAATAGATGAGTTTTATTTAAGAACTACTAATAAAGATTTAATTAAGTTAATAAAATAGGCATCGCAAGATGCTTTTTTTAATTAATAATGCTATAATTAAGAGGTAAGAAGGTGTTAGAATGAAATATTTATATAAAGAAGATTTTAGTGATTTTCCACTTGATGAATTTCCTTATGATATTAATCATAGTGCTTTAGGTGAATACCATACATTTACTATACCAGGTTACACTGGCAATTTTTATGACCCAATTAGTTTACATCAATGGCGCAGTAAGGACGGCAGTTGGTTAGTGACAAGTGATGGGACTAAAAATTACATGGAACAAAATAGAGCAAATGAGGTTAGTGGTGCTTTTTTAAGTTGTTATCCCTTATTAGTTTTAAAAGATTATATTTATAAACCTTATACGATTAATTCAACATTCTTATTTTATTCTATTGAAGAATATGGCGGTTTATCTTTCTTGTATCAAACATCAAGAAATTTATATGCTTTATTATTTAAAGAAAATGAAATTAAGGTAGTTTATCGATATGATGAAACTTTTACTACTTTAGCTTCTAAAGAATTTAAAACAGAAGCATTAAAGGAATATAGGGTGAAAATAGATGTTGGTTATAAAAAAGTTATTGTATATGTTAATGACTTACAAATATTTGATTTAGATATCATCTTTAGAATTGGTAAAGTAGGACTTATTAGTAAAGTGGCTACTAGATATTATAATATTGATGTTTTATTGACAGATGAAATGTTTAAAGAGCATTTAACAGCTAAAGAAAGAGAAATTAATAGGCAAGAAGCAAAAATAAAGAAATATCCATCTTTAAAGTTAATTAATAAAATTAATTTAGGTAATTTTGCTTCTGGTAGACAACTAAGAATAGCTAGATATGATAATAAAACTTATTTTTTATTAGCTCAACATCAAAAAAGGATTATGCGTGATAGTTTTGCTAGACTTTCTTGTTTAACTTGTTTTGATTATGAAGGGAACATCTTATGGCAAAAAGGGAAACCACAAAATGATATTAATCATACGTTAATTAGTTGTGACTTACCTTTTCAAGTTGCTGATATTAATGGTGATAAAAAGCTTGAGGTTGTCTATAGTATGGATTTTAAAATATATGTTGTAGATTTATTGACAGGTAAATTAATAAAAGAAGGATTACCTCCAATTATCTATAAAGATCCTTTAGTTAAAAATGAGCCATTTTATTATCTAAATTTAGATGGTTTGCGGGTAGCTGACTTTGAAGGCTTAGGGTATAGAGGTAACTTAGTTGTTAAAGACAGATATCAAAATGTATATGCACTAGATGAAAACTTTAAGGTTATGTGGCGTTATCATCATAAAAATACAGGTCACTTTCCTTATATTTATGATTTTAATAATGATGGTAAAGATGAAATGTTTGTAGGATATGATTATGTATCTTCTAAAGGGGAGATTATATGGTCTGCCCCTTATAATAGTGATCATACTGATGAAATAATTTATACTAATTTAGAGCCTAATGGTAAAAAATATTTAGTTTTAGCATCTGGCAATGAAGGCATGAATGTTTTAGATATGAATGGAAATGTTTATAAACATAATGAAATAGGTCATGCTCAAAGAATTAGTGTAGCTGATTATGATTTAAATAGGTATGGATATGAGATAATAACAACTGCTTTTTGGGGTTCACCAGGTATTACGCGCACTTATGATTATCAGGGTAATATAATAGCAGAAAAAGAATTTTTATCTAATGGTAATTTAGTAGCTCCAGTAATGTATGACGGAGTAAATACGCTATGTTTATTAAATGCTTCTGAAATAGGCGGGTTAATGGATTCTAATTTAGATATAGTTGTTAAATTCCCTTTAGATAACCATCCGAGTTTGTGCGCTGAGGTTTTTGATATTGATGGTGATGGAATAGATGAAATTATTTGTTGGGATTTAAAAGAAATGTGGGTTTATAAAGCTTCATCTTACGTAAAGCCTAAATATGAATATGATAAATATAGTGAAGATGCCTTTAGTAATTATAGAGGTGAATTCTTAGTGAAAAAAGGAGATAATGATGAAAAAAAGGATTAAAATTGACTATTTAAATTATAAAGAAGATGCAATTCAACAAGCTATAGATACTTTGTATGAACTAGGTGGTGGGACTGTTGTCATACCAAAAGGTATATATATTTCTAAACCTATTGTTTTAAAAAGTAATGTATGTATAGAAACAAAAAAAGGAACTTTAGTTATTTTTGAAAAAAGAAAAGAATGGTATCCTTTAATACTTACAGAATTTGAAGGGGTTAAAAGAATAAGAACTGTTTCGCCTATTAGTGCTAATTCTGCTAAAAATATTAGTATAATAGGTAAAGGTGTATTTGATGGTGATGGTTTTAAATGGCGTCCTTTAAAGAAATTTAAGGTTACTGAGAGATTTTTTAATAATACCTGTTTAAAAATATCTAATGATACTATTATGCCGACTAAAGAAGGTGGGATTTGGTATCCAACTAAGTCTAGTTATGAGTTGGCTGTTGCTGGAGATGAACCAAGTCCTACTAAAGAAAATATTGAAAAGTATAAAGATAACTATGATTATTTTAGACCTGTTTTTGTATCTCTTGTAAAATGTACAGATGTTTTATTAGATGGTCCGACTTTTAGAAATAGTCCAGCTTGGAATATTCACCCTTTATTTACTAATAATTTAACAATTAAAAATTGTTATATTTATAATGAATCTTACGCGCAAAATGGTGATGGTCTAGACATTGAATCATGTCAAAATGTTTTGATAAAGGATAATATTATTAGTGTTGGTGATGATGGTATTTGTTTAAAAGCTGGTAAAAATAGAGAAGCTAGAATGACACCTATTCCAACAAAAAAAGTAGTAATTAAAGGAAATAAAGTGTATAATGCTCATGGTGGTATTGTTTTTGGTAGTGAAATGAGTAGGTCTATTATTGATGTATATTGTGAGAATAACACTTTTATTGGTACAGATATTGGTCTTAGATTTAAGACACAGTTAGGTAGAGGCGGAGTTGTTTCTAATATAACTATTAATAATACATATATGCATGACATTTTAGGAGAAGCTATTATTATGACATGTGGATATGAATTGTATAGAATGGAAAATGAATCTAGAGACATTGTTAATGAAATAGCTGAAGATGATTACCCGGAATTTAAAGATATTACAATAGAAAATTTATATTGTACAAAAGCAAATATAGGAATTTCTTTAAAAGGTTTAAAGGATAAACCTATTAAAAATATCACTTTTAAAAACATTGATATTAAAGCTAAAAATGCTTTGATAGAAGAAAATGTTTTAAATATTAATTATGATAATGTAAATATAGTGGAGGAGTAAGTTGATGAAACCAACATTAGTAATTTTAGCTGCAGGAATGGGAAGCCGCTATGGTGGTTTAAAACAAATGGATTCAGTTGATGAAGCTGGTAATAAGATTATTGATTTTTCAATGTACGATGCTTTAAGAGAAAATTTTGATGAGGTTGTTTTTATAATAAAAAAAGCAATTGAAAAAGATTTTAAGGAAGAAGTAGGTAATCGAGTAGCTAAACATATGAAGGTTACTTATGTTTATCAAGAATTAGATAAATTACCTATTGGTTATAAATTATCTGAAAATAGATTAAAACCATGGGGAACAGCACACGCTTTATTATGTTGTAAAGATGTTATAAATAAGCCATTCTGTGTCATTAACTCTGATGACTTTTATGGTAGAGATGCCTTTAAAACTATTCATGATTTTTTAGTTAGTACTAAAGATGATGATAAAATGCATTTTGCCATGGTAGGTTATGAACTAAACAAAACTTTAACTGATAACGGAACAGTTACAAGAGGTGTATGTTTAGCTGATGAAAAAGGTTATTTAACAGATATTAAAGAAACTAAAGATATTAAAAAAGATGGTTTAAATGGTTTATATAAAGAAAATGATAAATGGATTAGCTTAAAAGGAGATACTTTAGTTTCTATGAACTTTTGGGGCTTTACACCAGCTATTTTTCCTTATCTTGAACAAGGTTTTATTGACTTTTTAAATTCAACTAATGATTTAATTAAAGATGAATTTTATATTCCTATTTTTGTTGACACTTTAATTAAAAGAAATCTTTGCGATGTCTTAGTACTATCTACTAAAGAACAATGGTTTGGTGTAACTTATAAAGAAGATAAAGAAAATGTTGTTAATTCAATTAAAGCACTTAAAGAAAAAAATGTATATCCTAAGGTATTATGGAATTAAAAAAATACTTGCATTAAGTTATAGCTTTTGCTATAATTTAATTCGCAAGTAAATGGGCCCTTAGCTCAGTTGGTAGAGCAACTGACTCTTAATCAGTGGGTCAAGAGTTCGAGTCTCTTAGGGCCCACCACGCAAAAAATAAAATACATAAAAAATAGAGTTTTATCGAATAAAACTTGTAATTAAACAATATATTATGTATTTTCTACTATATAAAGGGTGATTTTAGAAATATTATTTTCTATGATACCCTTTATTTTTTTACAAAAAAATTACAAAAGAATATATGATTCATGATGAAACAAATACAATGAGTGCCGAAGAAGAAAAAAATTATAACAAACATAATTAATACAACATCAAGAGAAAAATTAAATGATTATTTTAAATATTACCCTTGGTTCAAAGATAAATGTGATAAATTAGGATTAATTTAATGGTTTGTCATAGGTGTTCAGTTTATAGTGAGAAAAGCAATGGAAAAAGGAATGTTTAAGCTTGCTAAAGAACATAGACTTATGTTTGAAAGGTGGCGCTAGGATATGGCTATTAAACCTTGTGAAAATTATATATATCAAAAAGTGGACTGGAAAAATCAAAAAATCAGACCAGAAATAAAGAAAAAAATTGATGATTGGGAAGATTTAACCCGAGAAGATTATGAAACTATGACCTATGGTGAATGGTTTTATATTTGGAATGGTTTTACTTTAGAAGATTGTGAATCAGGCAAAACCAAAGGTCATTATGTAATTGGTTAAAATATCTTACGAACACGTGTAAAAACGTGTTTTTATTTTAGACAAAAGAGGCGTTTTAAATAAACGATAATGATAAAGGAAAAGAACTAGATAAATTAGGGCTTGCAATAGGTGTATTTGTTAGTGGTTTGGTAGTCGGTTTTTTAATCGGCTTTTTATTGCTCATAATTTGGCTGTTTAAGCATTATTTATGTAAAGTGATATTTGTGCTAATTAAGCTAAAACATTGCTTATAACTAAAATTTCATAGGTAAAACAAGGATAGTATGAGAGTTTTTACTTATAAATCAAAAGATAAAAAGAATTCAATAATAAAATATAGTTGTGATATAGCTATAGTTAATAATTACTTTATAAAAATGGTACCAAGAAAATTGTTTAATTTAATAAAAAAGCATAATTTTTACGAACGGCACGAATAACAACCATCATCATATTATAAATTTTGGATAGAGTAGAATTATTAAATGAAAACAATTTATGAAATGAGGTAAGAGAAGTTTATTTGGTCAAGAAAAATTATGATGATAGTCCTATAATAAAAAAATCTCATTCACTTAGTTCCGAAGTTGTGAATGAAGTTTATCCTAGAAATTTTACTGTTAAGAATATTTATTATTTATATTTATTAACTAAAATAGTCTACAAAATAGCTTTAATTGTAGGCTATTTTTTGTTATAATTAGAATTAAGTAAGAGGAGCTTTTTTAAATTTTTGTTATATTTTTTTAGTTCGGGAGGATATGCATGAATAAGGCGTTTGATACTTTAAAAAATAAAATAGTTTCTTCAACCGAAACTGAAATTAAATACACAGTCAGAGCTAATGATAAACGCTTTATTTGTCCTTGTTGCGGAGAATATGTCACCTTAACTAAAGTTGGTCATAATATTCAGCACTTTAAACATAAAAAGAAAGATGATACTGAGTGTGACTATCGATTAGAAAATACTAATTATCAAATATTGCGTTATTATGACGCAAAAACGCTATTTGCTTTACCTATATATTTAGTTAAAAGCAGAATATGGTCATTAAATTTAGGCATCCTTATGACTAAATCAGCTAATTGTAAAGTAAAGTATAGTGATGATTCCACTAAGTATGATTTAGTTGATATTGATATTACCAAAACTAAAAGATTTTATTATTTTCACTTATTTCATTTTTCTAGTACATATTACGTCTCATTTTCTAATGATAAGATTGCCTATGGTGAAGGTATTAAAGATTTAAATATGTTCTATGTTAAAACTGGAAGACTCATAAGAGAAGAAGAAAAGATATATAGCAATGAAAGCTATTATTTTACAATAAACACGGAGTATAAACATTGTTCACTTATTTCTAATGTGTTAGAAGATAAATATAAGGCACTTTCAATTGGTAATCTTGAAGCTGATAATGGCACTTTAAAAATTTTTTACGTTGAAGCAAAAGCTAAAGAACTTAAAGTATATATAGCTAAATTAATGAATAAAACATTAAGTGTAAGGAAAGCTCAAATAACTTTTTATTGGCCGCTACATTATAGAGAACAAGATAAAGTCTTTTTCTTTTATGATAATGAAATATTATTTAATATAGATAACACAAAAACATTAAATAATTTAGATGGTGAAATTATTTCGAATGTTACACATTATATCCCTAAAAATCATGATGCCATTATAGGGAGTAGTGATGAAGATGGTTTTGTTGCTAATACAATTTTGAGTAACCAAATTTCTTATAGTAATAAATTTTCACCATCTATTAAGTTGACTGATATAAATAGTGCTAATATTATGGATGAAGAAGCACTAATTTTAAAAGACTTTAGAGTTGTATCTAATATAAAATGTAAAGTTGTTTTATTTGGTAAAGAAGTAAAAGTTTTAAAGCCTACGTATTCAAAAGGTGGTTTTTTTGAATATCAAGTAAACATAGTTGATGATGATTATTTTATTTCAATAGTTTATCAAAATAGAGTTTATAAGCGACTATTTGTTAAGAAAAAAGATAACAAAGTTATAACTAAGTTATCCTTAAATAAGATTTTATTATTAGCTAGAAATTGTGATTTAGTTCCAGTAAATAAGGAAAAGTTGTTTTATATATTTAACAAAATAAATAATTTATATATTAAAAGAGTAATTTATAAATATATCAAAAAAGGCTTTATTTCAAGAAAATTACAAAATTATATTATAGAAAGTGGAGTGTTATAGTATATGAAATCAATTGCCATTACGGTTATTAATAATGTAACTAATTCGCGTAATATAAGAAGAATGTTTGATATTGAAAAAGATAAATTAGTTTCTAATTTTACGTATTACAAAGAAGTTATAAACTTTATGATACCTACACAATATTATCAAAATGCAACCGATGGTGATATGTTTGTTATTGACTGGGAATGTATTTCATCCGAAGATTTTGATACTAGAACAGTGGTAAACTCAGTAACTGATGCTAATTCAGTATTGTGTGAAATACTAGATATTGAATGTAAATTAACTCCTGATATTTTGCTAACTGGTATCGAAATGGATTGGCGACCGACTAATAGGTTTTTTGTTTTAACTGGCATGTCTTCTAGCAATGACTATGAAGCAGTTAAGTGTAATATGAATTATTTTTTGAGAACAAGCGAGTCTATTAAATTAAAAGATAAAATAAACAATAAGTATTTAGTTAGATTAGAAAAGTGCTATATTCCGAAAACAGATTTAAAGTCTAGTACATTGTGCCCAGGCAGAAAATTCTATTCATCTGTTGATGTGACTTTGCTAAAGGATGCGAGTTCATCTTTTTTAATTAATGATGGTTCTGTTATATTAACTGAATATTACAAAAGAGTATTAGAAAATCGTAAAAAAGAATTAGGTATAACTCATAGAGAAATTAGTGATTTTACAAATAAATTATTAGCAGCTATGAATGAAGGTAAAAATAGCACTGATTATTTAGTTTCCTATGGCTATACTGAAAAAGAAGCTGAAGAACTAGTAAAAAAAGAAAGTGATAAAGTTATAAGTTTGTTATTGCTTCAAGATGATAACCTTGATGCTATACAAAACATAATTTTAAATTCTTCTAAGGTTCGTATGAAATACCTTGATATTGTAAATGATATATATGTTAAAAAAAATCACGAAAGATTAGATAAGATAGAACAAGAATTTAAAGAAAAAGAAGAAATTTTAAATAGATTAAATGCAAATATTGACGCTAAAAAAGTACAGTATGATAGTTTCAGTAAGGATTTAGATGATAAAAAGGCCAAGCTAGATGAAGAAAAAAATCTCATTTTATCTTATCTTGAGAACTTGCCAGCGAAGGTTAGTGATTATGTTATTAATAGTGAATTATTAAAAAAATTTAAAACTAACATTAATGTTGAGCCAATAGTAGGTAATTGTAACACAAACCCTAATGTTGTAATTTATGGCGACAACGTAGATAGAAAAGACATTGATAAAGAATATCTTCTTGAAATTCTTAGTACAGAATCTAAAACGCTTGGAATTATACCTAAATATCAAAAAGATATTGTTGATTGTGTTTTAGATGTCATAAAACTAAAAATGAACTTTATTGTTGAGTCATCATGCGCTTTAAAATTTGCTAAATTTTTAAACACCTTTTGTTACAACAAAAAATTGAATATTTTATATGTAGATACTTCAACAACTGTAACAGATTTAGCAAATTTGAATTTATTAAATAATGAATTATACCTTGTTTATGGAGTTTTTGAAAAGCTAGATATTCATCTAAATCAAACAATATCTAGTTTATATCCAACAAGTACATTTGTATTTGCTATAGATGATGCAAAGTTATTAAAACTATTCCCTACAACTTTATGGTCAAATAATTTTTATTTTTCATATTCATTTTTCGCTACGTATAATGGCTATATTGTGCCAACAGAAGATAATCAAAATTATTATAAATTTAATATTAATCAGACTACAAATAGCTTCAATTCAGACTTGTTTATGGATTATTTTTCAATTGATATTGCTGATAAATCAGTACTAAAAGATAACTATTACTTTGTATCTAATCTGATAAAAAAATTCAATATAGTATCTAGCAAAACTGGGAATCTTAATGAATTTTATGTTATGCAAATTATGTTAATTTTAAATTCTTTAGGCCTAACTTTAGAAAATGATGTAAATTTTAATGGCATAAATGACAGCTTAAGTTCATATGTGGAGAAATTTTTAGCACATGACAACTAGAGAATTAATAATAGTTAAAATGAAACAACAATTCACATTTCCTGATGTTGAAAGTGTTGATGATTTAATTATTAACACTTACTTATCATTATTGTTAATGATGTATTGTGTTGAAATTAATGATTATACTGAAAATACATCTAAAATAAGTGACTTAAGAAAGATTGCTAATGAGATTATTTATGCTGATAGAGGATTAGTAAATGACAAAAATGTAGATAATGTGAAAAACATCTTGGCAAAATTAGTTGATTTTGGCCATATATTTCACATTATGGATGATAAATTGTATAAAACAAAATATATTACAGCTAATCAAACTTATCATTATAAAGATTTATATTTTCAAATGGGTTTACCTAAAAACTTAAAAGACACAATTTTGTCAGGTAATACATTTATAGTTAACGAAATAAACCCTTTTGCTGAATATGATTTAAATCCAGGTATAGATTTAAAATTGCTAGAAGCATATTATAGGGAGCAATTTGTTAATTTGGATACCTATAAAACTGAATGTTTTAACATAAATTTAAAATCTAGCTATTCATCTAACAAATGGATTTCTATTATAGATTCTTCTGATTTTGATTTAAACATAGCAAGAAGAGAAGAAAGTAACCACTATATATATTATTTATGTCAAAAGAAGAGTGATGTTTTAAAAGGTAAAAATATTGACGAAAATTTTTCAATTAAGGAATTGGAACAATTTCGGTGGATATTTTATATAATGTACCAGAATAACAATGTTTTAACTGCGACTATTGTTAATATAGATAATTATTTTGTTAAAATAAATTTACCATATAGACTACCACTATTCGAAAAAAATGTTCTAGCAAATATTGGTTTTGAAATATCTAATATTTGCTACATAGTTAGAAAAGAATTTTTGACTTTAGTCAAAAATTTATTAAAAAATTGTTATTTAAACATAAACTTGAGGTGATTAGATGAACGATAATTTAGGGATTGAAGAAATACATCAAGCTCTTTTAAATAAATTATTAAATTATATTAAAGCTGAATATTTAGGCAAGAACATAAATTTACTAGAAGCTTGTGAAAAGAAGCTGACTAAAAAAGGTGTTCTTTACCAAGACTTTATGGTTGAAGCAAATCGTGGCTATGAACAAGCTAAAGATGCAATTTATGATATCTTTAATGATAAAAAATTAAAACATATTCTAGAAAGTTTAGTTGATGCTAATATTGGTTTTTTTAAGTATCCATATTTACATCAAATAGAATCATTAAAGGCCTATTTTGCGGGTAAAGATTTACTAATCTCAACTGGTACTGGTTCAGGTAAAACTGAATGTTTTTTGTGGCCTATTGTACTAAAGATGATTTTAGAAGCGATAAATAATAGCAAGTCTTGGAATACTAGAGGTACAAGAGTAGTTATACTTTATCCAATGAACGCCTTAGTCTCTGATCAAGAAGCAAGATTAAGGAAAATGATAGGTTGTGAAGAATTTAAAAATGTTTTTAGTGATTTAACAGACTCTAGTCGAAGACCACAATTTGGTATGTACACTGGTCGCACTAAATATTCTGGCAGTCACACAAAGGACAAAGATAAAAAATTAGCCAATATTTTAGAAAGTGCTTATATTAATACAAATGGCTCATCTAAGAAAGAAGTAATAATTAATGAATTAAAGGAACGGGGGAAATATCCAGCTAAAAAATCTTTAAGCAATTTTATCGAAAATCTAAGGAATGGTAATCATTATACAGATCCTGATGATGCTGAACAAATTACAAGATTTGAGATGAAACAAGTATGTCCTGACATTCTAATTACAAACTATTCAATGCTCGATTATATGCTTATTAGAAATGAAGAACAATCTATATGGGATAGTACAAAAAAATGGCTTAATTGTGACAAAAATAATAAATTATTGTTTGTTATTGATGAAGCACATATGTATAAAGGCTCAGCAGGGGCTGAGGTGGCTTTATTAATTAAAAGATTTATTTCATTTTTAGGTATTTCTAGAGATAGAGTTCAGTTTATTTTAACTAGTGCATCATTCCCACAAAATTCTGAAAGTGATGTGCAAAAATTTTCTAATGACTTAAGCGGTGGCAATACTCAATTTGTTATTATTAATGGTAAACATAAAGAATTTCATAATCAAATTGAATACAAAATAAATATTCCTAATAATTTTGATTATGACATTAAAGAATTATATAAGGATAAAATCAATGTTATAAATAGTAAGTTTGCAGAATTAGGAATAAATTTAAAGCCTAATGATAAATTGACTTCAGTAGCAACTTTGGGTGATGAGCTTTATAATTTATTGCCTAAAATAAAAGAAGTTAGAGATATTATTTCTTTAACTAAAAATAACGCCATTTCAGTAGAAAAAATTAGTAAAAGTGTATTTAATAATAATTCGTTAGTTTCTAAACATATAATTGAATTTTTGTTAGTTTTATTACCATTTGCTAAAAACAAATTAGGCCAGGCACTATTCCCAACAAGAATTCATATGATGTTTAAAGGGATTGATGGCATTTATGCTTGCTCTAATCCAAATTGTAGCGCTAAAGAACACAATTTGCCATTCGGAGAAATCTTTATTAATAGGAAACTAGATAGATGCCCAGTTTGTCACAGTAAGGTTTATGAACTAACTAATGATAGAAGATGTGGAGCTCTTTATTTTAAAGGCTATCTTCAAGATAATGATAATTTTTTCTGGAATAGTCAGGTCTATACCAATGGTTTAAAAGAAATTAGTGCTTATATTGTATCAGGTAATGAAATGGGTGAAGATTCGACCTCAAAAAAGAAAATTAAAGACAAAGTTTATTATTTAGATTGTCAAACCGGAAAGCTTTTAAATAAACAAAACAGTAATACTTTATCCGTAATTATAGGTGATAATCTAGATAATATTAAATGCCCTAAATGTCATAGCGATAATATAACTGTTACTGATTTTATTACTAAAGGGAATGAACCTTTCTACAACTTAATTTCTGCTCAATTTGACTTAGAACAAGTTGAAACACCAACTGATAAAAAGTTGCTTTTATTCTCTGATAGTAGAAATAAGGCTGCTAAACTAGCGCTTGATTTAACAATGGCAGCCGATAGAAATGCTAGTCGAACAATTATAGTTCTAGCAGCTAAAAGGTTGTTAGAATCAGCAACTAAATTTAATTATCAAGCGCAAATGCGTTATCTATACATGGCATTTTTAGATGTTGCCTGTGATAAAAAAATAAATTTTTATTATGGTGATGAATATAATAAATTTGATGAAGAAAAGGAAAAATTTCTTACAAACAAGTCTGATTATTTACAGGGCTCAAATGATATATTAAATTATCAAGAATTTTATAATGATTATTCTCAAGATGAAACATCTTTTTTTCAGGAAGAATTATTATATCATTTATGTGACAAGTACAAATCTTTAACTGGTTTAAAATTGGCTTATATTAAACCTGTAAACTCTATAATTAATAAGTTTAAAAAAACGGGAATGTATTTAAATCATAAATTGTCAGAAGTTGAATTTGTAAGTATTTATAGCGCCTATATGCGTTATCTTTTAATTAGATACATTGGTTATAATAAAGATATTTCTGAAAAAATAAGGGATAATGTTTCCACTTACACTAAACAACAAATGACATCATCATTTAGCAAAGATTTTGTGAACTTACTTAAGAATCGACTAAGCGATTCTGAAATTAATGATTTATTTTTAATTGTAAAATTAGGGTTACAAGATTCTAATGGACTTTATGTTGATCCTAGTAAAAATATATTAGTCATTGATGATAGTATGGATTGGTATATTTGTCCTAATTGCGGTGGTGTTTTTAAATTCACATTTGATAATAAATGTTTGGTTTGTCAGTCTTCAGAGCCAAGGAAAATAGAAGCTAGGGATTTAAAAAAATTTGATTTCTATACAAAAGAAGTAATAAACAATTTAAATTACACTAATGCTTCAGTAACAACTATTAATACAGTCGAACATACAGCTCAGTTAAGTGCAACTGAAGAAACAGACGATGAAATGTGGACTCAAACAGAAAAATATGAAATGAAGTTTCAAAATTTATCATTAGATGATGACAATGCATCTATTGATATACTAAGTTGTACAACAACAATGGAAGTAGGTATTGATATTGGCTCTCTAACTGCTATAGGTTTAAGAAATGTGCCACCAAGAGTAGAAAATTACCAACAACGAGTTGGTCGTGCTGGTAGACGTGGTTCATCAATATCAACTATAACAACATTTATTGAACATGGCCCGCATGATAATTATTATTTCAAAAATCCTGAAGAAATAATCACAGGTCCAATGAGTCGACCATGGATTGATGTCAATAATATTAAATTAATTGGAAGGCATTTATCATTATATTTATTTAATATATTTTTCTTACGTAGTAAAAAAAGTATATATGATACTAAAATTGATGATTTCTTTGCTCATTATTTAAGTAAAATTATCGATTTTGTAAAGGAATCATTAGATGATACTAAGCTTTATAATGCTTTAGTTCCTTTTAATTCAACATTCAATAAAAAAAAATACTTTGAAGAATTAGTTAAAAAGCTAAATGATATTAAAGTTAAATTCAATAATATTCAATCATTATTTAAAGATGATAATAATGAATTCATTTCAGTATTAAACACATTCACTACTGAAGGTGTTTTCCCAACTTATTCATTTCCTAAAAATGTTGTTAGTTTCTATATTCCAAACACGAAAAATCCAAGCAAAATTGAACATGCTCCGTCACGTTCTATTGATGTTGCATTAAGTGAATATGCTCCGGGTAAGGTTATTGTTGTAGATAGGAAAACTTATAAGTCAGCTGGGCTTTATACTAAAAGGCAAAATGAAATTTTAATTAACAAATTTTTAAGTGCAAATGAATATAATAAAGAAGTATTTGTTTGTGATAACGAAAAATGTAACTGGTTAGACAAAGAAGAGCCAGCTAAAGAGTCATGTCCGTTTTGTGGTAGTTCAATAAGCAAAAGAAATTTAGTAAAACCATGGGGCTTTGGACCGGAGAAGGGGCGTTATTCAAAAGATAGTGCTAATGTGGATGTTTATACAAATTCTACTGAGCCAATATATGCAATTGTTTCTAATGATGATAATATGATAAATGTTACATCATACCAAAACGTAAAAGTTGAAAATAAATTTAATGAATTTATTTCTATAGTAAACACTGGTAAAGATAATAGTGGCTTTGATCTTTGTAAAAAATGTGGTGGTATGACTGTAGCAGTTGGTGATGCTAAAATTACTGCACCAAGTATTGAAAATTGTCCACATAGGAAAACCACTAATGTATTTTTGGGGACAGCTGATATTATTACTGATATGGCTTTATTCCAAATTAAATTAGATACTAAGGAAATAAATTGTGATTTAAGCTATTATTGGTTAAAATTGGCTGCTACAACTATGGTTCAAGCAATAATCTTGTCAACTTCTAGACTACTTGATATTGATTTTAAAGAATTAAATGGTGGTTATAGAGTTCGAAATGACTCTGATACAAAAATTTTGGAAATATATATTCTTGATAGCTTAACTAGTGGTGCTGGGTATAGTTCTCTTGTTGCTAAAAGAGCTAAAGAAATATTGGATGGTGTAAGAAAGTTATTAAGCGATTGTAACTGCGATTCATCATGTCATAATTGTTTAGAAAACTTCAGTAATCAATATATTGCTAAATATTTAGATAGATTTAGAGCTTTAGAATTACTTGACTATATGCAAACAAAATCATTACCAAAATCTTTATCAAAATTAGAAAAAGTAGGACTTGCTAAACATATCAATGATTTATTTTCTAACAATAATCAATATATTGATGAAAATTTAGATTTCCACAATGGTAATAATGTTAGGAAGGTTAATATTTATCCAGGTATGCTAGCTAAAGAAAGCCAACCATCAAACACCATCAATATACCAGATTATTATATTGAACATGCTGAATCACTGGTTTATAAAGAATTATTAAAATAATTGGAATGATAAGTCGTAGAAATACGGCATATCTTTACCGCTTACATTTTTTGTTGAATATAACTATATATAATAAAAAAAGAATTATACTAGCGTAGAGCGCCACTATCACGATTTAGGATATACCCGCATCGGCGTATTATTTATGCTTCGTAGTATAATTCTTTTTTTATAGAAACAGCTAATAAAGTTTATGAGTTATTAATTATTTAGTTAAAGTATAATCAGAATGTAGATTAAAATAGTTAGACATTAGTTCTTGTAAATCATTACACATTTTTTCGATACATTCTTTTTTTGATAATGAATAATCAGGATAGTAAGGAGGTAAAAAATTTTGTTTAATCATTGGTTTCTTTTTCCAAAAGTAAATACCTTTAGGTTTATGAAAAGTAAAACAAATAGGAATAATAGGAACTTTAGCTATATAAGCTATATGAAAAGCTCCAGGCATAAATTTTCTAATGTGATCACTGTAGGGAATTAAATGGCCTTCTGGATAGACATGAATAAATTTTCCTTTATTTAATTCTTTTTTAGTATCTTTTAAAAATTTCATCATTAATTTAGGTTCTCTAGGAATTGGAACTGCCCCACATAATCTTAAATAAGTACTAGCTAGTCCAAAGCCTAGATTAGTTTCTAACATTGTAACATAAGTCTTTCTAGGAAATAATGAAGGAACATTTATAAAAGCATCTTGAATTAAACAATGATTAGAAATAGTTATAGCCCCTTTAATTCCTTTTATATTTTTTTTACCTGTTTGTTTATAACCCCATAAGATGTGTTTAGCAAAGAAACAACCGATAATGGTTAAGATAATAACTATTTTAGAACATAAAACAAAAAAGAAATTATGATTATAAAAAGGGTAATCATCTTTTAGTTTTACTTCTCTAGGTTTAAAATTATTTTGATATTCTTTTTCTTCATCTTGTTGTTCTAAAGTTTTTTCATCTAGCATACTCGCACCTCTTTGTTATGATATCATAAAACTAGTTTTAAAACTAGTAAAAATATGCTAGAATAAACAAAAGTAGGTGTTTTTTTATGCTTATAATTTTTGGTGGTTCTTTTAATCCTCCGACTTTAGCTCATAAAGAGTTAATAGATATAATTAAATTAAAATATAATAATGCTAAAATAATAATAGTTCCTGTATCTTGTAAAAATTATACATGGAAGCATAATTTAATTAATGATGAAGATAGATATAATATGTTAAAATTAATGTTCAATGATATGGAAATATCTAGATATGAATTTATAATAGATAAATATGAAGGAACTTATAAACTATTATCAGATTTTAAAAAGATAGATAAAGATATTTATTTTTTAATAGGTTCTGATAATTTGGCTCAAATGCCTTTGTGGTTAAACTTTAATAATTTAATTAAAGATTTTAAATTTATCGTTGTCAAAAGACCTAGTGATGAGATTGATTTTAAAGAATTTAAAGGATATGAAAATAATTTTTCTATTATTGAAATGAATAGTACAATTTCATCTACTAAAATAAGAGAAAATGTTTTAAAATATCACAATTGGTTAGATGTAAAAGTTTTTAAATATATAAAAGATCATAACTTATACGAGGTGAATAGTAAATGTTAAATCAAGGGTTTTTAAAGGTGGCGTGTGTAACACCTACATTAGAGGTAGGTAATCCGCTATTTAATATTAAAGAAATAACAAAATTAAGTAATTTAGCTAAAAGTAGTATTACTGTCTTTCCGGAACTATGTATAAGTGGTTATACATGTGGTGATTATTTTTATCAAGATAGTCTTTTAAAAGATGTTTATTTAGCTATTGATTACTTTAAAAACAACAATAAAAATGAAGGTATTGTCATTTTAGGGGCTCCTTTAATTTGTGAAGGTTCTTTAATCAACTCGGCGATTGTCTTTAGTAAAAATAAAATATTAGGTGTTGTTCCTAAAAGGACTTTACCTAATAATCATGAATTTTATGAAAAAAGATGGTTTAAATCAGCTAAAAATTTAAAAAGTACGTCTATTTATATTAATGGAGATTTCTATCCTTTAGGACAGATTTTGTTTCATGATTGGTCACATAATATTCATTTTGGTATAGAGATTTGTGAAGATATGTGGGCTAGCATAACACCAGCTAATAATTTAGCTTTACATGGTGCTAATATGACTATTAATTTATCAGCTTCTAATGAAGTGTTAGGTAAATCAGAAATAAGAAGAAATAGTGTATTAGAAAATTCTAGACGCAATTGTGGAGCTTATATTTATGCCTCAGCAGGAGTAAATGAATCGACATCTGATACTGTTTATAGTGGACATAATATTATTGCAGTTTGTGGTAACTTATTAAAGGAAACTGAAAATTTTTCAATGACTTCTGAGATAATTTATGCAGATATTGACATTAATATGATTGAGTTTAATAGACGTAATCAAACAGATATGCATGATGATATTAATGGGAATTATGTTTATCAAGAAGTAGATTTTAATTTAATAGAAAGTGAAAATTATTGTTTTGAAGAGGGCTTAGATAGTACACCTTTTGTTCCTAAAAAAGATGAATTAAAAGCCTTCAATAAAATTGCTAGTCTGCAAGAATATGCTTTATATAAAAGATTAAAACATACAAATGCTAAAACATTAGTAATAGGTGTTAGTGGAGGATTAGATTCAACTTTAGCTTTATTAGTAGCTGTTGAAGCATTTAAACATTTAAATTATGATTTAAAAGGTATTATAGCTGTTACTATGCCTGGTTTAGGAACTTCTGATAGGACTAAAAATAATGCTTTAAGTATGATGGAAAAATTGGGCATTACAGTTTTAGTAAAACCGATAAAAAATGCAGTATTACAACATTTTAAAGATATTGAGCATGATATTAATCTAAAAGATGTAACTTATGAGAATGCCCAAGCGAGAATACGAACTTTAATCTTAATGGATTTAGCTAATAAATATAATGGGCTTGTATTAGGTACAGGTGATATGTCAGAATTAGCTTTAGGATGGTGTACATATAATGGTGATCAAATGTCTATGTATGGCATTAATGCAGGTGTTCCTAAAACTTTAGTTCGTTTTATGATTAAATATTATGCTTTAACTAAGTTTAAGGAATTATCTACTGTTTTAGAAGATATTATTGCTACACCTATTTCGCCAGAATTATTAGATACAGATCAAAAAACAGAAGATAGTATTGGAAAATATGAAATAAATGATTTTATATTATATCGTTATTTAAATTGTGGTGATGATGAATTGAGAATGATTTATCTATTAAAATCAGCCTTTAAATTAAATGAAGAAGAAGCTACTAAATATGTTAAGAATTTCTTTTTCCGTTTTTTCACACAACAATTTAAACGACAAGCTACTCCAGATGGTCCAAAAATTTTAAATGTTTCGCTTGCTCCTAGAGGCGATTACCGGATGCCTAGCGATATAAAAAGGTGGTAAAAATGGCTAAAGAAAAAGTTATTTTAGGCCTTTCAGGTGGTGTTGATAGTAGTGTGGCAGCTATTAAACTACTTGAGGAAGGTTATGATGTTGAAGGCATGTTTATGCGCAATTGGGATAGCGCTACTAACAACGATATTTTAGGAAATCCTGATTTATTAGATGATGTTTGCCCACAAGAAAGAGATTATCAAGATGCTAAAAAAGTGGCTGATAAATTAGGTATTAAATTACATAGAATTGATTTTATAAGTGAATATTGGGATTATGTTTTTACCTATTTTATTGATGAATATAAAAAAGGAAGAACTCCTAATCCTGATATTATGTGTAATAAATATATTAAATTTAATACTTTTTTAACAGAAGCTTGTAAATTAGGAGCTGATTATATAGCGATGGGTCATTATGCTAGAGTGAAACATTACCATGATCATTCTATTTTGTTAAGAGGTATTGATAACAATAAAGATCAAACATATTTTTTATGTATGATTAATCAACAACAATTGCAAAAAAGTCTGTTTCCTATTGGCGATATGTTAAAAAAAGAAGTTAGAGAAGTAGCTAAAGATTATGATTTAGTAACAGCTACAAAAAAAGATTCAACTGGCATTTGTTTTATTGGCGAAAGAAATTTTAAACAATTTTTAAAAAATTATTTACCTGCACAACCAGGTAATATTATAACTAGCAGCGGTAATATTATTGGTAAGCACGATGGATTAATGTATTATACAATAGGCCAAAGGAAAGGTTTGGGTATAGGTGGTAATCATGATTATTTAAATGAAGCTTGGTTTGTTATTGGTAAAGATTTAGCTAATAATAATTTAATAGTTGGACAAGGTGATGACAACATTTACCTTTATTCAAATAGGTTGATAGCTAGTAATTTAAATTTTATTTATAAAAAACCAGAAGAAGGTAAAATATATCAAGCTAAATTTAGATATCGTCAAGCTGATATAAAGGTAGAAGTTAAGTATCTAGATAATGAACGATTAGAAATAATTTATAAAGATAAAGCTAAAGCTGTAACACCAGGCCAAGCTGCTGTTTTATATGATGGTGAAGAGTGCTTAGGTGGGGCTATTATTGACGCGGTTTATCTAGATGGGGAAAAGAGAAGGTATTAATGGAATTAAAGGGTATTTATATTCAAGAGATATTTAGAGCTTCTGATTCAAATTATAGGATTATTTTAGTTGAAACAGAAACAGAAAAAGTAATTGTTAGTGGTAGTTTTAGTAATATTGAGATAGGCCTTAGCTATGCCTTTATTGGAGATTATTATATACATGCTAAATATGGCAAGCAGTTTAAGGCAACAACTTATAAAAAAAGTACAGATACTAAAACAGGTTTAATTACTTATCTTTTAAGTGATAAATTTGTGGGTATAGGTATAAAAACAGCTACTAATATTGTAGATACTCTTGGATTAGATGCCCTAAATTTAATAGTAAAAGATAAAACCGTTTTAGATAAGGTTCCTAATTTATCTAAAACAAAAAAAGAATTGCTTTATGAAATATTAAAATCTAAAAGTGAAGAAGATAGTGTTTATATTGAGTTGTACAATATGGGACTATCTCCTAAAATGGCTAAAAAGATATTTGAAAATTATGGCTTAATGGCAGTAAATATCATTAAAGAAAACCCTTATAGATTAATATATGAAGTTGATGGATATGGTTTTAAAAAAGCTGATGATTTAGCTCTAAGTTTAGGGTTTGAAAAAGACAATAAAATTAGAATAATGGAAGCTATTTTATACTGCTTAGATAATTTATGTTATAAAAATGGCAATGTATTTATTGAAGAAAACGATTTAATTAAAGAAGTTATTTCTTATTTAGATATTGCTAAAAATTTAATAGATAATTGTTTTATTACGTTAGTTAATAATAAAAGAGTAGTTAAAATCAACAATAATATATACTTAAATTCTTTATATAATGCCGAGATTAAAGTAGCAAATTTTTTAAAATGTATTAAGGATGTACCTATAAAAAAATATAAAGAAGAAATCTTAGATAGCAATTTAATATCATTAGAAAAAGAATTGAAATTCACTTATACTCCTTTACAAAAAAAAGTAATTAAGGCAGTATTAAATGATAAAATTGCTATTATTACAGGTGGTCCTGGTACAGGTAAAACAACTATTGTTAAGGGGATTATTAAATTATATTTAAAAGTAAATAAATTAAAAAATAGTGATGGCATTTTATTATTAGCTCCAACCGGTAGAGCTGCTAAAAGATTACAAGAAAGTTGTAATGTTGAGGCAATGACTATACATAGAGGTTTAGGTTATGATTATAATGGCGTTTTTGCTTTTAATGAAAATAATTTATTGCCATATAATTTAATAATTATTGATGAAGCTAGTATGATTGATATTGAATTAGCTTATAGACTTTTATCAGCTGTCAATTATAAAAGTCAAATTATTTTTATAGGAGATGAAAATCAGTTGCCTAGTGTGGGACCTGGTGAGTTTTTACACGATATTATTGCAGCTGATTGTTTTAAAGTTTATCGTTTATTTGAAGTTATGAGGCAAGTTAAGGATAGTAATATTATTAAACTAGCTAATATGATTTTAGAAGAGAAAATAGAACCAAACATTTTTAAAGAAAAAAAAGAGGTATATAACTATAATTTATTTAATAATAATTTAAAATATAAAATTAAGCAATTATTAGATAATTATTTAAGTAAAGGAAATGATTTAGCTAATATACAAATATTAATTCCACTTTATAGTGGTGTCAATGGTATTGATGAAATCAATAAATTTGTCCAAAACGAATATAATAAGAATAAGGATAAATTTTTAAAATATAAGGATAATATATATTATCTAAATGACCGAGTATTACAACTACAAAATAATCCTGAAAAACAAATTATGAACGGTGATATAGGTTATATTATTGAAATTTTAGATAATAGTTTAACGATTAATTTTAATAATAAGATAGTAGAACTTAATAAAAATGATTTAGATAATTTAACTTTAGCTTATGCTATATCTGTTCATAAATCACAAGGTTCAGAATATGATAATGTTATTTTTCCTCTTTTAAGTTCATATTCTATTATGTTAAAAAGAAAATTAATATATACAGCTATTACCAGAGCTAAAGCAAAATTAATCATAATTGGTGATATTAATTTTATTAATAAAAGGATAATGTTAAAAGAGAAATTACGAAATACATCTTTAATGGAGTTATTAAAAGAAGAAAAAGAAGTTACGCCGTATGATTTTTTGTAGTTTATTAACGATATATAACAGAAAAAGTATTTAATTTTTATAAAGTTTTGTAGTATAATACCTTTGTTTATTACTTAGAAAGGAGTAAATAATTAATTTATTAATTATTAGATATAATATGAAACATTTAAGTTCAAAAGAAATAAGACAAATGTGGTTAGACTTTTTTAAAAGTAAAGGTCATAGCATTGAACCATCAGCTTCATTAATTCCGGATAATGATCCGACATTGTTATGGATAAATGCTGGTGTAACTCCATTAAAAAAATATTTTGATGGTCGTGTTACACCTACAAATAGAAGAATAACTAATGCGCAAAAATGTATTAGGACAAATGATATTGAAAATGTTGGTAAAACAGCTAGACATCATACTTTCTTTGAAATGTTAGGAAACTTTTCTATTGGTGATTATTTTAAAAAAGAAGCCATAGCGTTTGCATGTGAATTGTTGTTTGATGAAAAGTGGTTTAATTTTAGTAAAGATAAAATATATATAACATACTATTCTGATGATTTGACAGCACGCGATTTATGGCTATCACATGGCATTCTAGAGAGTCATTTAATCCCTTTAAGAGATAACTTTTGGGAGATAGGTGAAGGTCCTTGTGGTCCGGATACTGAGATGTTTTATGACCGTGGTGAAAAGTATGACAAACGAGGGAAAGAATTAATTGAACAAGACATAGAAAATGATCGTTTTATTGAAATATGGAATATCGTGTTTAGTCAATATAATTCTAAAGCAGGACTTAAAAGAGAAGATTATGAAGAATTACCTAGTAAAAATATAGATACTGGTTGTGGTCTTGAAAGATTATGCTGTGTAATGCAAGAAGTTGATACAAATTATGATACTGATTTATTTAGGCCAATAATAAAGAAAACAGAAGAAATTTCTAATGTAAAATATGAAGGTCAAATGGCCTTTAAAGTTATTGCTGACCATGTTAGAACAGTAACCTTTGCAATTGCTGATGGGGCTACTTTATCTAATGAAGGTAGAGGATATGTCTTAAGAAGAGTATTACGTCGAGCTATGAAATATGCTAAACAAATTGGTTTAAATAAACCATTTATGGCAGAGTTAGTTGATGTTGTAATAGCTATTATGGGTGATTTTTATCCACAATTAATTGATAAAGTTGATGTTATAAAACAAATAATTACAAATGAGGAAAATAAGTTCTTAGAAACTTTAAATATTGGGGAAAAGAGATTAGCAGAAATAGTAAAAAAAGGCGAAAACATTTCAGGTGTAGAAGCTTTCACTTTATATGATACTTATGGTTTTCCACTTGAATTAACTTTAGAATATGCTAGTGATTATGGGCTTAAAGTTGATACTGAAGGGTTTAAATTAGAGATGAATCGCCAAAAAGAAAGAGCGCGTAATTCTCGAAAAGATGTTGAATCTATGAAAAGCCAAAATGAAGAATATATGCATTTTACAGCTGACTCTTTATTTGTAGGTTATGATACATTTAAAATTAACACTAAAATTATTAAAGTGTTTGCTGAAGGTATTGTTTTAGAAAAAACACCATTTTATGCTACTTCAGGTGGTCAAGTTTGTGATAAAGGATTTATTAATGATATACCAGTAAAAGATGTTATAGGATTACCTAATGGTCAACATCTACACATATTAGATACAACTAATTTAAAAGAAGGTATGAATGTAGAAGCTAGAATAGATGAAGATTATAGAGCTAAAATCACGAGAAACCATTCGGCTGCCCATCTATTACAAAAAGCTTTACAAGTAGCACTATCTAAAGATAGTCATCAACAAGGCCAATTAGTTAATGATAAGTTTGTGCGTTTTGATTTTAACAATTATGAGCCATTAACGGATGAAAAATTATTAAAAATAGAAAAGTTAGTTAATGAATATATAAATGAAGCTCATCAAGTGAATATTAATTATATGAGCATTGAAGAAGCTAAAAAGACTGGAGCTATGGCATTATTTAATGAAAAATATGGCAATGTAGTAAGAGTTGTAGATATGGGTGTATCTAAAGAATTATGTGGTGGTTGTCATGTTAAAAATACTAGTGAAATTAAACAATTTATGATTGCTAGCTATGAATCAATTGGTTCAGGTATTTTTAGAATAACAGGTGTAACAGGACCTAATGCTTTAGATGTTCTTAAAGAAAGTTTAAGTAATGTCTATCAAGATATAGATGGTTTAGTTAATAAAGGAAATAAATTAATTAACCTTCATAATGATTTAAAATCAGAAAATAAAGTAGAATTTATTGAACCTACAAAGACAGGTTATGAACTTATTTTAGCTTTAAGATTAGAAAAAATTAGATTATCTAAAGCCTTACGTAATTTAGAATTAGAAATAAATGATAGAAATAGAGAAAATTCAGTTAAAGATTTTGGTAAATATAAGGATTTAGTTAAAAATAATTGTTTAGTTACTATAGTAGATGTTCCTAAAGATTTATTAAAAGAGTTAGCTAAAACTTTATTGAATAATCTATCTTTAAATGTTTGTTTTTTAGCATATAAAGATGAGAAAAGCATAACATTTGTTTGTTCATGTAAAAAAGGTTATAATGCAGTTGATTATATTAAAAAAGCTACAAGTATAACTGGTGGCGGTGGTGGCGGTAAGCCAGATATTGCTCAAGCTGGTGGAAAAGATATAACTAAACTTGAAATGGCTTTAGAGGCAGTTAAAGATTTATGCGCATAATAGGTTTAGATTTAGGCGCTAAAACTTTAGGAATAGCTATTTCTGATGAACTTGGTATAATCGCTAGAAGTTTAACTACTTTTCGTTTTGCTGAAGATAAATATGATGAAGCAATTGCTTATTTAATAAAAATTTGTAATGAATATCAAGTTAAAACGGTCATTTTAGGACTGCCTAAACACATGAATGGTGATTTAGGGATACGAGCTAATATTTCTATTGATTTTAAAAAAGCAATTGAAGAAAAGACAGATATTAAAGTTGTTTTATTTGATGAAAGACTAACAACATCTTTAGTTGATAAAGCAATGTTAGAAACTAATATAAAACGTAAAGATAGGAAAGCTAAAAAAGATGAGTTAGCTGCTCAAATTATATTACAAAATTATTTAGATAGGAGTAAATTATAATGGAATATATTATTATTACAGTTGATGGAAAAGAAACAAAATGTCCGATTATTTTCACTTTTGATTCAAAAGAGTTTAATCACAAATATGTAGTATTTCAACATGGCGATAGCGAAGAAATTAGCGCTATGATCTATGAAGAAAAAGATGCTACAAGCGGTACATTAATGCCTATTGAAAGTGATGAAGAATGGGATCATGTTGAAGAAGTAGTTAATCAATATTTTGATGAACATGAAAAACATCATCACCATCACGAAGGTTGCCACTGTGATGATTGCGACGGTTGTGGTTGTGGTGAAGATTCAGCTTGTGGTGGCGATTGCGATTGTAATTGCGATTGCGAACATCATGAATAGTATATTAGAAATTAAACAATATGCAAAAGAGAATAATGTTCCTATTATAACAGATGAAGGTATTGCTTTTTTGCTAGAACAAATTAAACAATATAAGGTTAAAGAAGTATTAGAGATAGGTACTGCTATTGCCTACTCTTCTTCTTTGATGGCTTTAGCTGGTGTTTCTGTCACTACGATAGAAAGAGATTTAAATATGTATAATCAGGCACTTATTAATATTAATGACCTAGGTTTAAATGATAAAATAAAAGTAATATTTAAAGATGCCCTAGAAGCTTATTCATTAGTAGAAGATAAGAAATATGATTTAATTTTTATTGATGCTGCTAAAGCTCAATATGAAAAGTTTTTTAATATGTATACTCCTTTATTAAATGAAGGTGGAATAGTAGTTTGTGATAATCTTGACTTTCATGGCTTAGTTAAAGAAAAAGATTTGACCTCTTATTCTAGAAATTTACGTTCTATGATAAAAAAGATTCGTTTATTTAGAAGTTTTTTAGAAAATAATGAAAATTATACTACTAAAATTTATAATATTGGAGATGGAATGAGTGTTTCAATTAAAAAAAAGTTTAATTGAAACATTTTCTTTTATTTTAATTAAAAATAATTGAATATTTAATAATTATGTCGTATAATGACATAAAGAGGTGTTGAATAATGGATGTTATTAAAAGAAAAGAGATAATTGAAAATATTAAAGAATTATCGTATTATTTTGACAAATGTAAAGATAAACTATGTGAACCATATGGCTTATCTAGTGTTCAATCAAAAGTAATTTTAGATGTTTATCATAATGAAGGAACTAAAATTACAGGTATTTGTCAGAGATTGAATAAAGAAACTAATACTATTTCGCCTTTAATTAATCGTTTAATTAATCATGAGTATTTAGTAAAAGAAAATGATAAAAATGATCGTAGAATTTATTATATCTATTTGTCAGAAAAATCTAAAAACATTATGGAAAGTTTAGTTAAAGATATTGAAACTATGACTTGGCCACTATTTGATTCAATTAGTGAAGAACAAGCTAATATGATATATGAATCTTTAAAAATATTAATAGATATAACGAGGAAATAAAATGAAATATTTAATTGCTTCAGATATTCATGGAGCATATGAAGAAGCTAAGTTTATTTATGATACTTTTGTAGTTGGCAACTTTGATAAATTAATTTTATTAGGTGATATTTTATATCATGGTCCTAGAAATGATTTGCTAATTGATTATAACCCTAAAAAAGTAATAGCTTTATTTAATGAGATAAGTTCTAATATTATTGCTATTAAAGGTAATTGTGAAGCTTATGTTGATCAAATGGTTTTAAATTTTAAAATTTTAGATGAACACTTTATTGATATTGCTAATAGAACATATTATTTATGTCATGGCCATCTTTTAAAATTTGATGAATCAGATGCTTTAAAAAATAATATAATATTATATGGACATTATCATATTCCTAGTATTAAAAAAACATCTAAAAATGTTTATATTAATGTAGGAAGTATAGCTTTACCTAAAGAAAACAGTCCTAAAACTTACGCTGTTTTAGATGAACAAGGTATTACGATATATAGTATTGATAATGATGTAGTTTTAACATATTGATTGTCTTTTTTGACAATCTTTTTTAATTTTTATTCTTTTTTGACTATTATATTATGAAAGTACAAAAAAGGAGATATTAACTAATGATAAAAATTTATTTTATTTTTTTAGCAATTATAGCTTTAACATTAGGTTTTATAAATAAACCACAAGAAAAAAATGTTGTTAGTCCAGAAGAGATAGTTTACATAGAAGTAGAAGTTGATGGATATTGTAAAAGGCCAGGAACTTACAAAATACCTGAAAAAACATCAAAAGAACAGTTATTATCACTAGTAGGAGTCTATGAATCAGCCATATATAAAGATTTTACTATAGCAAACGGAACATATATTTTATTTTATGAACCACCAACTAATCCAATTGTCATATCAAAAGCTAGCCTTGAAGAATTAGATAGTTTGCCAGGAATAGGTGAAGCTAAAGCTCAAACTATTTTAGATTATTTAGCTAATAATCAAGTGTTTGATACTTGGGATGAATTCTTTGATTTAGTAAAAATAAGAGATGAAGATGCAAAGTTTAAAATTAAATCTGCAGCAGTGCTCAGATAAATATCATTTTGTTGTTATAGGAATTGTTTTATTAGCTATTAGTTTATATATAAACCTTATATTTGTTTTCTTTTTGTTATACTCTTATTTTATTATTAAAAGAAAATATTTAAACAAAATCTTAATTATAATTTGTTTTATATTAAGTTTATTACTAATTATTTTCTTTTATTTTTATAACTATGTACCATCATATTTAAACACTAATATTTATGTAAGTGAAGTTAAAGAAAACTACTTTACTTTTTATGTAGGATTTAATAAATATTTATCATACGATAAAATAGGTGTTAAACCTGGTGATATTTTATATATTGAAGGAAGTGTAAATGAATATTTAGAGCCATCTTATGACGGGGATTTTAATACAATTACTTTTTTAAGGGGCAAACTAGTAAAAGGAATATATCATATTGATTATTATGAAATTAAATCATATATTCTTACTTTTACTAGACTAAAATGTTTAATTTTAGAATATTATCAGAGTAAAATTAGTAGTGATTATTTTGATTTATTTTCTTGTCTAGTCTTTGGTGAGAATGTAGCATTAGATACAACTAATTATGCTAAATTAAATATTTTACATGTATTAGCTTTGAGTGGGTTTCATCTTATCTTAATATACAAATTTTTGTTTAGTTTTCTTTTTAAAATAACCAAAAAATATGTTTTATCAGAAAATATAGTTTTAGTTTTATTATTTTTTTATACAGCATTATGTGGTTTTCAAGTTTCTTTAAATCGCTCATTGATATTTTTAATTATATCTAAATTCAATGAGAGATATAATGTTAGATTAGCAAAATTAGATTTATTTAGTATTACTTTTTTAGTAGAATTAATCAATCCTCTAATTATTTACAATACTGGCTTTATATTTTCACAAATTTCTAGTTTTGGTTTATTATATATTAATGAATTTATTAATGCTAAAAATAAAATCATTAAACAACTATTAGAAGGTATCTATTTTTTGGCCTTATGTTTTCCTTTTATGACCAATTTTACTAACGAACTTAGTTTTTTTACTATAATATCATTTTTATTTACAAATATAATATCTGTTATCTTTATACCCCTATGTTTTATATTTTTAATAATACCTAATTTAAGTTACTATTTATCATTTTTATTAATTGGATTCAATTCTAATTTGACTATTTTAGCAAATAGTCTAACTTTTATTACTCCTTATATGAACAACTATATAAAAATATTTTATTATATAGGATTAATATATATACTATTTCTAATAAGTAGTAAAAAAAGGGTAATTAAAGGTGTTTTTTTATTTATATGTATTATTTTATTATATTTATTTATTCCTAATATTACTAATAACTATATAGTGTTTTTAGATTGTTCGCAAGGCGATTCATGTTTAATTAAGGCAAATTATAAATATTATATGATAGATTGTTATAATAGTTATGATTACTTAAAGAAAAAAGGAATTAAGGAAATAGAAGCTATTTTTATATCACATGCTGATAGTGACCATTTTGGTGACTTATCTTTAATTGCAAATGATATAGATGTTAAAATGGTGTATTATTCAGCTACTGACAATGAAATAAGAACAAAATTAGAAGATATAAATGTTAAAAGTAAAGCCTTAAATTATGATGATATTATTGAATATCCCAATTTAGTTTTTGATATATTGAGTGGTAGAAAAGAATATGATAGTTTAAATGATAATTCTCTAGTTATTTTAATTAGCTTTTTAAATAAAAAGTTTTTATTTACGGGAGATATTAGTATTGAAGTAGAATTAGATTTACTACCTTGTTTGTCTGATATTGATGTTTTAAAGGTTGCTCATCATGGTTCAGATACATCTACGTCAATTGATTTTTTAACTAAAACAAAACCGGAAATAGCTATTATTTCTTGTGGTTATAATAATAGATATAATTTTCCTAGTGATAGTACAATAAAAAAGCTTAAAAATTTGACTACTTATTATATAACTTATGAAACAGGTAATATCATTTTTTATCATAATAAGATTAAAACTTATCACTAAATGTGGTATAATTTGTATGGTTTTAATATGAGATACATAATTTAGTGGTGTGTTTCTTATCTTTAATGACTAGTCAGTAAGAAGCGAGTTTTTAAATAGATTGCAATATTAATTTTAATCTTAAAATATAGATAACATGAGTTATTTAAAGTAAAATTATTTAGCTTTGTAAGATATAGATATTATGGATATTTGATAATTTAATCATTACAAAGTTTTACTAAATTAGTTGTTGAAACCTATGGTATTAATATATAGTTTATAAAGAGTTAATTGATTTATAAAAAATTAGCAAATTATAGATTCATTTAAATTTATAAGACTAAAACTATATCTACTTTATTGTTAAAATTTATAGTAAAACTTTATATAGTTTTGTGATGATATGTAGATAAATACAGCAAAAGGGTGTGAAAATCGAGTTTAGTCTGCTCGAAAAATATGATAAACAACAATTTTATTATTTATGCTACTGAACAAATTAAAGTAGAAGAACAAATTAAAAATATTTTAAATGATTTAGATATAAATACAGAGATTGAATACTACGATCTTAAAGAAGATGGAATAAGTCAAATATTAGGTGTTTTAAATACGCCTAATTTTCTTAATGAAAATAAATGTGTTTGTGTTAAGAAAGCAGAAGATATATTTAATTTAGATAAAAAATATTATAACTATTTTATAAAGTATTTAACTAATCCGGCTTCTTTTTCATTTTTAATATTATGGTTTACTAATATTAAAGATGAAAAATTTTCTGATATAAAAAAGTTATGTATATATTATGATTTAAATAATAAAGTTACTTCAATAGAAGAATTTATTTTAGATTATTTAAAAAGAAATAATTTTAATGCTTCTAAAGAAGCGTTAGAAGCTATATTAAAACAAGCTAAAGATTTAAATCAAGTAAAGAATATTTTAGATGAACTAATATGTTATAAGTATAATGAAAAAGAAATAACTATTAGCGACATAAAAGATTTATTAGAGGACCCATTAGAAGATAATGTTTATGAATTATGTAATGCTGTTATTAAAAGAGATAGCAATAGAGCATATAGTATTTATAGTGATTTATTAAAACAAAACATTCAAATTACTTATTTACTAGGGTTAATTATTACTAAATTTGAAGAAATATATAATAATAATGTATTAGTTAGTTACGGATATACTCAAAATGATTTAGCTGAAATTAATCAAGTTAAATTAGGTAGAGCATATTATATGTTACAAGATGCTAAAAATACCTCTAATAAAAGTCTTAAGAGAACATTAACTAAATTAAATGATTTAGAATTAGGTATAAAAAAAGGCTCCTTGAATCCGAAGGTTGCCTTTAGTAGTTTTTTATTAGGTTTATAAAATAAAAAAAGACTTTTTAGTCTTTTTTTATCGTAAGCTATTAACTGCCTCTGCTAATTTTGCTTTATTACGGGCAACATAGTTTTTATGAACAATTTTCTTTGCTAATGCTTTATCTAATACTTTGTAAGCATTACTTAAAGCTGCCTCAGCTTTAGCCAAATCTTTTTCTGCAACTGCAGATTTAACACTTTTTAATGTTGTTTTTAACATTGATTTATATGAGAAGTTAGCTTCTCTCTTTTTTTCATTAGTTAAATTTCTTTTAATTTGTTGTTGAATATTAGCCATGGTTTCACCTCCCATATATTTAACGCATTTAATTATAACAAAAAGATGATTTAGTTGCAATAAAATAAAAAAATAATGTGAAAAAAAATATTATTATGATATAATAGCCTAGAGGCGATATTATGACTTTACCAAATAAATTAACATTAATGAGAATCTTAATAATACCTATTATGGTTATTTTGTATTTTATTCCTTATTTAAGGGATAACTACATTTTAAATAGCGGATTATCTATCTTATATTTGTTAGAAGTAATCCTATTTACAGTTGCAAGTTTTACTGATTTTTTAGATGGACATATTGCTAGAAGTAGGAATTTAATAACTACTTTTGGTAAGTTTGCTGATCCATTAGCTGATAAAATGTTGACATTTACAGCTATGTCTATTTTTTTAGCGGATGGTATTATGCCTTTATGGGTTTTTATTATAATTTTAGTTAGAGAATTTATGGTTTCTGGTATAAGAATGGTTTTAGCAGATAAACAAGTAGTAATAGCAGCTGCTAAACTTGGTAAGTATAAAACAGCATGTACTATGTTAGCATTGATAGTAATGTTTTTTAGCAATATGCACAATGTTGTTTATATTATTGGACAAGTATTAATTTATTTAGCTACAATTTTAACAATTATTTCTGGCTTTGAATATTTATATAAAAATCGTAAAGAAATATTTGAATCAATGTAAAAAAATGTATTTTTTTGACTATTATAATACGAGGTGGTAAGTAATGGCAGATAGTAGAGAACAAGCGTTAGAACAAGCTTTAAAATCGATTGAAAAAGATTTTGGTAAAGGCTCAATTATGAGACTTGGTGATAAAGTTAAAGATAAATATGAAGTAATACCTACAGGTTCTTATGCTTTAGATAAAGCTTTAGGAGTTGGCGGTTATCCGCGAGGCCGTATTATTGAAATTTTTGGGCCTGAATCATCAGGAAAGACAACTTTTGCTTTACACGCTATAGCTAGTGTGCAAAAAGAAGGTGGTTATGCAGCATTTATTGATGCTGAAAATGCACTTGACCCAATTTATGCAAAATCTTTAGGGGTAGATATTGATAATTTGTTGTTATCTCAACCTAATTCTGGAGAGCAAGCGTTAGAAATTGCTGAAGCTTTAATTAAATCTGGTAGTGTTGATTTAATAGTAGTTGATAGTGTAGCAGCATTAGTACCAGAAGCCGAACTTAATGGTGATATGGGTGATAGTCATGTTGGTCTACATGCAAGACTTATGAGTCAAGCTATGCGTATGTTATCAGGTATTATTGCTAAAACTAATTGTGTTGCAATATTTATTAACCAAATAAGAGAAAAAGTTGGTGTAATGTTTGGTAATCCTGAAACAACAACAGGTGGTAGAGCTTTAAAATTTTATTCTTCTATTAGGTTAGATATTAGAAAAAGTGAACAAATTAAAGATGGTACTAATATTATTGGTAATAAAACGGTAGTTAAAGTAGTAAAAAATAAGGTTGCCCCACCTTTTAGAACAGCTGAGGTAGATATCATTTATGGCCAAGGTATATCTCATTTATCAGAAGTCGTTGATTTAGGAGTTACTTATGACATTATAAAAAAATCTGGTTCTTGGTTTAGTTATAATGATGCTAAAATAGGCCAAGGAAAAGAAGCTGCTAAGAAGTATTTAAATGATAATCCAGAGCTTTTAAATGAAATTGAAGACAAATTAAAACAAGCAATGGATATAAGTAATTAAAAAAAAGCGAGTTTATCGCTTTTTTTAATTTCTATAACCGCCAGTTTTAATTTCATAGGTGCCATATTCATAACTTATTATGTCATTATGTTCAGTAGAATTTCCACGATCAGTCACTGTGTAAGTAACTAAAACATAAAGACAAGGTTTAGGAAATGGTAGTAAGTAGTTAGTTCTATTAGCAAATATTTCTAAGTTTGAAATAGTTGTTGATTGTTTATGACTAGAAGAAGAGTTCATACTAATAGTTCTTGAAGATGAACTTTTAAAAGCATCACTACTAATCCAATTACTACTTAAGGCTAGTTTAACTGTGAAGTTATTATTTAATAATGTACCATTTATTCTTTCTTCGGAAATAGTTATTTCATAAGATGCTTGATAATCATCAGTAATGTCAAACTCTGTACAAACGATTTTAAGATCATAATCATTGACTTGATTGTACTTTAATTCTCTGACATTTTCAGTTACACCAAAAGCTGTAGGTATATCAATTTTAGTATTGTAATACATTGTTAGGTAATAAATAGGGATAGCGATAATTATAATGGCTAATAAAATGAATATAAAGATAAATTTTCTCGGTATTTTTTTCATAGTTGACCTCTCTAAAACATCATTTTTAAAATAAGTAATTTATTAAATCATTTATAATTATAACTATTTTGTCTTTTTTTTCAAGCTTAAAGGTATTATATAGACATCTTTTAATGGATAAAACTTTGACATATCTTTATTGACTAAAGTGGTTAATTTTAGTATAATTGCCTTGTGTAAGTGATTTACATTACTTATCAATTAATAGATGAATAGAATAGGAGAATATAAACATATATGATTTTAGGATTATCATTTGTACAGATATGTCTTGTGGTAGTGTCTATTCTTTTATTAGTTGCCATTGTTTTAATAATTTGTGGTTATTTATGGTATAGAAAAATTCAAAAAAGCGAAAGAAATTTAGATAGTTTAGCACAAAAAGCTAAAGAATTAATTGAGAGTGCTACAAAAGAGGGAGAAACTAAAAAAGCAGATTTAATCTCTAGCGGTAAGAAAGAAGTAGATGAATACCGTGAAAAGATTGAATTAGAGTTACGTAATAGACGCCAACAGACGTTAGAGCTTGAAAGTAAATTAAATTCTCGTGAAGATTCTTTAGATAAAAGAAGTAATAATCTTGATCGCCGTGAAGAAATTTTAAATGATAAAGAAACACGTTTAGATACACGTAAAGATGAATTAGATGCTAAAATAGTTAAGGTAGAAGATACTTTAAAGGCACAAGAAGAAAAATTACAAGAGATTGCTGAATTAACTAAAGAAGATGCTGCAAATATTATTATGGCCGAAGTAAAAGAAAGTATGTCGCATGAGATAGCACAATACATTAAAGATGAAGAAGAAAAGGCTAAGGTTGAAGTTAAAAACAAGGCTAAAAATGTTTTAGCTTTAGCTATTCAAAAATATTCAGGTGAAACAGCTAATGAGACAACTGTTTCAACTGTTTCTTTACCTGTTGAAGAAATGAAGGGCCGCATTATTGGCCGTGAAGGTAGAAATATTAGAACGATTGAAACATTAACTGGGGTGGATTTAATAATAGATGATACTCCAGAGGCAGTTGTTTTAAGTAGTTTTGATCCAGTTAGACGGGAAGTAGCTAAAAAAGCGTTAGAAATTTTAGTTAGTGATGGTAGAATTCATCCAGCTAGGATTGAAGAAGTTGTCGAAAGATGTCGCAATGAAGTTGAAATGGATTTAAGAGAAAAGGGTGAAGAGGCTGTTTTTGAAACAGGTATTGGTAAAATTCATCCTGATTTAGTTCGGTTATTAGGACGTTTGCATTTTAGAACAAGTTATGGTCAAAATGTTTTGAAACATAGCATTGAAACAGCAATGATTGCTGGCAAACTTGCTTCTGAAATTGGTGAAAATGAAATCCTTGCTAGAAGAGCTGGATTACTTCATGATATTGGTAAAGCTGTAGACCATGAAGTTGAGGGTTCACATGTAGAAATTGGTGTTGAATTAGCTACTAAGTATCATGAACCAAAAGAAGTTATTGATGCTATCGCATCTCATCATGAGGATGTGGCTCCTAAAACGATTATAGCCATTTTAGTAGCTGCTGCTGATGCTTTAAGCTCAGCTCGCCCAGGGGCTAGATCTGATTCAGTTGAAAATTATGCTAAACGTCTTGAGAGCTTAGAACAAATTTCTAATTCTGTTAAAGGCGTTCAATCATCTTTTGCTATTCAAGCTGGTCGTGAAATTAGAGTTATTGTAAATCCTGAGGAAATTGATGATTTATCAACGTTTGCTATAGCTAGACAAATTAAAGAAGAAATTGAACATAAATTATCATATCCAGGTACTATTAAAGTGACAGTTATTAGAGAAACACGAGCTGTTGATGTTGCTAAATAAGTGGGGGTTTTCTCCCACTTTTTCTTGATAAAGGGGTGTTGTTAATGCGTATTTTATATTTAGGAGATATAGTTGGAACGAAAGCTTTAGATGTTGTAATTAATAATCTTAATAGTATAAAAAAAGAATATAATATTAATTTAGTTTTTGCCAATGCTGAAAATGTAGCTGATGGAAAAGGATTGACAAGACAACAATATGTTATAATGCAAAGAGCAGGGATTCAAGCTATTAGTATGGGTAATCATACGTATTCTAAAAAAACTATATTTGAATTTATTAATGAGTCTAATATTGTTAAACCAGCAAATATGTCAGAAGCCCCAGGTAAAAGTTATTTAACTATTCGTTACAATGATAAAACAATTACTTTAATTTCGTTATTAGGTCGTGTTTTTTTAAATATGAGTTTAGACTGTCCTTTTAAAACTATTGATAAGTTATTAAAAGAAATTAAAAGTGATTATATTATTGTAGATGTCCACGCTGAAGCAACTTCAGAAAAATTGGCTTTAGCGTATTATTTAGAAAATAGAGTCTCTGCTGTTTTAGGTACACATACTCATATTCAAACAGCTGATGAGCGTAAAATTGGTAATACACTTTATATAACTGATATTGGCATGTGTGGTCCTTATAATAGTGTAATTGGTGATGATGCTTTAAGTATAATTAATCGTTTTAAAACTGGCATTTATACACCTACTAAATTAGCTGAAGGACCTATTATAATCAATGGAGTAATTTTAGATTTAGATATGAAAAAAATTTGGAGGTTAAATAAAATATATGGCTAAAATTAAACTTTCAATGCCTGATTTAGGCCTAGCACGTAAAAGATTACAAAAAGATACACCTACATATAATTATCAAATAACAAAAGAATACAGTAACATTGGTCAAAATAAAACATATTATATTTTTACTTATGGTTGTCAAGGCAATGAAGCTGATAGTGAAGTTATTTCAGGTATATTAGAAGATTTAGGTTACGTTAAGGCAACTGATCCTTATAAAAGTAATTTAGTTATTTTAAATACTTGTGCGATAAGAGAAAATGCTGAAAATAGAATTTGGGGTGTTCTTGGAAATCTTAAAGGTGCTAAACAAAACAATAAGGATATGTTAATAGCTATTTGTGGCTGTATGCCTCAAGAAGAAAATGCTACTAACAAATTGTTAGATTCTTATCCTTTTGTTGACTTAATTTTTGGAACTCATAACATTTATGATTTACCAAAACTATTAAAAGAAGCTAATGATAAAAAAGCTAAAGTAGTAGAGGTCTTATCAACAGAGGGGGCAATCTATGAAGGCGCTCCTAAAAAAAGAGAATTTAAGCATAAAGCCTGGGTAAATATTATGTATGGTTGCGATGAGTT
Organism: uncultured Acholeplasmatales bacterium; assembly: GCA_944323055.1. Lineage (GTDB taxonomy): Bacteria > Bacillota_I > Bacilli_A > Acholeplasmatales > Anaeroplasmataceae > CALUXS01. Next base: position 70,605 of record CALUQZ010000006.1, read on the forward strand.
TTGTACTTATTGTATTGTACCTTATACGCGCGGTAAAGAAAGAAGTCGTGCAAAAGAAGATATTATTAATGAAGTAAAAGAATTAGTTAAAGATGGCTATAAAGAAGTTACTTTATTAGGTCAAAATGTTAATGCTTATGGTAAAGATTTAGGCTTAGATTATACTTTTGGCGATTTATTATATGATTTAGATAAGACAGGAATTCAAAGGATTCGCTATACTACTAGTCATCCTAAAGATCTAGATTTAAAAACAATTTATGCTATGCGCGACTGTCCTTCAGTTATGCCGCATCTTCATTTACCAGTTCAATCTGGGGATGATTACATTTTAAAGAAAATGAACCGCAAATATACGCATGAAGAATATTTAGAAAAGATTCGTATTTTGAAAAAAGAGGTTCCTAATATCTCTATAACTACAGATATCATAGTTGGTTTTCCAAATGAAACGGAAGAAGAATTCTTAAATACTTTAAAATTGGTTGATGAAGTAAAATTTGAAGGAGCATTTACTTTTATTTATTCAAAAAGAGAAGGTACTCCAGCTGCTAAAATGGAAGATAGTATTTCAGATGAAGAAAAACATAAACGATTAGATAGATTAAATGTTTTAGTAGATAAGTATTATTTAGAAGGTAATAAGCGGTTTGAAGGTCAAGTAGTTAATGTTTTAGTTGATGGTGTTAGTAAAAATAATCTAAATAATCTATGTGGTTATTCTGAAAACCTAAAGTTAGTACATTTCCCTTCAACTGATAAAAGTTTAATTGGTCAAATTGTAAAAGTTAAGATTATTGAAGGAAAAACTTGGTTTGCTTTAGGTGAATTAGTAAATGAATAATTTAGAAAAATATTTAAATGATGATCCTTTATATATAAGACTTAAAGAATTAGCCCTTTATTTTAAAAAAAATAAGGGCTTCTTAACTTTACAAAAAGCTCTTAATAAAGCTAAAAAAGAACTGGTATCAGCTAAAATAAGTCAAGATTTAGAGAAAATTAAGTTAAAACAAGATGCTTATGATTTGTTAGAAAAAGAATTATTAGACTTACCATTTGTAGAAGAATATATGAGCTTATTAGAAGTATTTAAAGATTATTTAAAAATTTTAGAAAAAGATATTTCGGCTTTTATAACTTCTGATTTAAATTTTATATAAAAAAATAGGTTAATTATAAGATTTTTATTGAGTTTTTATCATTTTTTGTTTATAATATTGTTAAGAAACACGTAAGGGAGTTGAAAAAATGGAAGTTTATTTAATTGATGATAAAATGGTTCTATTAGGGAAAGAGCTAGTATTGAGTGAAGTTTGTGATAAATTAGCTAATTTATCAGCTAGTCAAATTGTCCAATTCTTTAATGAAATTAATATTAAATTGCCAAGAATTTTAAATGCTTATGCTTTAAGACAAGCTACGAATCTTAAGGTTAAAGAAGCTAAAAATTTAAATTTAAGCGACGAAATTATGTATCGTTTACGCTTTTATCCAGATTTTAGTGAATATCAACTTCAATCATTTTATGAAATGGTTTATACTCCTGATATGGATATATTATATAAGCAAAGCTTATTTAAACTAATTTTATTGAATACGGCTTTACTTAATATTTCTGATGAGCAAGTTGAAAAATTAATAAATTTAGAGGCAATGCCTTATGAAGAATTTTCTAAATTTGAAGATGTCATTATGTCTGTTTTTTATGATTTTAATAAGGACTTTGATGGCATTAGAAAAGAGACAATTGTTTCTACAATGCGTAAGAGCGCAACAAGTCAAGATATTAGAAATTTAGGTAGCAAGTATAACATTTCTATTCCAAAACGTTTAAAAAGAGACGAAATGCAAACGTTAATTGAAGAAGGTTTACGTAAGCAACATAAATTAACAGAGGAAATGAAAGAAAAACTTGATAAATTACCTATTATCAATTTACAAAGAGTTGCTAAACAAAATGGCATCAAAGTATCAGTTGACTTAAAGAAAGAAGACTTGATTGCTTATTTATTAAATGAAGTTGATAAAGCAAAATTTGACACTCGCCCACGTTTAAAATATGAAACAGATTTAGGTGATGGATTTGTCTTTGACCTATCTTATGTAATGGCTGTTGAAGAAATTGAAGAATTCGTAAATGAAGAAAATGAAAATACAGTTGTTCCAGAAGTTAAAGTTGAAGAGCCTGTTGTAGAACCAGTTGTTGAAGAAACTAAGGTTGAAGAACCGGTAGTTGAAGAGGTTAAAGTTGAAGAAACAATGCCTGAAGAACCAAAAGTTGAAGAAACAGTCGTTGAGGAAACAACTGTAGAAACTGTTGAAGAACCGAAAGTTGAAGAACCTAAAGAAGAAGTAATTGAAGAAACTAAGGAAGTAGTCGAAGAAACTGTTGAAGAACCAGTTGTTGAAGAAGCTAAGGTTGAAGAGGTTAAAGAAGAGACAGTTAAGGAAGAAGTTAAACCTATTTCTAATTTAGAAACTATTACAAAATGTATTGTAGATGTAATAAGAGAGTTAGCTCCTATTTTAACTAAACCAAAAGAACCACTTCCACAACCTGTTATTAATATTTATAATAATGAAGTTAAGGAAAAAGAAGTTCCTGTACAAGTTGTTAAGGAAAATGGATTAGCTAAGTACAACTATAAAAATTTTGATAATCAAGTTAGTCCAAACTATGATCCGAAAGTAGCAGCTACAATGGCAATGTCAGATGCTAATGAATTTAAGAAGTCTTTACAACCACAAGTTGTTGTTCAAGAAAAACCAGTTGAAGTTAAGACTCAAACTCAATATGTACCTATTATGCCATTCTACATGCCACCTTACCAAATGCCTCAACAACAAGTTCCTGTACAACCAACTCCTGTTGTAAATCCAGTTGTTACACCAGATAGTGAAAATGTTGATCCTGAAGTTGTGACAGAAGAAGGCACTGTTGAAGCTAGTGAAGTTGTTACTCCAAATGAAAAAGCTAAGAAAAAGAAATTAACACAAAAAGAGCGTAATGAAAACTATAAAGCTTATCGCTTAGCTAAATTGAATAAAAAAAAAGGCCTTGAATCTCCCAGTGACGAATTAAGTGGAAATAGCGCTGAATTAGCTCAAGGTGGTACGCAGTTTGTTATTCCGGCATCTGTAATTGTACCAAATCAATCTAACCCTTCTGGGGTTGTTGATACCGTTCCAGCAAACATTGTCATTAGTACAGACGCTGCTTTAGGTGCTACTCCTATGTCACAAAAACAAGAAGATTCTCAAGAAAAACAAAATATCAAAGAAAATAAAAAAGAAATTAAAAGACAACAAAAACTTGAAGCTAAACAACTTCAAGAAAATAAAAAATTAATGACTCAAGCCTTACGTACGGGTGTTCCTAATGGTGTAGATCCACAATATTTTGATCAATCAATGCGCCTATTAGAATATAAATTACAACGTCAACGAGGACTTAGAGAACAAAAAGAAGCAACTTCTAGAACTATTGGTACAGTTTTAAAATGGGTATTTGGCATTATAATCTTATTGTTAATAGCTTATATAGTTTTAGTTATTTTATATGCAACCTATATCCTTCCTGATACAAATCCATTATCTAATCTTGTTAGAGGTCTTGGTGATATGATTAGGAATTGGTGGGAATCCCTCAATGGCTAATGTTCTAAGAAATTTATAAGGTGATACGATGGAGATACTAGATATAAATAGTTATACTCCCATGATAAGACAATATTTAGAGATTAAAAAAGACTATACTGATTCTATAGTCTTTTTTAGATTAGGCGATTTTTATGAAATGTTTTTTGATGATGCTATTAATGCTTCTAGAGTTTTAGAAATAGCGTTAACTGGTAAAGATGCTGGTGTAAAAGAAAGAGTTCCGATGTGTGGTATTCCTTATCACGCTTATCAAACTTATGCAGCAAAACTTTTAGAAAATGGCTATAAAGTAGTTATTGTTGAACAAATTGAAGATCCCCAAATGGCTACAGGTATTGTTAAAAGAGGAGTAGTTAAAATTTTAACCCCAGGCACTGTTGATGCTGAATTTTTACATAGTACAGCTAATAATTTTATTGCGGCTATTTCGTATTTAAATAAAATGTTTATAGTAGCTTATGCTGATATTTCAACAGGAGAATGTTATTTAACTTTAGCTAATAACAAAGAAAATCTTTTGCTTACTTTAAATAATATTAAAGTTAAAGAAGTTATTTTAGCTAAAGAGTATAATATCGGATTATATAATTTTTTAAATGATAATCACTTTATTATTAGTTTTTGTGATAAAGATAATATACCTAGTCATTTAAATCATATAACCCAATCTATTAATGAAACTTATAAAAGTACTTTAGCATTATTATTTAATTATGCTATAGATACACAAAAAAGTGAGTTAAAACATTTAAAGCCAGTTGTATTTTATGAAGATAAAGATTATTTAAAATTAGATAGTTTTACTATTGCCAATTTAGAATTAACCGAAACGTTAAGAGGTAGGTCTAAGGAAGGGTCTCTTTTACATATAATAGACAAAACAAAGACAGCAGCAGGTAGTCGAATGTTAAAAAAGTGGTTGTTAAGACCTCTTGTTGATATAGATAAAATAAAGGCTAGACAAAGCCATATTTATGCCTTCACAGATGATTTTATTTTACGAGAAGAATTAAAACAATCTCTGCAAGGTGTGTATGATTTAGAGCGAATTATTGGCAAATTATCTTGTGGAAGTATAAATGCAAAAGATTTAGTTCAATTAAGAACAACCTTAAGTAGAGTTCCAAATATTAAAAAATTATTAGAGAATAATGAAAATGAATTAAATAAAAAACTAGCTAAAGATATAGATTGTCATGAAGCTTTGTATAATTTGTTATATAAATCATTAAATGATAACCCACCATTAGGAGTTCATGAAGGTGGAATGATTAAACTAGGCTATAACAGTGAGTTAGATAATTTAATTAATATAAGAGAACACTCTAATGACTGGTTAAAAAAATATGAACAAGAACAAAAAGAAAAATTAAATATTAAAACTTTAAAAGTTGGATTTAATAAAGTTTTTGGCTATTTTATTGAAATAAGCAAAGGACAAAGTTTTTCTTTAGGTGATATTGATGGTTATGAGCGTAAACAAACATTAGTTAACTCTGAACGTTATATTACTAAAGAATTAAAAGAATTTGAAGAAACTATTTTAACAGCTAAAGATAAAATAGAAAGAATTGAATATAATTTATTTTTAGAAATTAAATCAGATGTTATGACATATATTCCTAGTTTACAATTTTTAGCTAATATTTTAGCTAATATTGATTGTTATTTATCTTTAGCCGAAGTAGCAAGCTTATATAACTATGTTATACCTGAGTTTACAGATAAAGAAATTAGAATTGTTAATGGGAGACATCCGGTATTAGAAGATATTTTAAAAGAAAAATATGTTAGTAATGATGTCTATATTAATGATTATGATTTATTATTGATAACAGGGCCAAATATGGGAGGTAAATCTACCTATATGCGAATGGTTGCTATTATCGTGATTTTAGCTCAAATTGGTTCATTTGTCCCAGCTACTTCATGTTTAATAAAGATATTTGATCAAATATTTACACGCATCGGAGCTAGTGATGATTTAGCTAGTGGTGAATCTACTTTTATGGTAGAAATGAAAGAAGCTAACTACGCTTTAACTAATGCTACTAATAATTCATTAATTTTGTTTGATGAAATCGGACGAGGAACATCAACTTATGATGGTATGGCTTTAGCTCAAGCCATAATTGAGTTTATTCATCAAAAAGTTAAAGCAGTAACTCTTTTTTCAACACATTATCATGAACTTACAAGTTTAGAAGGTAAATTAAAACGGTTAAAAAATATTCATGTTGATGCAAGTGAAACAAAAGATGGTGTTGTATTTCTCCATAAAGTTATTGATGGTAGTGCAAGTAAAAGTTATGGTATAAATGTTGCATTACTTGCAGGAATGCCTAAACCGCTTATTAAGAGAGCTAAAGAAATATTAGATAATTTAGAAACTCAAAATAAAATTGAAGCAGCAAGTCCGACATTATTTGATTTTAATGAGGAAAAAGAAGAGGAAGTTATTAATCCTGTTATTAAAAAATTACAAGAATTAAATCCAGATGATTTGTCTCCTAAAGAAGCACTAATTTATTTGTATGAGTTGAAAAAGGAGGTTTAAAATGGGAAATATTAAACAGATGTCTACAAAGCTAGCCAATATGATTGCGGCTGGTGAAGTTGTAGAAAGACCTCTTAATATCATTAAAGAATTAGTAGAGAATAGTATTGATGCAAAAGCAAATAAAATAAGTATTTATTTAAAAGATGGTGGTCTTACAGAAATCAAAGTAATAGACAATGGATGTGGCATGGATGAAGAAGATATTAAAATGTGTTTTAAACCACATGCTACTTCAAAATTATTAAATGAATATGATTTATTTAGAATTAAAACTTTAGGCTTTAGAGGAGAAGCATTAGCTAGTATAGCTAGTGTAGCTAATGTATCATTAACTTCTAAGAAAATAGATGATAAGGCTTATAATATAGTTTATAGATTTGGTAATTTAATTAGTTTTAATGAAACAGCCGCCGAAACAGGAACAACAATTATAGTTACTGACCTATTTTATAATACACCTGCTCGGTTAAAATATTTAAAAACAGCTTCACAAGAACTTGCTGCTATAACAGCTTTAGTTGATAAATTGTCATTAAGTTCTCCTAATGTCATGTTTGTTTTGTATAACGATAACAGATTAGTTGCAAGAACGGATGGCAAAAATAATATGACCTCTCTAATTGGTTATATTTATGGCTTAGAGGCAAGTAAAAAAATTGTTGATTTATCTTTTGATGAACAAGGTTTTAGTGGTAAACTATACTATATTAAACTAGACATTTATCGTTCAAATAAAAATCAAATGACTTATATCATAAATGGTAGATATGTAAGATATTATGCTTTAAATGATTTATTAATTGAAGCATTTAAAGGGTATTTGCCAATTAATAAATATCCTATTTTAGTTTTATATTTAACTATTGATCCGTTATTGATAGATGTTAATATTCATCCTAAAAAAGAAGAAATTAAAATTGCTGAGCCACAAAGACTATTTAAAATAATATATGATTTAATTAAAAATAGTTTAATTAACAGTAATGGTATAAAAAATATAAATTATAAAGATAATAGTAGTCCATCAAATACTTTTTTAAGTAATGTTGATAATAATGTATTTGATAATAAAGAAGAAATTAATGAAGAGAATAATTTTTTTAATAATGAAAAAATTAATTTAAATTTTTATAATAAAATTGACACTGTAAAAGAAACTAATGATAATTTTCTTTATGATACGCCTAAAGAGTATGATTTATTTAATGATGGTAAAGATTTCTTGAAACTTAACTATATCGGAACATTTTTAAAAACCTATATTATTTGTGAAGCTAATGACAGTTTATATATACTTGACCAACATGCATGTGCTGAACGAGTTAGGTATGAATATTATGCTGAAAAAATGAATAATCCAAATATTGTTAAAACATCTTTTTTAGTACCAGTTAATTTAGAATTTACTAAAGAAGAAATTATTTATTTGAATGAAAACATTGATAAATATAATGAATTAGGGTTTAATTTAGAAATTGTGGGTTTAAATGTTAGAGTTCATGAGATTCCGGTTTGGGCTTCAAAAGAATATGAAGATATTATTAGGGAAATATTAAAATCAATAATGAGTAATAAACAAATTAATATTATTGATTTTAGGGATGCTATTTGTAAACAAATAAGTTGCAAAGCTAGTATAAGGGCTAATGATTATTTAAACAAAGATGAGATATTAGCTTTACTTCGTGATTTAGAAAAATGTAAGAACCCTTATCATTGTCCTCATGGTAGACCTACAATTATTAAGTTTAGCAAAAAAGAATTAGAGAAAATGTTTGCGAGGATTGAAGAATGAAAAAAGTTATAGCTGTTGTCGGACCTACGGCTAGTGGAAAAACAAAATTAGCTATAGCTTTAGCTAATTATTTTGATGGTATAATTATTAGTTGTGATAGCGTAGCGGTTTATAAAGAATGCAATATAGGTTCTGCAAAACCTACTATGCTTGAACAACAACAAGCTAAGCATTATTTAATTGATATTTTAGACCCTAGTGAGTCTTTTGATGTGGCAATGTGTCAAAAACTTGCTAGAGAGATTATTGATAAAGAAAAATTATCAATATTATGTGGTGGAACTGGGCTTTATATTAATGCTATATTAAATGATTACGAGTTTTTAGCACCTAAAAGAGACGAAACATTTGCTAAAGCCTATTCTAATTATTCTAATTTAGAATTATATGAATTATTAAAGACAAAAGATATAAAAAAAGCGTCTGAATTACATCCTAATAATAGAAAAAGAGTTTTAAGAGCTTTAGAAGCTAGTATTTGTGGTTATAATTTAAGTGAGTATAATAATAAATCTAAACCATATTATGATTATTATATCATTTATTTAGATATTGAACGTTCTATTTTATATGATAGAATCAATAAAAGAGTAGATATGATGTTTTCTAGCGGTCTTTTAGAAGAGGCTAAATATCTTTATCAAAATAATAAATTACCTTATGCTATTGGATATAAGGAATTTGTTCCATATTTTAATAATTTAGTATCTTTAGATTCTGTAAAAGAAGAGATTAAACTTAATACTAGACATTTAGCGAAAAGACAAAAAACTTGGTTTAAAAACCAAATGACTACGCATTTTTATGATGCTTTAAATGAATATTTATTAGATAATGTTATTAAGGATGTAAAACTATTTTTGGAGGAGTAATGAGAATATTTATTATTGGCTTACCTGGTTGTGGTAAAACGACAATAGCTAAACTTTTAGCTAATAGGTTACATTATAAATTTATTGATATTGATACAGCAATTGAAGCTAAAGAAAATATGACAATAAATGAGATATTTAAAAATAAAGGTGAAAGCTATTTTAGAACAATTGAAGCACAAACACTTAACGATTTAAATCAAATTGAAGATGTAGTAATTGCTTGCGGTGGCGGAATATGTGAAAACAACTCCAAATCTAGTTTTAAAGGCATAACCATCTTTTTAAAGGTAGACGTTAAAGTTTTAGAAAGACGATTAGCTAATGATACGACTAGACCATTATTAAAAACTAACAGTATCTACCAACTAGCGATAAAGAGAAATGATAAATATGCTAATTTAGCAGATTTAACTATTGAAAATACTAATATAGATACAACTGTTGAAACAATAATTGAGGTATTAAATGAAAATTTTAGTAATTAATGGTCCTAATTTAAATATGTTAGGTAAACGTGATAAAAAATATTATGGAACATTGACCTTAAATGATATTAATAAGGAAATTAAAAATAGAGCAAATAAAAATACTAAATTAAAGTTTTTTCAAAGTAATGAAGAAGGTAAGTTAGTTACTTTCGTCCAAAAGCACTTAAATTATGATGCTATTATAATAAATGGTGGGGCATATACGCATACTTCTATTGCTTTACATGATGCTTTAGAGTTATTTAAGGGGATAATCGTAGAAGTTCATTTATCTAACATTTTAGAAAGAGAAGACTATCGCAAAATAGATTATATTAAACCTTTAGCTAAAATATGTTTTATGGGTAAAAAAGAAAATAGTTATTATGAGGCACTTTCGTATTTGCAAAATACTTAAAGTGTGTTAAAATTATAAAGATAAAATATTTAGGAGGAAATTATGGTATCAAGTAATGATTTTAAGAATGGTATGACTATCAAATATGATGGTAATATTTATTTAATATTAGAATTTATGCATGTTAAACCTGGTAAAGGTGGAGCATTCGTTAGAACAAAATTACGTAATATGCGTACAGGAGCTGTTATCGATTATACTTTTAATGCTGCTGAAAAAGTAGAAAGAGCTATGATTGATAAAGTGAAAATGCAATATATCTATGATGCTGGTCAAGCTTTAGTTTTCATGAATAATGAAACTTATGAACAAGTTGAAATTTCTAAGACTCAATTAGAATATGAAATGAAGTTTATAATTGAAGGAATGAATGTAGAAATAGTTTATTGTGAAGGCGAAATTTTAGGTATTAATTTACCTGATAAAGTCACTTTAAAAGTCACTAAATGTGATCCGGCTGTTAAAGGTGATACTAAAACTAATGCTTTAAAAGATGCATATGTAGAAACTGGTTTATTAGTTAAAGTTCCTATGTTTGTCAATGAAGGAGATTCTATTATTGTTTCAACTGCTACTGGCAAATATGATAGTAGAGCTTAATTAGAGGTGAATGTAAATTGGATTCAGTCAGGTCGATATTGTTAACATCAACATTTAATGTTGGCACATTCATTTTAATTATAATATTAATTATTTGTAGTGCTTTTTTTTCAATGTCTGAAACAGCCTTAACTTCATCATCAGTTGTTAAATTGCGTTTGGCTATTGAAGATAGAAAGTCTGGAGCTAAAAAAGCGTTAGAGTTAATTGAACAATACGATAAAACAATTACTACTATATTAGTTGGTAATAACTGCGTTAATACGGCCGTCTCAACTTTAGCAGTAGGTTTCTTTTTAGCTTTAGGTATTTCTCAACAATATATTGAATTAGCCTCTACGTTAATTGTTACAATTGCCCTTTTGATTTTTGGAGAAATATTACCAAAAACAATTGGTAAACAACACGCAGAGTCAATAGCTGTTAAAGTAGCATGGCCTATTTATATTATTTCTTGTATTTTATGGCCTGTTGTAATGTTATTTAGATTGTTACAAAAAGCTATAGCAAGGAAGAAAGTTGATGATGCTATGAATGAAGATGAATTAGAAATAGCATTATCAAATATGCAAAAAGATGGTAAGATAGAAGAAAAAGAAGTAGAACTTATTAAAAAGGTTTTAGATTTAAATGATAGAACAGTTGAAGATATTATGGTACCTCGTATTGAAATGAAGGCTATCCCATTTGAAAGTACAATTAGTTCTGTCAGAAAGACTTTATTAGAAAGTTCATATTCTCGTATTCCGGTTTATAAGGAAGATAAAGATCATATAGTCGGTGTTTTATATGAGCGTGATTATTTTAAAATGAGTCAAAGTAAAGATTCTTTTGATTGGCATAAGATTATAAGACCAGCTAAGTATGTATCAGCTGCTATGAAAGTTGATGCTTTAATTAGTTATTTACAAAACGAAAAAACTCATATAGCTATCGTTAGTGGTGAATTTGGCGACACTTTAGGTCTAGTTACAATGGAAGATGCTTTAGAAGAATTAGTTGGTGAAATTTACGATGAACACGATATTGCCGGTTCTGATGATGTTTATTTTGAGCAAGAAGATGAAAATACATATTTAGTAGATGCCGATATTTATGTTGAAGATTTATTTGAGCGCTTAGATGTTGGCCAAGCACCAGATGATGTACCTTCAAAGCTTTATAGTTGGATGTTTGAATATTGTGAAGAAATACCAAAAGAAGGTATTTCAATGACTTATGTTTCCCGTTTTACTAAATATAATGAAGAAAAAGAATCTTTTGTTGATTATGCTAAAAAATTGACATTCACGATTTCAGAAGTTGATGGTCGTAGAATTGAAAAAATTAGAGTAAATATATGCGATGCAACAGAAGAAGAGATAGAAGAACAAATTAAAGAAGAGGAAGAAGAATAGTTAGCACAGCTAACTTTTTTCTTTTTAAAATAAAAAAAGCACTTAATGTGCTTTTTTTATATAATAGAGATTAAGCTCTTTCAATATTACCTTTTTTTAAAGCTCTTGCAGAAACTTTAATTTTTTTAATATTGCCATCTTCATCTTTGATACGTACTGTTTGTAAATTTGCTTTCCAAGTACGACGTGTAGCATTTAAAGCATGACTTCTTTTATTACCTGTTATAGTAGTTTTACCAGTAAAATAACATTTTGCCATATTTTTCACCTCGCATGTTCTAAAATGACTATATAATTTTAGCTTATTTAGTATAAAAAAGCAAGCTAATTTTTATTTAACTATTTAAAAAACACCAAATAAAGGGTTTTCAGTAGTTTGACAATTCTATCATTTTTGGATATAATGGTTGTGAATGTAAGAAACATTTTACATTTTCTTTAATTTGTGCTATAATTCCTTAAAGAAGATAGTGAAAAACACTATAAATTAGCGTATAAAGGGGTTGGGGTAGGAGAGAAGAAAATTATTTCTTACATCTGATTAAATTTTAAACTTAATTAAATTGACTATAATAAACATTTAAATAGATATAATTAAATATGGAGGTAAATATGGCTATTCTTAATATAGATGTTCCATTACTGAAAAAAATGGTAATGAATGGAGCCATTAATTTAAAAAATCATCATCAGGAAGTTGATGAACTTAATGTATTCCCAATCCCTGATGGAGATACAGGTACTAATATGCAAATGACAGTTATGTCAGGCGTTAGAGAAATGAACAATTGCCAAAGCACATCAATTGTTGAAGTTGCTAAAATATTATCACGTGGTTGTTTAATGGGAGCTCGTGGTAATTCTGGTGTTATTTTATCCCAATTTTTCCGTGGACTATATGTTGCTATTAAAGAAATAAATAAAGATACTTTAAATAAGGATGATCTTTTACAAGTTTTAATATCAGGTTATAAAGTGGCTTATAAAGCTGTAACTAAACCAGTTGAAGGAACAATTTTAACAGTGGTAAGAGAAGCTGCTTGTAATACGGAAATGCGTAAAGAACAATTTAATGATTGTATAGAATTATTAACTTATTATTTAGAACAAGCTAAACAATCATTAGCTAATACTCCTAATCTATTGCCAGTTTTAAAAGAAGCTGGGGTGGTAGATAGTGGCGGTACAGGTTTTGTTAAGATTGTTGAAGGTATGTTATTGGCCTTAGAAGGTAAAATGATCGAAACAGATCAAGCTAAGCCTGTTCAAAAGAAAGTAGAATTTACTTATTGTGTTGAATTTGTTTTAGAATTAAATAATTTAGAAAGCTTTAATGAATCAGATATTAAATCACCATTATCATTATTAGGTGATAATTTAGTCTCTGAATTAGACGAAAATGTTTATAAATTACATATTCATACTAACAAACCTGGTCGTATTGTCGATTATGCTCAACGTTATGGTGAATTTAAAGCTATAAAAATTGAAAATATTAAGATTAAACATACTGAATTAGATGGTGGAGTTTTCTCTAAAAAACCTAAGAAAAAATATGCTTTAATTGCTGTATGTTTTGGGGCTGGCATCACGCAAACATTTAAAGATTTAGGTGTTGATTATGTTATTGAAGGTGGTCAAACAATGAATCCTTCAACTAATGATTTTGTTGATGCTGTTAAAAAAGTGAATGCGTCAAATGTAATTATTATACCTAATAATTCTAATGTTATTATGGCTGCTGAACAAAGTGTAGATTTATGTAAAAATGCTACAGTTAGAGTTTTAAAAACAAAGACTATTGCTCAAGGATATGCTTCATTAATGGTATACGATCAAAATGTAACTATTGATGAAAATATTAAAGAAATGAGTAAAGCAATTAGTAAAGTTGGTTCAGGTGAATTAACGTATTCTATTAGAGATACTGAATTAAATGGTGTTAAAATTCAAGTTGATGATTTTATTGCTATTGCTAACGGCAATATTGTAGCTGCAGATAAGGATAAAACTTTAGTTGCAAAAAGTTTGTTACAAAGTTTAATTAACGATGATAGTGAAATTGTTACAATATTCTATGGTAATGAAGGTAGTAAAGAAGAAGCTGAAGAGTTAGCTCAATATTGTGATGAATTATTGCCAGATATTGATGTTGAGATTATTGATGGTAAACAAGATATTTATTCTTATATAATTTCAGTTGAATAAAGGGGACGATAGTCCTTTTTATTTTAGGAGGAAATATGGAATTAAAGGATTTAAAAGGACTAGGAAGTGTTACTTTACAGCACTTACAAGAAAATGGTGTTTACACAATTGCTGATTTAATTATGTTAGAACCTAAAGAGTATTTAAACTTAGAACTTACAAATGAAATTAAAGAAAATAAGGCATTATATTATGTAGAAAATATTAAAATAGCTAAAGTAAATAAAATAAGTAATAAAGTTATCCAAATAATCTTTTTAGGGAAGATTAAAACGCAAGTCTATCGTTTTATTGTTTATAGTAAAGAATACTTACTCTATTCACTTAAAGGCAATATTTATATTTATGCTAAATATTTAAAAAATAAAAACTATTTTTTAGTAGATAAAATCTATAATAAAAAACCACAACCTATTAAGGTTATTTATAATTTAAAAGGCATTATAGACACTAATTTATCTAAAATAATTTTTAGGGCTTTCACTCATATTAATCCTCCAAGTGATAAGTTACCTTTAGAATTAGTTAATAAGTATAAATTATTACCATATAAAGATTATTTATTAAAAAAGCATTTTCCTAAAGATGAAAAAGATATTATAGAAGTAACTAGAAGGCATATATATGTTAATTTTTTTAAACGCAGTTTTGCTTATAATTTGCTGTCATTAAATAATTTAAGACAAAAAAAGGAAAAGATTTTTGATTTTGATTTAATAGATAAATTTATTAATAACTTGCCATTTACTTTAACTAAAGATCAAAAAGAAGTGACAAATTTAATTTTAACAGAACTAAAAAGTAATAAGCGAATTAACCGTTTAGTTGAAGGTGATGTTGGAAGTGGAAAGACAATTGTAGCTATAATAGCCGCTTATGCTAGTATGTTAGCTTTTTATCAAGTTGCTTTTTTAGTACCTACTATCTTGTTAGCTGAACAACATTATAATGAAGCTAAAAAATATCTTAAAGATGTTTATCTTTTAACATCAGAATTAAAAAATAAAGATAAAGAAAAGATTATTAATTTAATAATCACTAATAAACCATGTCTTATTATAGGTACTCATTCATTATTAAATGATAAAATTAATTTTGCTAACCTAGGTTTAGTTATAATTGATGAACAACAAAGATTTGGAGTAAAACAACGCTCAATTTTACAAAAGAAATATCCTTTAGCTGATACTATATATTTTACGGCAACTCCAATTCCTAGGACGCTTGCCTTGACTAGTTATGCTGGCTTAGATTTATCATTAATAAAAACTAAACCAGTCAATAGAGGAAATGTTAAGACTTATATTGTTGACATGTTAAATTTAGATAATATGTTTAAAGTGTGTCACAATAAAATTCAAATGGCTGAACAAATATATGTGGTTTGTCCTTTAATAGAAACAGATGATAATAATTTATTTAGTACAAATAGTGCATATGAATTATTTAAAAATAAGCTAAAAGCTAGATATGGAATAATTCATGGTAAAATGAAAGATAGGGATAAAATAGCCATTTTAAACAAGTTTAATAATAAAGAAATTGATGTTTTAATTGCTACGACAATTATTGAGGTTGGTATTAATGTTCCTAGTGCTAGTTGTATGGTTGTCTTAGATGCTGATAGATATGGGTTGTCAGAATTACATCAATTAAGGGGAAGGGTTAGTAGGTCAAATTTAGATGCTGATGTTTTTTTAGTTACTTATGATACTAGTAATGAAAGATTAAAAATATTAGAAAAAGTAAATGATGGGTTTATTTTAGCGGAAGAAGATTTAAGACTAAGAGGGCCAGGCGAATTACTTAGTAGAGAACAATCAGGTTTTGTAAATGTAATTAAAACGGATTTAGATAAAAAAATATATGATATTGCTAGTATTGATGGGAAAAAATATGCATTAGAATACTATCAAAAACAAGAAAAAAATTATGATTTATTAGATAAAATTAAATCATATGAATTTGAAAATAATTAAAGACAAACAAATAAAAAAATGCTAAAATTAAACTTAATGAAGTAAATAAATTATAAAGTAAAACTCTTCATAAATATTTAGAAAGGGAATTAAATATAAATTAAGAAATGATTAGAATAGGTGTAGATGCAATGGGTGGCGATTATGGACTTGATTCAACTATAAAAGCAAGTCTAGATATCGTTAAAGAATATAAAGATGTAACAGTTGTATTATATGGTAAGGAAGAAGAAATCAGTAAAAGACTTA
>CALUQZ010000007.1 GCA_944323055.1 uncultured Acholeplasmatales bacterium
TTGGAGGTCGCGAATCCCTTAAGGGATTGTTATTCTTTAATTATTTTATTTGTCTACTTTGGAGATATCATATCACTGTGTGATCCTAGGCTTTTTTATATGATATATGGCAATATTTACACAAAGAAATATAGGCATTAACTCAGATTTAACTCAGGCATCTATTTAAAATATGGCTTATTTTTGAGTTAAAATATAAAACTTTCTAACAATTTTTATTACTCTGAGTTAAATAAGAAAATAAAAAAAGCCTTTAATAAGGCTATAAGTTCAAAATGGCGGAGCAGGAGAGATTCGAACTCTCGCACCAGTTACCCGGTCTACTTCCTTAGCAGGGAAGCCTCTTTAGCCTCT
Organism: uncultured Acholeplasmatales bacterium; assembly: GCA_944323055.1. Lineage (GTDB taxonomy): Bacteria > Bacillota_I > Bacilli_A > Acholeplasmatales > Anaeroplasmataceae > CALUXS01. The sequence goes on from CALUQZ010000007.1 coordinate 355, forward strand.
TGAGTACTACTCCATACCTGTCAAGCCCTTATATTATACAAGATGGCTTGACAAATTGCAAGTATTAATTTAATAATTCTAATTGTAACTTATGATGATCATAATCAATATCTATAACTCTTACTTTAATTAAATCACCAACACTTAAAAGTTCAGATGGATGTTTAATCTCTTTTTTATTCATTTTTGATATATGAAGTAAACCATCATACTTAACACCGCAGTCAACGAAACAGCCAAAATCAATAACGTTGCGAACTGTACCTTCTAACTCATCACCAACTTTAACATCTTCAAAGTGTAAAATATCACTTCTTAAAATTGGAGTAGGATATTCATCTCTTATATCTCGTAAAGGTTGAACAAAAGCATCGCAAATATCATTTAAAGTATATTCGTCAATATCAATTTTATTTAATACTTTTTCTTTATCTAATTTACTAACTGCTTCTTTAATCTCTGGCGTTCCAATAGCATTTTCATCTAAACCCATAAATTCTAATAAAGCTCTAGCTTTATCATAACTTTCCGGGTGAATTGATGTCATATCTAATTTTTCAATCGGTTCAGCTATTCGTAAAAAGCCTATAGCTTGTTCATATGTTTTAGGTCCAATTTTTTTGACACCTTTAATTTCTTCACGAGTAGTTATTTTACCATTAATATCACGATATTTAACTATCTCTTGTGCTGATGATTTTGATAAACCAGAAACGTATGTAAGTAAGCTTACAGAAGCTGTATTAACATTAACACCTATATTATTAACAACATCAGTAACAACATTATCTAAAGCTTGTGATAACTCTTTTTGATTTACATCGTGTTGATATTGCCCAACCCCAATGCTCTTAGGATCAATTTTAACTAATTCAGATAATGGATCTTGTATACGTCTAGCAATAGATACAGCACTTCTTTCTTGAACTTCAAAGGTAGGGAATTCCTCTTTAGCGATATCAGAAGCACTATATACAGAGGCTCCAGCTTCACTAACTATAATGTATTTAACATTTAAATTATTCTCTTTAATGACACTAGCAATAAAACTTTCTGTTTCTCTAGATGCAGTACCATTACCAATAGCCATAATTTCAACTTTGTATTTCTTACATAAATCAACAATAACTTTTTTAGATTTAGCTAAACTAGCTTCGTCTACTGTTTCGCCTTTTCTTCTTTCATTTGGGTAAATTACCCCTTTATCTAAAAACTTACCTGTAGCATCTACAACTGCTAACTTGCAACCTGTTCTAAAAGCAGGATCAACCCCTAAAACTACCTTACCTTTAAGTGGTGGTTGTAACAATAAATTTTTAACGTTCATAGAGAAAACATCAATAGCTTTACTTTCTGCATCTTCTGTCAAAATGCTTCTTATTTCTCTTTCAATTGAAGGTGAAATAAGTCTTTTATAAGAATCAGCTATAGCTTCTTTTATTTCATCAGCAAATAATAAATGTCTTTTATGAATTACTTGATACTCTAAATAGTTAACATCACGTTCAGGTTGTAATTCAACATTAACTGATAAAATATCTAAACTCTCTCCTCTATTCATAGCTAATATTTGATGAGGTTTAACATAACGAAGACCTTCCGTTTTGTCATAATACATTTTAAATTTAACATCTTCATCTACTGCATTCTTTTTTAACTTAGATGAAATAAACCCGTAATTAAGAGCTTTTTCTCTTATATATTTACGATAATTTGCATTATCTGAAACCATTTCAGCAATAATGTATTTAGCACCTTCAACAGCTTTTTCATATGTTAAACCATCTTTCAAGTAAGGATTTACAATATCTTCCTTTTGCTTTCCATAATTTGGTTCTAACATTTGTTTAGCTAATGGTTCTAAGCCTAATTTAATAGCCTCAGTTGCCTTAGTTTTCTTCTTTTCTTTAAATGGACGATATAAATCTTCAACTTCAATTAATTTAGTAGCTTTTAATATTTCAGCTTTTAGTTCATCTGTCAATAGTCCTTTTTCATCAATTAATCTAATGACATCTTCTTTTTTCTTCTCTAAATTAACAGCATAGTTATATCTTTCAGATATTTCTCTAATTTCTACTTCATTTAATCCACCAGTAGCCTCTTTACGATATCTAGCTATAAAAGGCACTGTCATATCATCAGCTAATAAATTTAAAACAGCTTCAATTTGTTTTGGTTTAATATTCAATTCTAATGCTATTGGGTTAATTAATTCTTTGCTATCCATAATACAATAAAAACGCTATTGTAGCGTTTTATTCCTTTCTTACATATTTGAAACTAATAGATTAGCTTCATTTAAATTATTTATTAATCCTTCAACAGAAGAATTAGTAAATACAATATCCTTATCTGATTCTTGTACTTGCGAATTTAGATTATCTTCAGCATCACAAGCATCTTGCATTGAAGCATAATAAGTACCATCATAAATATACATTAATTGTGGCGTAAATGTAACATTACCATAATCTGCATTTTCTAAAATAGATGAATTAGAACTTACAGTTGTATCAATTAAATAAATACTAAAACGATTAGCTTCATCTTCTTCATTAGCTTGTTTTATAGTATTAATTAATCTTTCAATTCTTGTTTCAATACTATTTTTTTGAGAATCTGACAAACTAGCATAAGTATCATTATCATAAACAAATAAAAATGTATTTTCATTCTCTGCTAATTCATTAGATAATTGCGAATAATTAATTTTATAAGTGTCATATTTAGTCAATTGTGTTTCTACATTATCATTATTAAATACACCAACACCCCATAAAATTAACACAATAACCGCCGCAATTACAACAACAGCTGATGGGATTAATATAGCTAATAGTCTTTTATGACTTTTCTTTTTTACTTCTGCTGTTTCTCTATAAACATTAGCACGTGCCATGCTTATTACCTCCTATCTAATTAATCGAGTAAATTATAATAAATTTTGCTTAAAATAGCAATCTCTTTAAACGATTAAAGCTATTGCAGTCGCATAATTATTAGTATGACTAATAGAAATTTCTATATTTATATCTATTTTTGTTTTAACATAAGGCTTACCATGTTCATCATTTAAAACAGAAAAATCCTTATAATTAAAAGCCTGTTTTAAATCAATAGCTTTAAAAATAGCTTCTTTAGCAGCAAAACGTCCACCAACATATTCTATTTTTCTTTTTAAAAGTGACATTTTTTGATATTCAACAAACTCGTCATCTGATAATATTTTATTAGCTAATCGTTCAAGATTTAATGCTATTCTACTTAATTCAACTAAATCAATACCTATCATTTTTATTCCTTTTTTCTCGATATTCTAAAGCTATTTCTTTAATTTTTCTAAAGCGATGATTTAACCCAGATTTAGATATATTCTCATTATATTCATTTTTTAAAATATCACACAATTCGGTTAGTGAAGCCTCCATATTATTTTTTCTAACTTCCATAACCATTACTAATTTAGGGTCTAATTTTTCTAATGGGTAATACTTTTCTAAATACTTTATATATTTAAATATATTTTTATTAGCCTCATTCGTTTTACTTTGATTTGCTATATCAAAATTAACTTTTCTTTTAGCATCAGCAATCACTTTACGTTTTATAATATCTTCTTCCATTTTAAAGACTTGCACATTTACACCTATTATTCTTAAGATATCACATATACTATCTTTATCCTTTAAATAAATAACATATTTATCTTTTCTTTTAGAAATTCTAGCATTAAAACCAAATGAATTAATCAAAGTTTGAATAAAAATGGCTTCTCTGTCAATAGATGTTTGAAATTCTAGATGATAATTGCTAGTTTTAGGATCATTTACAGAACCACCAACAATAAAACATCCCCTTAAATAAGCCTTTTTTAATGTCTCATTATCAATTATTTCCCTTTTAATTTCCGTATCATCTTCTAATATTTTAAACTCTTTAATAATCCGGTCTCCATCCTCAATAAAAATAGAAAACAATACTGGTTTATTAAAACGCATAACTTGTCTTTGATATAAATTATAATTGATATTAGGAAACACCTGTAACAATAGTTTAATTATAAAGCGAGTTATGGGATTACTAGGTGTTTCAAAATTTAATTTAAATGACATTTTACTAGATAAAGACAATGTAAAGCCATTGTGAATAATTGCATTTAAAAGGATTTTGCTTTCTTTTTCTGTTTCTATAACAACATGAGTTAATTCTTCTTTGCATTCTAAAGCATAACTCATTTTATTCACCTAAAACTTTAGTTAAACCATACATTGAATCAATAAAATAATCTGGATCAGCTGCTTGTAAAACAGGGGCTCTACCATTATCTTTTTTATAAGCAACCGCACATGTTTTAACTTTAGCATTTTTACCTGCTTCAATATCTGACACACTATCACCAACATATAAAGTTCTTGTAGTTTTTAATTTTTGACATGCCTTATAAATACCTTCTGGGTCTGGTTTAGGTTTAGATACTTCATCTTGTCCGATAACTACATCAAAATATTGAATGATATTAAAATGTTCTAATGCATGATTTACTAATTCAGTCTTTTTAGCTGAAACAACACCCAATTTATAATTATGTTTATGAAGAAATTTTAAGGTATCTTTTACACCCGGAAATAAACTAACTAATTCATCATGTGCTTCAATATTATAAGAACGATAATATTCAATCATTTCATTTATCTTATTAGGATCATCTGTATATTTACCAAAACTACTAGCTAAAGGTGGGCCAAAGAAAGAGTCAAGTTCGGCATCAGTTAACTCATGATTTGGAAAATATTTTTCAAAAGTATGAACAAAAGAACGATAAATAAGTTCTTTTGAATCTAAAATTGTTCCATCTAAATCAAATAAGATAGTATCAATTTTATTATTTTTAATATAATCAACTAGTTCTAGATAATTAGTTCGTGGGCCAAATTTGCGTTTTAATATTAAGAATGCTATACCACAAATGATAAACACAACTGACACAACAATACTTACTCTAATATTGCCTACTAACAATACTTCTCCTTCAAATCTAAATGATTCAGTTATTGTTCTTACTATACCATACCAAATTAAATATAGTCCTAACATATCACCAGATTCTAATTTCTTTGATTTTTTTCTAGCTATTAATAAAATACAAAGACCTACTAAATTTAATAAACTTTCATATAAAAACATTGGTTGATAATAACCAGCAGATAAACCATTTAATAAATATGGCGACTCTATATACATATTTTCACTGATAAATTTTGGTAAAAAGAATCTAAATAAAGCCTCATTTTCTACTAATGGCCCATATAATTCATGGTTACAAAAATTACCCCAGCGGCCAAAAATTTGACCTATTAAAAACCCAGGAGCTACTAAATCTAGCGCTTTATAAAGTGAAACTTTAGTCTTTTTACAATATAAAAAGACCACGATAATAGCCATAATTACGCCACCTTGAATACCAAGACCGGCCCAACCATCACGTAAACCTATTACATCACCAAAAGTTTGAAATTCATCTAAATTAAATAAAACATACCAAATTCTAGCTCCAATTATAGCTAAAGGCAATGTGATTAAAATACCTGTATATATAAAATCAGAATAAATACCTATTCTTTTTCCTTCTTTAACACCAAGAATAACGGCCACTACAACCCCAAGTAAAATCCATAAGGCATACCATCTTACTTCAAGACCAAATATTTCAAAAGCTACTGGGTCAATAAATAAATCACTTAGGGTTAAATCTAAAATTAATAAAACAATTAAAGCTACAATAGTTAAAACAAGAGGAATAGATACTCTCAAAACATGATCTTTTTTTGTAATAATATTTTTTACTTTAATTGTCTTATACTCACCATTAATTTTCAAATATGGATAATATAGACAAGCTATTATTATTAAAATTATAGAAATAAATAAAGCATAAATCACTCATCTTCACCTCGAGCTTTCTTATTGACAGAATCGACAAAAGCTTTAGCATCATTATAATCATTATATATTCTTAACTTTTCATTTAAAACGGCTGATTCAACTAACAATGCTACATTTCTACCAGGTAAGACTGGTATAATTAATTTAGTAATTTCCGTATCGAAAAACTTAATTTTATCTTGTTTTAAACCTAAACGATCATAATATTTGTCTTTGTCCCACATCTCTAATTCAATAACTAATTTAACATTTTTTTTAGGTCTATAGGCTCCGGCACCAAACATATGAACTACATCAACAATACCTATACCTCTAATTTCCATATATCTTTTTAAAATATCTGGAGCAGTGCCAATTAAATTACCTGGTTCTTTCTCAAATATTTCTACTAAATCATCAGAAATTAATTGATGACCCCTTTTAATTAAATCAAGAGCAGTTTCAGACTTACCAATACCACTATGACCCATAATTAAAGTACCAAGACCATGGATATCTAAAAAGGTGGCATGAACACTTATTCTAGCTGCTAAAATCTCTTGTAAATAAGTATACAATTTAGATGATGTAGCAGTAGTAGGTAAATCACTTTTAACTAAAGCAATATTATAATTTTTAGCAAAATCTAAAAAATAGTCTGGTAATGTTACATTTTTAGAAAAAACAATTAGAGGGGGTTCTAAATTAAAAATATTACGTACTCTTTCAATTTGAACTTCTTCTGGTAATGTTTTTAAAAAAGTAGCTTCTTTAGTTCCTATTAAAACGATTCTTTGCGGTTCATAAAAATCTAAATAACCACAAAGCTCCATACCCGGCCGACAAATCATATCTTCAACAACATATCTATCTAAGCCAGAATCACCATAAAAGATAGTCAAATTATTATCTTCTATTATTTTTTTTACTAATACACCTTTTTTACTCATAAAGCCTCCTCTTTAGTAAATATTTTCCTTAAATATTGTCCTGTATAAGAATTTGGGTTTTGCGCTACTTCTTCAGGCGTGCCGCATGCTACAACGCTACCACCTTTATCTCCACCATCAGGCCCTAAATCAATAATATAATCAGCTGATTTAATAATATCTAAATTATGCTCAATAACTATTAAAGTAGCTCCATTATCGGCAATTTTAGCAAATACTTTCAATAATTTATTAATATCATCTGTATGAAGACCTGTCGATGGTTCATCTAAAATATAAAGAGTTCTATCACTTATTCGTGAATAAAGTTCACTAGCTAACTTAATTCTTTGCGCTTCACCACCAGAAAGAGTAGTTGAAGACTGACCTAATTTCATATAGCCAAGACCTACAGCCATTAACGTTTCTAATTTAGCTTTAATTTTAGGAAAAGAACTAAAGAAATTATAGGCTTCTTCAATTCTCATATCTAAAACATCTGCTATATTTTTATCTTTAAATTTAATCTCTAAAGTATCCCTTTGATATCTAGTGCCGTGACAGACTTCGCATGGTACATAAACATCAGGCAAGAAATGCATTGATATTCTTTTAACACCATCGCCACCACAAGCCTCACAACGACCACCTTTAACATTGAAACTAAAGCGTCCCTTGTCATATCCCCGCATTTTAGCCTCATTAGTTTTGCTAAATAAATCTCTTATATCATCAAATACACCTGTATAAGTAGCCGGGTTAGAACGAGGTGTTCTTCCTATTGGTTGTTGACTTATTTCTATAATACGATCAATGTTTTCAAATCCTGTTACTTTTTCACATTTACCTGGAGCTAGTTTTTTCGCTTTATATAGCAATTTTTGACCATATTTTAAAAGAATTTCGTTAACTAAAGTAGATTTACCACTACCACTTACTCCTGTTACACATATAAACTTTCCTAAAGGAAATTTTATATCAATACCTTTTAAATTGTTTTCTAAAGCTTTATAAACAACAATTTCTTTATTATTTCCTTTTCTTCTTACTTTAGGAGTTTCAATTCGTAATTGCCCCGTTAAATACTTGCCAGTTAAACTATTAGGGTTAGCCATAACCTCTTTTGGTGTACCTGCAGCTACTATCTCACCACCATGAATACCAGCTCCTGGTCCAACATCTACTAAATAATCAGCTTCTAGCATAGTCTCTTCATCATGTTCAACAACGATTAGAGTATTCCCTAAATCGCGCATCCTTTTTAAACTCGCAATCAATCTAGCATTATCGCGTTGATGAAGCCCAATACTAGGCTCATCTAATACATATATAACACCAGTAAGCTGACTACCAATTTGCGTAGCTAAACGAATTCTTTGAGCCTCTCCACCTGAAAGAGAAATAGCACTACGCGCTAAATTTAAATAATCAAGTCCTACATCAATTAAAAATTTTAATCTATCCTTAATTTCTTTAATAGCCAAACTAGCTATTTGTCTTTTTTCTTCTGTAAGTTCTAAATTAGAGAAAAAATCATATAAATCAATAATTGACATTTGACATAAATCAGCAATGTTTTTTCCATTAATATAAACAGCTAGTACATCTTCATTTAAACGAGCTCCATGACAAGTTTGGCACTCGCTTTCTACCATATAACCCTCTATCCATTCTCTAATCCAATCTGAATTAGTTTCTAAATAGCGTCTTTCAAAGGTGTTAATAATTCCTTCAAATTTTTTATCTTTAATCGATTCTCTACCACTAGTTGAAACCAATCTAAAATGGATAATATCTGGGGAACCATATAAAATAATATCTTGTTTATTTTTTTCTAAATTTTTAAACGGAATATTATCATCGATCCCATAATAAGCACATACTTGAGCTAATTCAGCAAAGTTTAAATTATCTTTTTCTTGATTACGGTATGGAACTATTGCCCCATCAACTAAACTTTTTTCTTCATCAATAATAAGATTTTTATCTATATGTAATTTATAACCTAAACCATGACAATCCGGACAAGCTCCTAAAGGGTTATTGAAAGAAAATAGCCTTGGTTCTAATTCCGGCAAAGTAAATCCACATAAGGGGCAAGCATAATTTTCACTATATAAATCTACTTTATCATCATGCATGACTTTAACAAAACCAGAACTAGCTTTAAAAGCTAAAGAAATAGCTTCTGTTAAACGACTTAAAGAATCATCTTTAAGTTTTAAACGATCAACCACTAAATCAATAGTATGTTTTTTGTTTTTTTCTAACTTTATTTCATTGTCTAATTCAACTAATTCACCATCAATATAGGCTCTAACATATCCTTGTTTTAAAAAATTTTGTAATAGTTGTTTATGTTCACCTTTTTGTTCACGGACAACAGGAGCTAAAATATAAACTCTAGTGTCTATATTAAGTTCCATAATTTTACTAATAATCTCATCAATTGACCATGATGATATTGGTAAATGATGATGTGGACAATACGGAGTCCCAATCCTAGCAAACAAAACCCGCAAATAATCATAAATCTCTGTTACTGTTCCAACAGTTGAACGAGGATTATGGCTTGCAGTTTTTTGATCAATAGAAATAGAAGGAGATAAGCCTTCTATAATATCAACATCAGGTTTATCTTGCATACCAATAAACTGTCTTGCATAAGTTGAAAGTGACTCAACAAATCGTCTTTCACCCTCTTGATATATTGTATCAAATGCTAAACTTGATTTACCTGAACCACTTACACCTGTCATAACAATCAATTTATTTTTAGGTATCTTTAATTCTATATTTTTTAAATTGTTTTCTCTAGCACCTTTAATATAGATATAATCCATTAAAATCAATCCTTTATAAGATTTAAAAATTCTTCTTCTTCCATAACTTGAATACCAAGTTCTAAAGCTTTAGCAAGTTTAGAACCAGCTTCACTACCACATATTACAATATCTGTTTTTTTGCTGACAGAACTGATAACACTAGCACCTAGACTTTCTAGTTTAGCCTTAGCCTCATCACGCGAAAAGTTAGTTAAAGTTCCTGTCAAAACTACTCTTTTACCACTAAAGTAAGAATCAGTCCTAATTTCTACTTTAGGCATATCTAAACGGAGTCCTAAATCCTTCAATTCATTAATTATTTCTAAATTATAAGAATTTGCAAAATAATTAACAAAGTCTCTAGCTATAATTTCACCTATATCTTTTATAGCTACTATATCTTCATATTTAGCAGCTAAAATAAGTTCAATTGTGTTAAACCTTTCACATATTATTCTAGCAACTTTAGCCCCAACATTTGGTATACCTAAAGCAAAAATTAAATGATCTAAAGTATTATTCTTGCTGTTTTCAATGTTAGTCAACAAGTTTTCTACGCTCTTTTTCCCTAATTTAGGTAAATTAATTAATTCATCTTTATAATTACCTAATTTAAAAATATCAACAACACTTTTCAAATAACCCTTTTCATAAAATAATCTAATAATTTGTTCACCTAAATTCTCAATATTATAGGCTGGTTTAGAAGCAAAATGAATTAAAGAAGCTATAATTCTTTCCTTGCATTGCGGATTAATACAATAATAATCAGCTTCTCCCTCATACCTTACTAACTTACTATTACAACAAGGACAATAAGAAACCATTTGAATTGGTTTAGCATTTACATCTCTTTTTTCTTTAACTACTCGAACTACTTCTGGTATAACATCTCCTGCTTTATGAATGATTATAGTATCTCCTTCATAAATATCTTTTTCTTTTAAATAATCTTCGTTATGCAAAGTAGCTTTAGATATTGTTGAACCTTGAACAAATACTGGTTCAAAATTAGCAACCGGTGTAATTACTCCCGACCTGCCAACTTGAAATGTCACTGATTGTAATTTAGTTTCTGCCTCTTCTGGTTTAAATTTGTAAGCAATCGCCCATTTTGGCACTTTAACAGTTTGACCTATAATCTCATGATATTTCATCTCATTAACTTTAATTACAACCCCATCAATATCATAAGGTAATTCTTCTCTAATACTAGCTACATAGTTAATATAATCTTTAATTTCATTAGCAGTTTTACACAATCTAGCATAAGGATTTACTTTAAATCCTAATTCTCTTAATTTATCTAAAGCTTCTATTTGTGTATCTACTTCACCTAAATAATAATAAATAAAAGTGTCTAAGTTCCTTTTAGCTACCACTTTACTATCTAACTGTCTAATTGAACCAGCTGCCGCATTTCGACAATTTTGAAATAATTCCTCGCCATTAATTTCTCTTTCTAAATTTAGCTTAACTAACGAAGCCTTAGGCATGAATATTTCCCCTCTAACTTCTAAATTAGCTTTATAAGGAATCGTTAATGGTACACTTTTAATCGTTTTAACATTACTAGTAACATTTTCGCCAACTCGTCCATTACCTCTAGTTGCAGCTAAAAGAAATTTACCATTTTCATATCTAATGGCCACTGATAATCCATCTATTTTAAGCTCACAAACAAAAGTTGGTGAAACGACTAACTTATTAATGCGATTAACAAAATCATCAACTTCATCTAAAGAAAATATATCACCTAAACTCATCATTTGATTTTGATGAGTTACTTTACTAAATTTTGTTAAAACTTCTCCTCCTATTTTTGCAGTCGGCGAAGTATCATCCTTATATTCTTGGTGTTCTTCTTCTAATTTAATTAATTCTTGCATCAACATATCATATTCATAGTCACTGATGCTTGGTTTATCTAAAACATAATATTCATAACCAGCTTTATTTAATTTTTCTCTTAATTCTTCTATTCGCTCTAAAACTGTCATGTAATCACCTTCAAATCTTATTTATTATACTATTTTTTTAATTATTTATATAGTGTTAAATTAAATTAAATGTGTTAAAATGGTTTTATAAACTTCTAAGGAAGGATGTCTGAATTTATATGAAAAATTTGATTATTAATAATCTTTCTAAAATGTATAACGAACAAAAAGGAATAAAAGATATAAACATTACTTTAGAAGATAAAAGATGTATGGCCATTTTAGGTAAAAGTGGTAGTGGTAAATCTACTTTATTAAAATGTATAATTAATGAATTAGCCGTTGATACTGGCAAAATAACAATTCTAAATGGCAATTTAAAAGATGACTACACTAATATCATGCGAGATATTGGCTATTTGCCAGATTATCCTTATAATTTCCCTTCTATTAAAATAAAAGATTTCATCAAAACAATCAATAAATATTATAATTTAGATTATACTTTAAATATCACTAATTATCTAAACTCATTTAACCTTGATATAAACCAGAATATCTATGATTTATCAAGTGGAGAAAAACAAAAATTGTCTCTTATTTTAGCGTTTTTTCACAAGCCAAAATTGCTATTATTAGACGAACCTACTAACTATTTAGATAACAATTCAATTCATACTTTAACAAATATTTTAAAACAATTAAAATATGAAGGAACTAGTATTATTATAGTTAGCCATTCTCTCAATTTCACTATTGATTTAGCTGATGATATTTATTTATTAAATAACAATACTATTTTAGATATTAAAAATAAAATAATGAAAAAAGACTATAAAAAAGTAACAATTGCTTTAAAAGATATGATAACTTATAAAGACCTCAATTTAAAAGGCCTATCAAATATTAGTTTAAATAATGAGACAGCTAGTTTCATATACGCTGGTGAGATGACTTATTTATTAAAAAAATTAAGTAACTTTAATCTTTTAGATATAGAAATTGAAAGTCCTACTATAGAAGAGATAATAGGAGGTCTTTTAAATGATTTATAAAACGCACTTAAAAAGATATTTATTTTTATCTTTAATTTATCTACTCATAATAATATCAACTACTACTATTTTTTTAAGCTTATATAACAACTATTTATTAAATAAAGATAATTTGATATCTATTTACAATAATATATCACCTCTATCATTAAATATTTTAAAAATTAGTTATTTAAGTTTTGATAATATATTATATTATTATGTAATATATTTAAATGTCGGTATATTCTTTTATTTACTTTTAGCTAGCCATCTAGCTATTAAAACTATTAATGAAGATAATAAATATATTAATATTTTTATTACTAAACCTTTTTCTAAAGGTACATATTTAAAGAAAAAAATATCTTTAGCTATCTTTTCTTTATTTATTGTAAATTTGATCATATATACTTATTTAATTATCTACTTTTCTTTTTATAATTTAAAGCAACTTTATTTGGTTTTATTTTTAATACAACTAGCTTTATTTTTAACTAGTATAACTACTTATTCTATCACTTTAGCAATTACCTCATTTATCAAAAATAAAAACTTTTCTATTTTATTGGCTTTAGGCCTATTAGCTTTATTTTTAATAATCTCTATAATATATAAAATAACTAATTTTTCCCTTTTATCTTATATTTGTCCTTTATGTTATTTCGATTATATTAGTATTTTAGATAATACTAATCTATCACTTAATTACTTAGCTAGTATTATTATATTTACGGTTTTTGGTCTAAATCTAGCTATTTGTGAATATGGAAGTGAAAAATATGTATAAAAGATTGTTTTTTAAAAATATAATACTAACCTCAATTTTATCTATAATATTAATCATATTTATAAGTTTAACTATCAGTTTAAACTACAATACGCAAGTAGATGAAACTGCCTATACGCATTATCTAAATTTACCATTTTATTTTAAACTTATATTTATTACTTTTATTCCTATTTTTAGTGATTATAACTATTTATATCAATTCATAATGTTATATTTTTTGTTAATTATAAGCATCTATACTATTTATTTAGCTAAAAGAAAAAAAGAAAGTAATATCTTACTTCCTATTAGTAAAGTAAAACAAACTAGCTACTTATTTTTAGCTAATTATCTACCTTTATTAATTGTAATATTAATTAGTTTTCTAACTTTATTAATAACTAGTATTTGTTGTTATAAACAATTTCATATTACAAATATCATTGGTTTAATTAATACTATATTATATAGCTTTATATTATTTATTAGCTTTTATCAAAATGATAAAGAATCTAAATTGTTTAAATGGTTTAAATTAATCATATTAATATATTCAATTATATTATTTATTTTAAATATCAATTTTAGTAATCTATATTATTTTTCACCTTTTAATATTTTAATTGAAGCTAATAATAGTTTTTTAGCTATTATATTATTTATAATATTAAGTATCTTATTTAGTATATTTAAAATATTAAAAATATAAAAAATGTCTTGTATTAAAAGTCTATAAACTTAGGGGCTTTTTTCTACAAGACATTTTTCTGTTTTATCTTTTAATTTATAATATCTGATAATAAATATTTTTTAAATAGTATATATAGATTAGGGATTATAATTAATTGGATAATAATACCTGGAATAGCTGTTATAAAAGATAAAGTCACCCAAGTAGTTAAATTATAATTTCCAACTTGAAAAATAAAGGCATTTGTCAAGCCAGAAATAACACGACCAATAAACATCGTAATAATTAAAGATATGTAAATATTAATATATAGATATTTAGTTCTAATTAATTTAAGCAAAATAGGACATATAGTTGCATAAGTAACTAGTTCTAAAGTCATACCTGGTAAAACAGTAATATTAGGCATATTAGTCCATAAAAACGATAAAATAGGCACACATAAAGCAATTGCTAAACCATAAATAGGACCTAAAGCTAAACCACCTAATATAATAGGTAAATGCATAGGTAAAAAGATATTTCCACCACTAGGAATATTGTGAAAAATAAATGGCAATAAAAGACCTATAGCTATAAATAAAGCTGTTAATACAAGCTTTTTTATTTGTTTATTCAAGATAGTTTTCCTTTAGAAAAGCTATTTCTTCTTTATAACCTAAAAGAGTTTCATGAGGTGTTTCTAAATACATTGGTAATTTTTTTAAAGCTTTATGATTAATGATTTTAATAAAAGTATCTAAACCTATATACCCTTGACCTAAAGGGGCATGCCTATCTTTAAATGATTTAAAAGGCATTTTTGAATCATTTAGATGTAAAGCTTTAAGTTTATCAAGTCCTATTATTTTGTCAAATTCTATTAAAACACCATCTAAATCATTAACTATATCATATCCAGCAGCAAATACATGACAAGTATCTAGGCAAACACCAAATTTATCTTTTAAAATTAATTTATCTAATATAGCTCTAATTTCTTGAAAACTTCTGCCAATATCACTGCCTTTGCCAGCCATTAACTCTAATAGAATTAAGCCATTATAATCTGGTTTAACTACATCATTTAAGGTATTAGCTATTAATTCAATTCCTTCATCTACCCCTTGCCCGACATGGGCGCCAGGATGCATATTATACATAAAATATCCATAGCTTGACATTCTTTTTAAATCTGCCTCTAAAATCATTTTAGCTAATTCTCTAACTCTTTCGTCTTTACTACAACAGTTTAAAGTGTAAGGCGCATGACATAAAGGAGGAAATAAATTATTTTCTTGATTATATTTTAAAAATTCTTGATAATCTTTTTCATCAAATTCTTTTTGTTTAAATCCTTGAGGATTACGACTAAAGAATTGAAATGTATTACCATTAATACTTACTGTTTCTTTACTTGCATTTAATAAACCTTTACTAATTGATAAATGACAACCTATTTTTAACATATATACCCCTATTTATTTAAGAAATCTCTAATCTTTTGTTTCAAACTATTATCTTGTTGATATGTAAAATCTGATGCGTCTATATTAATAACAGCAAAATCTTTAAAATCATTATTTCTATCTTCATTTACATACATAACAAACTTATTTAAATCTGTCAAATTAGCAGATTGATGAACTTTATGACGACCTTCATTTTTGATCCTATTGACAAATCTATTATAAATGATCTCATCTTGAGCTCTTAAATTTAAAACTAAAACAGAAGCCTTATCTTTTATTATATCATATAAAATATCTATGTTTTTTTGATGAAAATTAGCTTCTAAAATAATACTTTTATTAATATTTAACATTTGTTTTAAAACATAAAACATAATAGATATACTAGCATCAGATAATTTTAAGTTAGTCATACGATCTGTAAAACCTATAGTATCTGCTAATATTTCTTTAATATTGTCTTTATTTAAAACTAAAAGGTTAAATTCAGAGGCTAATATTTGTGAGAAAGTTGATTTACCTGTAGCTAAATCACCTGTAATTAATATAATTTTAGTCATTATTCTTCAATTTCTTCTAACATTTTATGCTTTAAATTTGATAATTTTTTAGTTAAGTCTACATAATAGGTTTGCGGATATTCAAAACGTTTAACTTCTTCCCAAATAGTCTTAAATTCTTCTACTGAATAAGCTCTTATTTCTTCTAAAGTCGGAAGTTGATAAACCAATTTACCTTTTTTAAAAATAGGTTCTAACAAAGGCTTTAGTGTATAAGTACCGGCTTTAAATGTTTTATTTTTCCAAGTATTCATTTGATGATAAATTGTTAAATCTTCATCTTCTGATAATTTTTCTTTATGTAAGCTTATTACATCAGCTACAGCCATTTTTGTTTCTTTATCATAAATACGATATAAATCTTTATACCCAGGATTAGTTATTTTTTCAACATTTTCACTACGCTTAATTTTAGGAATGGCTCTATTATTAACATAAATACTAGATAGTTTATAAACACCACCAAATACAGGTGTCGTTTTTGAACATATTAAGTTTTCACCAACACCCATAGAATCTATTTTAGCACCCTGTTTTAATAAAGAAGCTATTAAATATTCATCTAAACTATTAGAAATGACAATAGTACAATCATGCATATTAGCATTATCTAATGCTTTTCTAATTTTTTTAGATAAATAGGCCATATCTCCTGAGTCTATTCTAACCCCTTTTAAGCGATATCCTTTAGGCTCTAATTCTTCTTTAGCAGCTTTAATAGCGTTAGGTAAACCAGATTTTAATGTGTCATAAGTATCTAACAATAAAACAGCATTATTAGGATAAGTTCTACAATAAGCTTTAAATGCATCTAATTCAGTTTCAAAAGATTGGACAAAAGAATGGGCCATAGTACCTAAAGCTGGCATACCAAATTCTTTTCCTGCATATGTTGTAGCTGTACCTACTACTCCACCAATATAAGCGGCACGAGCACCATAGATAGCAGCATCAAAATTATGAGATCTACGAGCCCCAAATTCCATGATAGCACGTCCCTCAGCAGCCTCAACAATGCGGTGAGCTTTAGTAGCTATCATAGTTTGGTGATTGATGCATAGTAATAAAGCTGTTTCTAATAATTGAGCTTCTATAATATTTCCTTTAACTCTAATAATTGGCTCATTAGGAAAAACAGGTGTTCCTTCTTTAATAGCATAAATATCACCTTTAAATTTAAAATTAGCTAAATAATTTAAAAAATCTTCACTAAACTGTTTAGTACTTCTTAAATATGAAATATCATCTTTATTAAATTTAAAACGTTTAACAAAATCAATAACTTGTTCAAGCCCGGCACAAATTGAGTAACCGGCGTTATCTGGATTTTTACGATAAAACAAATCAAATGTAACAACTTCTTCTGTTTTACCCTCATTAAAATATACTTGTGACATAGTAAGTTCATAAAAATCCATTACTAATGTCAAATCACGATTATCCATTTTTTCAACTTCTTTCTTTACTATCTATAATTTTTTTATTGCTTTATGATTAGGATTTAACGTTTTAATACCATAAGGAATCATAAAAGCTACTTTAATAATATCTTTATTAGCCTCTACAACTAATCCTTTACCAAAAACATCATGGCTAATTTCATCACCAACTTTAAATGGTAGTTCATCTTTTTTATCTTTAATATTTGCTTTATAAACTAATGTTTTATTTTGATTTGTATATCTAGGCTTTATTTTAGGCAATAACTCCATTTCTTTAATAAAGCGACTAGGCATATGAAAATCATCTCTACCATACATGAATCTCTTTTTAGCAGCTGTTATATATAATCTTTCTCTAGCTCTAGTAATACCAACATAACAAATACGTCTTTCTTCTTCTAAATCTTCATTAGAAAAGGCATTTACACTAGGGAAAATTCCTTCTTCCATAGCCACCATAAAAACAACTTTAAACTCTAAACCTTTAGCCTGATGAAAAGACATCAATTTAATTACTTCATCACTATCTTTTTTATTATCTGTATCAGTTCTTAAACTTAAATCTTGCAATAAACCAGCTAACACAGCCTCATTGTTACCTTTATAAGTATCTAAAGCCTCTTTTAAAACCGATCTAAACTCATTTATATTTTCAATTCTTTCTTCTTCATCATTATCTTTTAAAGATTTAAGATAATTTGATTTATCTAAAACTAAATCATAAAAATCACCTAAAGGAACTTCATTAACTGATTTAGCTAAACTTAAAATCATATCTCTAAAACTATTTAAACTATTATTGTTAATATAATTTATAGCCTCAAATAAAGAAATTTTGTTTTGATTAGATATATAATCTAATTTCTCTAAAGTAGTAGAACCAATCTTTCTTTTAGGTTCATTAACTATTCTTAAAAAAGATATATTATCGTTTTGATTTAAAATAAGTCTTAAATAAGCAACTACATCTTTAACTTCTTTCCGACTAAAGAAAGAAAAACCACCATAAATAACATATGGAATTTTAGCTTTAATTAAAACATCTTCGAAATTTCTAGAGATGTAATTAGCTCTATACATAATTGCAAAATCTTTATACTCATATCCTTTTTCTCTTAATTCTAAAATTTTATTTAAAACAAAATCAGCTTCTTCTTTATTATCATCAAACATCTGGTAATAAGGTCTAACACTATCTATTTGTTTAGTAAATAAAACTTTACCAATACGTGCATTATTATTTTTAATAACTTTGTTAGCTAAATCTAAAATAGCTTTAGTACTACGATAATTTTCTTCTAATAATACTAATTTAGTTAAAGGAAAAACATTTTTAAACTTAGCTATATTAGATACTAAAGCTCCCCTAAAGGAATAAATTGACTGATCTTCATCACCAACAACAAAAATATTTTGGTTGTTCATAGCTAGAAGATAAATTAAATCAAATTGTATTTTATTAGTATCTTGAAATTCATCTACTAAAATATAATTAAATTTATCTTGATATTTATTTAAAATATCAGCATTATTTTTAAATAATTCAACTGTTTTAATTAGCAAGTCATCAAAATCAAAAGCATTATTTTCACATAAATACTTATCATACTCCGTTTTAACTTTATTAAATATTTTAAGCCTATAAGGATCTTCGATATTAAAATCAGCTAAATTCTTAGATTTAGATATATCTGTTCTAATTGTTTGTGGTTTAATATCATCACCTATATCTAATTTTTTAAAAATCTTCTTAACTATCTTTAATGAATCTTCATCATCTAATATTTGAAAATTAGAGGTATAAGTAAGACCAAGATGAGCTGCTTCAGCACGTAATACCCTTGCACAAAAACTATGGAATGTAGAAACCCACATAAACTTAGTATCTATACCTAACAAATTAGCTATTCTTTCTTTCATTTCTAAAGCCGCTTTATTAGTGAATGTAACAGCTAAAACGCTATAAGGACTTACTCCCATTTGTTCAATGATATAAGCTATCCTTCTTGTTAAAACGCGTGTTTTTCCTGAACCGGCCCCTGCCATAACCATAACCGGACCTTCCGTTTGCAACACAGCCTCTTTTTGAGCATCATTTAAATCTTTTAACAAATCCATTCTATTCACCTATGAATTCTTCATATGTTTGATACTTATCGATGATAGTGCCATCTTTAGCAAAATAAATAATGCGATTAGCTACTGTTTCTAATAATTCAGCGTCATGACTTGAAAAAATTATATTACCTTTAAAAGCTGTTAAACCATTATTTAAGGCCGTAATTGATTCTAAATCTAAATGATTAGTTGGATCTTCTAACAACAATACATTAGGCCCTTCTAACATCATTTTAGCTAAATTACATCTAATCTTTTCCCCACCTGATAAAACATTAGCTTTCTTCAAACTTTCTTCTCCACTAAACAACATTCTACCAAGCCATGACCTAATAAAAGATTCAGCTTGTTCATCTTTTGAATATTGTCTTAACCAATCTACTAAATTTAAATCATTATCAAACAAATCTTTATTATCTTGTAATAAATAAGAAACTTCAGTTGTTATACCCCATTTAAAATTGCCTTCATAATTTAAATCTTTCCCTAATAATATTTTAAATAAAGCTTCAATAATTTGTGAATTTTCGGCTAATAAAGCTATTTTATCACCTTTATTAACTGAAAATGTTAGATTAGAAAATAAACCTGGCTTACTTAAATTATTAACAAACAATATATCATTACCAACTTCTCTGTTAGGTTTAAATCCAACATAAGGATAACGTCTACTAGATGGTTCAAGATTGTTTAATTCAATTTTATCTAATAACTTTTTCCGCGATGTAGCTTGTCGTGATTTAGATTTATTAGCACTAAAGCGTTCGATAAAAGCTTTAAGTTCTTTTATTTTTTGTTCAGCTTTCTTATTTTCATCCTTCATTTGAGCTAATAATAATTGACTTGATTCATACCAAAACTCATAATTACCAACATATAATTTAATCTTACCATAGTCAACATCACAAATATGTGTACAAACATTATTTAAAAAATGGCGATCATGGGAAACTACTAATACTGTATTAGGAAAATTAAGTAAAAAAATTTCTAGCCATCTAACTGCTTTATAATCTAAATTGTTAGTAGGCTCATCTAAAAGTAAAACATCAGGATTGCCAAATAAAGCTTGAGCCAATAATACTTTTACTTTTATTTTAGCATCAATATTTTCCATTTTTTCATAAAATAAATTAGATTCTACCCCTAAACCAGCTAATAATGTTTCAGCATCACTTTCGGCTTCCCAACCTCCTAATGCGGCAAACTCACCTTCTAATTCAGCTAAAATCATACCATCTTCATCAGTAAAATTTTCTTTTGTGTAATATTTTTCTTTTTCATTTTTAATACGCATCAATTCTTTATGCCCTAATAAAACAGTTTCTATTACATTATAATCATTATATTTATTTTGATCTTGAGCTAAAATAGACATTCTCGCATTAGGAGCTAAATAAACTTCACCATTAGTTGGTTCAATTTCTTTAGCTAATAACTTTAAAAAAGTCGACTTACCAGCCCCATTAGCTCCAATAATTCCATAACAATTACCATTAGTAAAAGTTAAATTAACATCTTTAAATAAAGTTCTACTACCATATTGTAACCCTAAATTTATAACCTGTAACATGTTATCATTCCTTTAAAAATAATCAATAAATTATACCATACAATATATTCATAGTAAAATAAAACTAACTTCTTTTTATTGCCTTTACTCTTATTTAAATAAATGTTATAATAACCAGTGAGGTTGATAATATGAAAGTAAAAGCACAAATTATTAATGAAACTACTTTAGAATTGCTAGAAGATGCTAAAAATGGTGATTATATTGATTTAAAAGATTTAGTTAAAGTTGATACCTCTTTTCTTAATAAAAAAATTGAGGAAGAAGCTACTGCTATCTATCAAAAAAATCTAAATGAAAAATATGAATTAGAAATTAAGGCATATAAACATACTCAAGAAACTAAAATAAATGAGTTAGAAGCTAAATATAAAGATAATATTAATAATCTAACTAAAGAATTTGAATTAAAAATAAGAGACTTAAATAATGAATTAAATAATAAAAATACTATTCTTGAACACAAAGTTAAAGATAAAGAAAATGAATTAAAACTAAAATATACTGAACAAATTACTAAATTAGAGTTATCTAATCAAGCAAAAGATAATATATTAGAACAAAAAGTTAATGAATTAAATAGAGAATATAGTTTTAAAATAAAAGAATTAAATGATAAAATTAAAAATCTAACTGAATCTAAAGATTTAGAACTTGAAAATCAAAAATTAATAATAGAACAAAATTATAATAACAAAATTACTAATTTAAATAATGATATAACTAATCTAAAAAATGAACTTAATAATGCTAAATTAGCTAAATCTAGTTTAAATATCAAAAAAATAGGTGAACAATTAGAAAACTGGTGTAATGAAGAATATTTAAATTATGCCGTAGTTGGTTTTAAAAACTGTACTTGGGAAAAAGATAATACAGCTATTAGAGAAGATGATGATAAAAAAGCGACTAAAGCTGATTATATTTTTAAAGTCTATTTAGATAATAAAAAAGAAACATTATTAACAAGTGTTTGTTGTGAGATGAAAAATGAAGATCCAATGAGTAAAAATAAAAAGAAAAACAGTGATCATTACAACAAATTAAATGTAGATAGAAACAAAAAAGGCTGTGAATATGCCCTTTTAATATCAGAACTAGAATGGGATAGCGATAACGATGCACCTATTAAAGTAGTTAACGAATATGAAAAAATGTATATGGTAAGGCCTCAATATTTTATTGCTTTTTTAGGTATTATTTATAGTTTAGCCGAAAAATATCGTGATATTTTACTTGCTAAAGAATCTGAAGAATTAGCTTTAAAAGACAAAAAGGAATTAGCTACCGAATTTGATGAATTACTCAATACTTATATTAATAAACCAATTGAAGGACTTGAGAAAAAAGTTAATGAAATATTAAAACAAAGTCAAATTATTACTACTGCTAATCAAAAAATTATTGATAGTTGTAATGAGATTATTAATAAGACTATTATTACTATTAAGGAAAAGATTAATACTTTAGATATTAAAAAAATGCCTAAATTCTATAAGAGCTTAGACAAAGTGAATAATATGTAGGTTAAAGATGAAAATATTAATTACTGGTTTTGAACCTTTTTTAAATAATGATGTCAATCCTTCAATGTTAATAGTTAATATGCTAAAAGATAAATATGATACAATCATATTACCAGTTAGTTATAGTGAAGCTAAAAAGATATTAGAAAATAAAATTAAAGAAGTTAAACCTGATATTATTTTATCTTTAGGTTTAGCTAGTTCAAGAGATAAAATATCTTTAGAACTTATAGGTATTAATTATCAATATGCTTTAGTACCAGATAATGATAATAAAATCATTAAAGGAACAAAAATTCAAGTAGATGGTTTAGATGGAATATTTACTAATTTAGATATATTAAATTATCTAGATTTATTAAAAGAAAATAATATACCTGGTGAATTATCACTATCAGCCGGAGCTTATATATGTAACTTAGTATATTATACAGCTTTAAATTATACTAAAAATAGTTTATTTATTCATTTACCTAATTTAGATAAAATAAATTTAGAAACTAGCTATAAAGCTATAAATTTAATTATAGATAAGATAAAGGCTACAATTTAGTAGCCTTTATCATTATTTGGTAATATTTCTAATAATTCTTTAACTACCTCAAGAATATCTTTAGGTAGTTTTTTTGTTAATAGTAATTCTAATAATTCATGCGTTTTATTACTTTGAGGTAGCATATAAGAACTTTCTCGCATTAAATCTTCATTTGTCAAACGTAATGACATGTTTAAAGCTTTAAAAAGTCTATATTCTTCATCTGTCTTCACATTTTTAATTTTAGTGTTAGTAATTGCTTCTTCTAAAGCTTTATTTTCACCTAACTTTAATTGCAAATTAACTAATTTATCTTCTTTTTTCTGTTGAGGTGGGTAATTAATAGGTACCATTGAGATGGCTTTACTAGGACAACTCATCGCACAAGCCCCACAACCTATACATTTACCTACATCAATAATACTATCTTCTGTATCACTAGCTCCAGTCGGACAAACATATAAACATAAACAATCTTTTGTGCATAATGCTAGATTTCTAACTGCATATTTACTCTTCATAATTACCTCCCATTTATTAAGACAAATTTATCATTAGGTACTTTACAAACAGGACAAATTTTAGGCAAAGTATCACCTATATAAACAAAGCCACAAATTGAACAAACATATATCTTATTATTTGTTAAAAAACTAGCTCCTTCTTTTTCATAACGAGTTAAAATGCTACTTACTATTTTTGTTACTTTTTCTCCCCAAACTAAAGCTCTTTTAGAACCTCTATCATTATATTTATCGGCTTCAGCAAAAAGGATTTTATAAAAGTCTAAATCTTCTTCTATTAAATCTTTTAAATTTCCTTCTTCATCTTTAGCTATTTTAGCAAAATAATTAGCTAATTCTTTAAATTTAATTTCTTCTTTAGCTTTATATTGTTTTAAAGAACCACGAGCTAAATTAGAAAAGATAGCGGAAAGTAATAATGGTGATAATTCTTTTAAATCTTCAACTTCTTCTACTTTATCGTTTATATTAGCTTCTTCTCTTATTTCAGCTTCAAACAAATCTTTAGGAGCCCCACACATTGGACAAACCCAATCAGCTGGTAAATCTTTAAATAATACTCCTTCTTTTTCTTCATCATATACATAACTACATACTTGGCAAATATATTTCATAGTACACTCCTATTCTACAATTGTTATATCATAGTAAAACTGCGACAAATAATCAATATTATCAATTCTAAACTCTAAAAAAATGCTTAATTCAAAATTAGTAGGTACCACATTTTTAATTAAAAAATTTAAAGAATTACCAATTTGCTCAAATTCAATTTGTTCATTATTAATATATACATATTTAATAGAAGCATTACTAGCTTCAGTATTAGTAAGACTTAAAAGGACTTTAAATCCCTCTTCTGTCATAAAATAAGTTATATCTGGGGCTTTAATTTCAGGAGCTGTTTTAAAAGAATTATTATAATTATATTCTTGATAACCTTGCCCATCATAATTATTATAAGAATAATTAATTACATAAAAATATTGGGTATTTGGAGTCAAATCTTCAAAATATAAAGTGTAATAATTATATTCAACACCTATTTCATCTGATTGATAAACTTTAATTAAAGTATCATTAGGACCATATAATTCGATACTATTTATAATAGCAGAATTGTTACTTTGTTTAAAATAACACCTTAACCGACAACTAGTTGGAAAAATTTCATCAATATTAGATACAAGTTGGAAAGTAGCTGATATTGTATCTACTTCATATTTATAAACTTCTCTTGTAAGATCAGATGAGGAATTATCTTGATAATAAACTACATAAAATATATTATACGTTTTATTAGGTTCTAAGTTTTTAAAAGTAAAATCATCATCTTCTAAATAAGTTGCATAAGAGCCTGAATCTTCATAAAAAATATCAATTTCTAAAATGGTATTATCAGGATCATAAATGTCGTAATAACAATATATTTCATTACTACCAGTTCTAAATATTGGGCTTACAATAGGTTTAGTTTTAGCTAAAGTAGATACATATTTGTTTTCACTATAATTCTTTATTTCTGTCTCATCAAGCTTATAATCATAACTCAATCTTATTTCATATATAGTATCTGATAATAAACTATTAAATGTACCTTCAACATCTACTTTAGTTTCAATTAAAGTTCCTTTAGCATCATATAAACTAACATTAAAATTAGAAACAATACTATCAACATCTAATATATTTACTTGATAACTAATACTTGTCTTATTAACATCAACATTAAAATATAATAAACTAGGTTCTTCATAACTAGGTGTTATAAGTACATATTTTATTTCAACTAATTCATTAGTACTAGAAGTCACATAACTTAAAATAAAAGTATATTCTGTATTAGGTACTAAATTAGAAACAACACTAGTGTTTGTAACATCTTGTCCATTACAACTTACCATTAAATTAGTAACAACATTATCTTCTTTAATTTCATAAGTTATATAAGTAGGATATGTGACAAAGTTTACTAAACTAACTTCTGAATAAGCTCTAATTTCTTCTTCATACATCAAATAAGAACTTACACCATTGCCATCAAAGAAATCAGCATAACAAATGACAGCAAACTGATAAACTTTACCTACTTCTAACTCATCAAAATAAATGGTTGACCTCAATTCATTAGTATCTAGATAATCTACTATTTCGCCATCTAGAAATAAAATAAAGCGGTAAGTAGCATTTAAATATAATTGGTCATCAATTAAATAATCAACTATTAAAATACCTGAATCTGTACTTAACTCTTTAAAGACAATTTGAGGTCTTGCAGTATCTGTAACACCTAACTTAATAACAGGCGTAGTATTATCTAAATCAACATCTAAAATACTTGATTCATAAACATATTTAATCCCTGTTATTCTATAAGTATAAGGACCAGGCGTACTAGGTGCCTGCATCTTTATGATGATTTCTTCACTAGTTGAATTATCTTGGAATTGATAACTTTGATATTTTATATTATCAATACTAATTGACATTATTTCATAAGATTCATCATTTTCTAATAAAACATGTAAATAAAATTCCTCATTAGGATTTGCATAATGGTCTACTTGTTCATCACTTACTTCAACATTGCTAGGTGGTTCTAAAGTTTGACTCATATTTTTAGCTATATCATCTTCACTGCTATCACTTAAATAAACATCTTTATAAGTAGGGGGATTAGAAACGTCTATTAAGTTATCATTACTATTATCACTACAACTTACTAAGAGTAATATTAATCCTAATATAAAAACTAATTTTCTAATAGTAAAACCTCCTCATAATAATTATCTAATAATTGATATCTAACTTTAATTTCTTCAATATTTTCGATATCTTTTAACATACAAACTACATCTAAACTATCATCATCGCTATAATTAAATACTTTGTCACTATTAACTATAATTTCTGTAACTTTAACCTCTTCTGCTTTCTTAAAACTCAATACATAACCATTTGATAATTTTGTTAAATTACAATCATAAAATACCCTATTAATTGTATTAGTAATTAAATTATATTGATATGTTTTACCATTATATTCATATTCAAAAATTAAATGATAGTTTGTATTAGGTGATAAATTAGTAATATGTTTATCTACTATTTGACCATTTAAATAAACTACTATATCATAGTCAGTTATGATATCAATATAATCAATACCACTTATAATGCTATAGGTAAATGGTAAATCAGTTGTGATATCTTCTCTTAATAATTCTATTTTTCTT
This sequence comes from uncultured Acholeplasmatales bacterium, assembly GCA_944323055.1. Classification (GTDB taxonomy): domain Bacteria; phylum Bacillota_I; class Bacilli_A; order Acholeplasmatales; family Anaeroplasmataceae; genus CALUXS01. The sequence goes on from CALUQZ010000007.1 coordinate 27,436, forward strand.
AAACCTAATCCATCTAATAAATCAAAATTAGTAGTGATAGCTAAAGTATAGGTAGTACCAGGTTCTAAATTAGCGATATTAATACTATTACTGCCTACTGTTTGATAGATAAGTGTATCACCATTATACAATTGAATCATAATATCTAAGGAACTATCATATGCTAAACTAAAACTAATTGTTGTTGTAGTTTTAACAATATTATAAATATCAATTTGCGGTATGTCATATTTTATAGCTATTTCTAATTCTCTATCACCTACAAATTCCGATTCTTTAATATTAGTTCCATCAATATATTTAATACTATCTACATAAATAGAAGTTACCCCTCCCGTTTCTGGTAAGGTATATTTTAAATAAATTGTATGATTATTAGAACCGTCTAAAAACTCATATGAATTATATTTATAATCATTAATAGTAACTGATAATATTTCAAATTGTTCCTGATTATCTAAATTAATCGTTATAATAATGTTGTCATTTGCAGCAAAATAATAATCATAAGAGTAAGTAAAATCCACATTGCTTGTATTTATAGTCGTCTTTTCTTTACTTAAACTCATGTTTAAGAAAGAAACTGTAGCTTTACTAATAAAAGTAATTGATACAACTATAATTAAAGCTATAAGAGAAAGTGCTGATATAACATAAGCAATAATATATGGTAAACGTCGATTTTTAAAAGATAAGTCTTTTTTGATGTTTTCTAGTTCTTCTTTGCTTGTTAAACTAAATTTTAAACTATTTTTTAAATCTTTACGTTTCACTTTTTATGCCCCCTCCCTCATGATTTTTTTAACTTTGTTTAAACCAATTTTATATATATCATGACAACGTGTTTTACTTTTGTTTAAAACTTTAGAGATTTCATTGAAATTAAATGAAAAAGCAAAATGTAAAATGAACACATCAAATTCTTCTTTAGTTAAAATTTTAGCTATATTAAGCCAAATATCATTGTTTAGTGTTTCGATAATTGAACTGTCTAAATACCCTTTTTCTGACAAATATTTAGTTTCATTATTTCTACTTCTAAGTAACATATAAGCTTCATTTTTAGCTATTTGAACTAAATAATATTTTAAACTACCACCTTTAAAATTATCAATATTTTGATAAAACTTAGTAAATGTAATTTGACAGATATCATTTACATCTTCTATATCATGTAAGATATCATAAGCTACATATTTTACTAATGCTGCATATTTATAATATATTTTATCAAAGGCCTTCTCGTCTTTTCGTTTGAGTCTTTCTATTAATATCTTATCTTCCATATAGTGACTCCTTCGTATAAACTATTAGTGAATCTTGTAGTTCAGCAATATTATTATAAGCATAATATGTATATATAATTCTAATTTCATATGCTGTATTAGGTTTTAAATTAGTAAAGGTATCATTAAAACTATTTGAAGTAGTTATTAATTCCCCTAAGGAGAATAAATATACATTAAAATCTACAATCTTTGAACAGTTTGATTGATCAATGATATCATAAGTAATAGAATCTTTAGTACTATTTGTAGATAAGATTAATTTAGGCTTTGTATAAGATATATACATGTATTCGGTTTTAGTTTGTTGATATTTTTTACCATATTCATCAGTTTCATAAGTTATTTCTATTTTATAATTGCCTTCTCCACAAGTATTAATTACTAAATCTGTTCCCCTATATATTAAATTATCATCATAATATAGATTTATATTAGTTATAATAAAGGCATTATCAAGCCAACCAAAATATATTAAGCCCTTGTTTTGATCAAGTGTTAGATTATAAACCAAATAATTTTCATATCTATCGCCTGTTGTAAAAGTTAATTCTCTTGACATCTTCTTTTCGGTCATAGAAATAGTATCAAAATAAGTTAAATTTAATACTGCTTTATAGGTTGAATTAGAATTGTATTTACTAAATTCTAAAGAAGTGGTATCACTACTAGCAACTAAGATATCATTTTCATCATAAAGTAATATTTCATATTTTTGTCTATCATAGACATCTAGATTACTAAAACTAATATTATAAACATCAGTGACGCTATTAAAATCACAGGCAACTTCATAATTTGGAACTTTAGTTTCTAAAAAATTCAAGCTAAATTCATGCGTAAATAATTTACCATTATAATAATATCTTAGAACTCCAGTATAATCTAAAGTTAAACCTACTGGTTTTTCTATTGTTAATTTATTATCAACAAGTTCATATGTTTTACCATCCATTATGAAACTATCTAATGTTACTCCACTATTATAAGTAAAAGTTAAAATGTCATAACCAACTTCATAATTAACTAAAATATTAACTGGAGGATAAAAATATAAATCCTTTGTATACATTAAGTATTGTTGATTTAAATCAGCATATATTTTTATATTAAAAAGGCCGCTTTGTATATTATCATAATAATAATTATAATCGGTTATATTGCCTTCAAATAAATAATCATTATTATTTAAAATTGACATATAAATAGGAAAATCTAAGTCTTTATAACAATTTAGGTCTATATTTATACTATGAGCATCAGTTGTTAATAGCGGATTAATTGTTAAAATAGCAAATGGATCGATTACTTTGATAGTTTTATTAAAAGCTACATTGTAATAAATATCATTAATTATAATATTTGATATTGTCAAATTATAAAAATCTTTTGTACGAACTAATAAACTAATTTGATTATTCATATTGTTATAATAATTATCATTAACTATTAAACCATCTATTTTATAGTTAGAATTAACAGCTACGTTAATGCTGGTACCGGCTAAAATAACATTTGACTCTTCATTATAATAATCACCAGTTAAAACAAATTCGCAAGAAAAATCAGCAATTGGCTTATTATATGCTATATCTGTGGTATCATTGCAACTAGTCAAAGTAAATAAAATAAAAAATAAAAGAATGATATACTTCACAGTTAACACTTCCCCTCGCATAATAATAAATCAATCATAAATGCTGTCTATATTATACAATAAAACTTCATTATAAGCAAAAAAAAGAAGGACTAAGCCTTCTTTAATAATTATTATTCAATAATGTCAGTAACTGAACCAGCACCAACAGTGTGTCCACCTTCACGAATTGAGAATTTAGTACCATTTTCAATAGCGATTGGGTGAATTAATTCAACTGTCATAACTGTGTTATCACCAGGCATTACCATTTCTGTACCTGGTTCAAGAGTAATAATACCTGTAACATCAGTAGTACGGAAATAGAATTGAGGACGATAACCTGAGAAGAATGCAGTGTGACGGCCACCTTCTTCTTTAGTTAATACGTAAACTTGAGCTTTGAATTTTTTGTGTGGGTGAACTGATTTTGGTTTAGCTAAAACTTGACCACGTTGAACTTGTTCACGAGCAATACCACGTAATAATACACCGATATTGTCACCAGCTTCTGCTTGGTCTAATAATTTACGGAACATTTCAACACCAGTTACAACTGTAGATTGAGTATCATGAATACCAACGATTTCTACAGGGTCACCTAATTTAACAGTACCACGTTCAACACGTCCAGTAACAACTGTACCACGACCAGTGATTGTGAATACGTCTTCAATAGGCATTAAGAATGGTTTATCAGTTTCACGAACTGGAGTAGGGATATATTCATCTACGATTTGCATTAATTCTTCAACTTTTGCAACCCATTTTGGATCACCGTTTAAAGCACCTAGAGCTGAACCACGAACGATTGGAGTGTCATCACCAGGGAAACCGTATTCAGATAATAATTCACGAGTATCCATTTCTACTAAGTCGATTAATTCTTCATCATCAACCATATCACATTTATTTAAGAATACAACGATTCTAGGTACACCAACTTGACGAGCAAGTAAGATGTGTTCACGAGTTTGTGCCATAGGACCATCTGTAGCAGCGATAACTAAGATAGCACCATCCATTTGAGCAGCACCTGTAATCATGTTTTTAACATAATCGGCATGTCCTGGGCAGTCTACGTGTGCATAGTGACGAGTTTCTGTTTCATACTCAACGTGAGCTGAGTTAATTGTAATACCACGTTCTTTTTCTTCTGGTGCAGCATCGATAGCATCATAAGCTTTAGCTTGAGCTAAACCTTTTTTAGCTAATACGTTTGTAATAGCTGCAGTTAAAGTTGTTTTACCATGGTCAACGTGACCAATAGTACCTATGTTAACATGTGGTTTTGTACGTACAAATTTTTCCTTTGCCATAATTTTTCTCCTTAAATTATTTTGATAATCTTTAATTTTTTACCATTATTAATTCTACAATAAATGGTAGGTAAAATCAAGTGAAACCCTAAAATTATCCTCTAGCTTTAATAATTTCTTCTTGAATAGCTTTAGGACAAGCTTCATAATGGTGTGTTTGCATAGTAAAGTTACCACGTCCTTGTGAATTAGAACGTAAGCTTGTAGCATAACCAAACATTTCAGCTAATGGTACATATGCTCTAATTTTTACACCATTACCACGTTTTTCTTGAGAATCTAATCTACCACGACGGCTTGTTAAATCCCCAATAACGTTACCAATATATTCTTCTGGTACAGTAACGTCTACTTCCATAATTGGCTCTAATAATACTGGTTTACATTTTTCTTTAGCAGCTTTAAGTGCTAGAGATGCAGCTACTTTGAAAGCCATTTCTGATGAATCGACTTCATGGTAAGAACCATCAAATAATGTAGCTTTAATATCAATTAATGGATATCCAGCTAAGATACCATTTGGAAGAGCTTCTTGTAAACCTTTATCTACAACAGGAATGTATTCACGAGGAATAATACCACCAACGATATTATCAACGAATTCATAGCCTTTGTCATGGTTAGGTTCAAATTTAATCCAAACATGACCATATTGACCACGACCACCTGATTGACGGATAAATTTACCTTCACAATCACCTGCTTGAGTAATTGTTTCTCTATAAGATACTTGAGGAGCACCAACATTAGCAACAACATTAAATTCTCTCTTCATTCTATCAACGATGATATCTAAGTGTAATTCACCCATACCAGCGATAATAGTTTGTCCTGTTTCAGAATCTGTATAAGTTCTAAATGTCGGATCTTCTTCAGCTAATTTTAATAATGCAGCTGTCATTTTTTCTTGATCAGCTTTAGTTTTAGGTTCAACAGCAACACTAATAACTGGTTCAGGGAATACCATTTTTTCTAGAATGAAATCATCTTTTTCATCAGTTAAAGTATCACCTGTAGTTGTGTTTTTGAAACCAACTGCCGCAGCGATATCACCAGAATAAACTTCTTTAATTTCTTCACGGTGATTTGCATGCATTTGCATAATACGACCAAGTCTTTCTTTAATATTCTTAGTAGTATTTTTTACATATGAACCTGATGTACATTTACCTGAATAAACTCTAAAATAAGTTAATTTACCAACAAATGGATCAGTTACAACTTTAAATGCTAAAGCTGCAAAACGACCATTATCATCAGCAGGTAATGTAAATGTAGAACCATCTTCATTATGAGCGATAACATCTTTAACGTCAAGTGGACTAGGTAAATAGTCGATTACGGCGTCTAAAACTTTCTTAACACCCATATTTTTGAAAGCTGAACCACAAAGTACAGGGAAGAATTCAACATTTAAAGTAGCTTTACGAATAACTTCTTTAATTTTTTCAACAGGAATATCTTCACCTTCAAGATACATCATAGCTAATTCATCATCAAATTGAGAAATAGTATCTAATAATAAATCTCTCTTTTCTTGACAAATATCTACAAGTTCAGCTGGGATTTCTACTTCTTTGTAATTTTCATGTTGTTCACCATCGTAGATATAGGCTTTCATAGTAATTAAATCTACTTGGCCTTTAAATTCATCCTCAGCGCCAATTGGCCATTGAATTGCAGCCGCTGTAGCACCTAAACGATCGTGAATTGTATTTACAGAATATTCAAAGTCAGCCCCAATCTTATCCATTTTATTAACGAATACGATACGAGGAACATCATAATCTGTAGCTTGACGCCAAACTGTTTCTGTTTGTGGTTCAACACCTGCTTGACCATCTAGAACAGTTACAGCACCATCTAATACTCTTAATGAACGTTGAACTTCAACTGTAAAATCAACGTGTCCTGGAGTATCAATAATATTTACACGGTAATCATGCCAAATAGCTGTAGTTGCTGCTGAAGTAATTGTAATACCACGTTCTTGTTCTTGTACCATCCAGTCCATTGTTGAAGCACCATCATGTGTTTCACCAATCTTATGGATTTTATTAGTATGGAATAAGATACGTTCAGTAGTAGTTGTTTTACCAGCATCAATGTGAGCCATGATACCAATGTTACGTGTCTTTTCTAATGAATATTGTCTAGGCATAGCTTAATCTCTCTTCCTATCAAATATTACCAACGATAATGTGCGAAAGCTTTATTAGCTTCAGCCATTCTATGAGTATCTTCTTTCTTCTTGAAGGCTCCACCTGTACCGTTAGCTGCATCAATAATTTCTTTAGCTAATTTTTCTTCCATAGTTTTATCATTTCTTAATCTAGCATAACGAACTAACCATCTTAATGCTAAAGTTTGTTTTCTTTCTGGACGAACTTCAATCGGTACTTGATAGTTTTGGCCACCAATACGACGACTCTTAACTTCTAATACTGGACTTACATTTTCTAATGCTTTAGTAAATACTTCTAAGGCATCTTGACCAGTTTGATTTTTAACGCGTTCTAATGCGTTATAGAATATAGTTTGTGCAGTTCCTTTTTTACCTTCTAACATAATTGCGTTGATAGCTCTTGTAACAACTTTTGAATTATATATTGGATCAGGAAGCACATCTCTTTTTGCGATATGACCCTTACGAGGCATTTTCTTTTCCTCCTTTTTTATTCTAATATATATTTATTATTTTTGTTTTGGTCTCTTAGCACCATATTTAGAACGGCCTTGCATACGGTTAGCAACACCTGTAGTATCTAAGGCACCACGAATTATATGATAACGTACACCTGGTAAATCCTTAACACGACCACCACGAATTAATACAGTACTATGTTCTTGTAGACTGTGACCAATACCTGGAATATATGCAGTTACTTCAACGCCGTTAGTTAAACGAACACGGGCATATTTACGTAATGCTGAGTTAGGTTTTTTAGGTGTCATAGTAGTAACACGAGTACAAACGCCACGTTTTTGTGGTGAAGGTAAATTTTTATATCTCTTTTCTAATGAGTTAAAACTAATCCCTAATGAAGGTGATTTAGATTTACTTACCTTATCTTTTCTTCCTTTACGTACTAATTGTTCAATAGTTGGCATATTTTTCTCCTTTCTAAAAGCGATAATTGCTATCACTTTTTTAACAGACAAGCGTATTATACTATCAAAAATTAACATGTCAACAAAAATAAAACAGGAAAAATCAAAAAAATGCAAATATCTTTGAAACACCGCAAACGTGAACATAAAAAACATAAGTATTTCGTTGTTAATCAATAAATTGCTTTTTCTTTATTTTAACTATTATCTAAATTATTAAACCCTATATATAATATTTTTTCATAACAAGTAATATAATCTTTTTAGTTTAGCAGCTTACAACTTTAATCAGCGGAATTTACTTTTACAATTAACCATATAATCTTTTTAACCTAAGTTTATTGTTTATCTTTATAGATAGTGTTACAATTATACGGGTGCTTATTATTGATTTATCTTTAATTGTTTTAACACAATGTATAATCATGTTTATTTATATGATAATAGGCTATATTCTTTATAAAACTAAATTAATAACTGATGCTGGGTCTAAGACATTAGGCAATATTTTAGTTTATATTGTTATACCTATCGTTGTAGTAAAAGCTTTCTTAATAACAAGAACTGACGAAACAACTATTAATATGTTGTGGTCATTTGCATTAGGGGCATTATCATTATTTATAGCTATTATAGTTGGCTTGGTTGTATATAAAACCAAAAATGGAGCTTTAAATTTTGCTGCCGCCTTTTCTAACTGCGGTTTTATGGGCATACCACTAATATCAGCCGTCTTAGGTGATAATGCTGTTATCTACATAACTGGAATGAATGCTTTAATGGCTATACTACAATTCACTTACGGACAATATATTTTAACAAAAGATAAATCTATTATTAATATTAAAAACATTATATTAAGTCCTGCTTTAATAGCCTTATTGCTAGGCATAATTCTATATTTTTGTAACCTTAATTTACCTGTCATTGTTGCAACCCCAATAAATGGCATACAAGCATTAAATACTCCTCTTGCTATGATCGTAATGGGTGTTTATTTAGCCAAAACACCATTAAAAAATATTTTTATTAAGCCAAAAATTTATTTGTTTTCTATAATAAGATTATTTATAATTCCTTTTATTACTATAGTTATATTTATACTGTTCCCAGTTGATAATAAAGTCTTACTAACTATCATAATAGCATCAAGTGCTCCTGCCGGATGTAATGTCGTGATATTCTCACAAAAGAATGATTTAGATACTGAAGACGGCATACTAGCCGTTTGTCAATCAACCCTATTCTCTATCATTTCCCTACCTTTAATAACTATGTTAGCAAATTTATTATTAGAACTAATTTAAAATTGTTTTTTTTACTTTAATGTATTATAATTTATTTGCTCGTCCTCTTAGTTAAGTGGATATAACGAGACCCTCCTAAGGTCTAGTCGCTAGTTCGATTCTAGCAGGGGATGCCATTAAAGACACTAAAACCAGCCTTATTAAAAAGCTGGTTTTTCTTTATAACAGTATTACAACGTAGTGTATACAACATTACTTATTATATTATTCTTAAAGTCATCATAAGATATTTGGCTTACTGCTAAACTTAAAAATAAATTTATAATTGAATCATTATCTAAAGATAGTTTTAAATTTATTTGTCTCAAAAGATATACTAAAACAAAAAAACCAATTCTCTTATTGCCATCTATGAATGGATGATTCATTACTAACGAATAAGACATTCTAACTATTTTATCTAAGTCTGTAGGATATAACTCTTTGCCACCAAAAGTTGCAAAAGGAGTTTTAATTGCCGAATCTAATAATTTAACATCTCTCAAACCATGTTGACCACCAAATCTATTGATTGATAATTTATGTAATTCTAATATTAAGTCCTTATTAATAAATATCATTTAGCTAGTTCCTTAAATACATCTACATACTCATCCATTATATCATTAGCAGTTTTAATAGCATTTTCTTTATTATATAGGCTAACCATCTTTTTAAATAATTCATAATCGATTAAAACCATATCAGGTTTATTATTTTTCATGATAATAATAGGCTCTTTAGATTCTTTAGTACTTTTAGCAATCTTAGAAAAATTACGATTAATTTCTGTGATAGATACTAATTTGTTATCACTTATTAACATAATAATCACTACCTTTCTACCTACTATTATACATATTTCTTGATAACAAAGCAATTCATTTTGGTTGTTTTATAAAGAAACAAAATTTATTTTTATTCATAAATTTTAAATAGTTGTGTTTTATTTTATATATTTTCTTCTAGAGATTAAAGCATCAAAAAGCCTGGCGAAAAACACCAGGCTTATTTATCTTGTTTTTTATCACATTCACGGTAATTTTTATGCATAATTTCACTAGACTTAACTAATTTATATTCCATTTAGTGGTAAAACGGTTGGCCATATCATAGATGGTGTTTATGTTCCTAAAACTAAAAAGAGAATTAATACTCGTGATGTTTATTTGTTACGGTATGGTAATATTTGTTTGTTCGATAATGTTGGACATAGTTTATACCAAACCTTGATTAAAGTTTATGATGCTAAAGAGGCTAAAAATATCTACACTGTAGCTTTACTAAGAACAGCTTTTCCAAACATCAAAGACTATCAAATAAAAGACACGTATGAAAAATCTTAGGCAAGTATCTTATACCCTAATGCCGCTGTTAGTAAAAATTCTATTTCTTCTTTACTTATTAATTTAGGAAAGAATTATGATTTAATACATAAATTTATTGAAGAAAGAATCAATGAAATGGTAATCGAATCAACTAAAATTTTAATTGATGGAATGTTAAAGAATGATAATTCAAAAATTGATTCTTTTGCTGGTTTTTCCTATAAAGGTAGAATTAAAGGAACTAAAGATATATATATTATTTGCGCTTTAGATGTAGAAAAAAGAGAACCAATTTGTATTAAGCTATTTAAAGGTAATTTACCTGATTTTAGTAATATTTATGAGTTTTTTGATGAATTCAAGTTACCAAATGGTCTAGCTATAGGCGATAAAGCTTTCCCTTTTGAAAAATTAAAGAATAAAGAATTTAAAGATAAAAAAATAAGCTTTATTCACCCGATTAAAAGATCAAGCAAAAAGCCTATTGAACTAAGCATGTATGATAAAATGAGTGTAATAAAAACAGTAGATAAGAATCTTTTAGCTAGTAAAGATAGAGATGATGAAACTGGTTATTACTACTATTTATTTAAGGATTTAGATAAAGCAAGTTTAGAAGAAAAAGATTATCTTAAAAAGAAAGACTTTGACATTAAGAAATACAACAATCTTAAAGTTAAATTCGGAACCATTTGTTTTGTTTCTAATGCAGACTTAGATTTAATAGATGTTTTTAATTATTACAAATTAAGATGGGAAATAGAAATAGTCTTTTAAGATGGGAAATAGAAATAGTCTTTAAAATGTACAAAGACATTTTGTCCTTAAATACTACAAGGGAGAATGATAACTATAGCACAATAGGAAGTGAGTTTATTAACTTCTTATCAACAATAATGACTTGTAGAGTAAAGAATAAAATAGAGAAAAAAGGGTTATTCAAAAAACATACGTACAATGACATTATAGATAGAATGACTGATATTATTAAATATACAACAGATACTACTAAAGCTAATTAGAAGCTTTGCAATATATCTAAAGAAGACAGTGAATTAGCTATGGCTTTAGGTGTATAGTTATTTTTATTGGTAAACCTTTATTTAAATAATAACTGACTAAATAAAAAAATCTTTTAGAACAGTTTCACAAACAATAATATAGTCTACTAAACATTAATCATAACCATCAAAATAATTAAATTCAGAATTGTAAATATTAATTTTATTCTAGTTTTTATCTGGTTGTAGTCAAACATGACTATGATAAATTAAAGTATTTTTAAGCTTAAAAATAAACCTAAATTTTCTAACTTTTAATCGGTATGCTTAACACACCATAAAAGACATCTTTAATTTCAAACAAATTACAATATATCTTTTACCTTTGTAATGAAAATAATTGCCGTAAACGGCAAAAATATTCAGTGGGCTGACTATGTTGAAAAGGATTATAAGGGATAATTATCTCAATAAAATAATTAGTAAAAAAGAAAACGGTCTAATTAAAATAATTACTGGAATACGTAGATGTGGCAAATCTTTCCTATTAGACCCAATTTATAAAGAATATTTATTAGGTCTTAGGATAAAAGAAAATCATATTATAAAAATTGATTTAGATGAAAGAAAAAATAGAAAGCTTTTAAATCCAGATGTGTTAGACGAATGTGTTAGAAATTTAATTGTTGACAAAGATATCTATTACTTATTATTAGATGAGGTACAAAAAGTTGAAGATTTTGAATCTGTATTAAATGGTTTTTTACATATTGATAATCTCGATATTTATGTTACTGGCAACAATTGTACATTTTTATATTGATATTAACAGATAACATACAAGGAGGTTTTTCTAAATACGGCATATCTTTACCGCTTACGGATAGAAGCAGACGATTATTATTTTCAATCGGCAAAAGCACGGATAGAAAAAGGCTACGGCGGGTAGCCGTAGCCGAGAGATTATTCGTTAAGCAGAAATTTGACGATGTTGTAATGCTTGATACCGTTACGCGAGAAGTCGGGGAGATCGCCTGAAATGACGTACTTCGGATAGTTGTCTTTGATTCTTTCGAGATTTCCGAATTCGCGTTCGACTGTTTCGGGGGAAGCGAGGAGATAACATACCTGAACGTAAAGAATATCCGAACCCTTGTAAGCCACAAAGTCGATTTCGTAATCGTCGGTTTTACCGACTTTTACGTCATAACCGCGGCACAAGAGTTCAAGGTATACGATATTCTCATACAACTTATTATAGTCGATTTCTCCGCTCGCTTTCACGCAGTTTCTCAGTCCCAAATCTACGGTGTAATACTTCTCGTTCGTAGTAAGAAGTTTCTTGCCTTTAATGTCGTAACGCTGTGCGCTATACACGACCATCGCTTTTTTAATGTAGTCGATATAGGCGATTACCGTTTCTACCGTCGTGCTGATGCCTTCTTGCTTCAATGCGGCGACAATGGAACGGGCGGAAAACGGATTGGCGATATTATCCATCAAAAAGGCGAGAATAATATTCAAAAGATTCGTGTCTTTAATGTTGTTTCTTTGGATAATATCTTTTACTACGATGGCGTCGTAAGTGTCCGAAAGATATGTTTCAAGCGATATTTCTTCAAGTGAGAAACGCATCGGCAAACCGCCGTATTTGAGATAGTTCTGAAACAACTCTTCGTCGGAGGTAAATTTTCCGGTTTGTATTAGCATCTGCTTGGCTTCGGAAAGAGTAAAGGGATAGACGTGGATCTGAATATAGCGCCCGGCAATCAGCGTTGCAAGCTCGCCCGAAAGGAGTTTTGAATTGGAACCGGTGAGATAGATGTCGCAATCAACATCAACGAGGAGGGAAGACACGACTTCTTCCCAGCCTGAAACGATCTGTATTTCATCAAGGAAAATGTACGCTTTTGCGTTCAACTTTTCACAAGCCGAAATCAGATACTCGTACAAGACGTCGCCGTCTTTGAAATTCTTGTTCTTTTTGGATTCAAGACTGATATTGATGATTTGCGACTTGGATCTTCCGTTTTTCAAAAGATAGTCTTGAATCTGCGAAAGCAGAACGGTTTTCCCGGAACGGCGAACGCCTGTCAATACCTTAATCAGGTTCTTATCTATCAGCGGAACGATTTGTCTAAGATATGCTTCTCGGATAATCATAAAATCACCTCTTTCATTATGATGATTTTATTATAGCAGACAAAAACATAAAAGCCAATACTTTTGTCGGTTTTAGAACTGACAAAAATGTAAAAAAAATAAAATTTGTAAGGAGAAAACGCGAAAAATGAAGAAAAAGAAAATACGGGATACCCCTGAAATCGTAATTCCGAAAGGATATGGGATAGACGACCTTTTGGACTTTGACGACGAGGAATACGAAAACGGCGAGCCTGTGCTCGTGGAGAAGGTGAAAGTGACTTTTGAGCGAGAATGAAACGAAAAGCAGCGCTTATGAAAAATTAACGCCGCAGAGGAAACAGCTCGTCGATCAAGTTCTTGCAAACCTCGAATAAGGTAACCTATTCTGGACGCTAACTGATTTGCTTGTGTGTGGAGAATGCGGGAGTTCTTATCGAAGAAAGACGTACAGTAGAAAAGGTGTGAATCAACGAGTTTGGCGTTGTTTAAGTCGATTGGAAAACGGTACCTCTTTTTGTGCATATTCCGTAACCGTTGACGATGAGAAGATAAAACAAGCAGTAATGCGTGGAATAAGTTCTGACGTTAAGGATCGAAAAGATGTTTTAGATTTTATACTGTCGAATCTTGCCTATGCGGTTACGGGACAAGATGGTGCGCTTGATGTTTATGCTCTTGAAAAACAGTTAAAAGCATTGAATGACATTATGGATGAAACAATGGAAATTGCGGCAAATTCTTCGGGCGATGGCAAACGCTTTCAACAAGAGATAAAAGCTTTAAGTGAACAGATGGTTGTTATAAGAGAACAAATTGAAATGGCAAAAGAAAAAATTCATCAAACGAAAAAATCAATTCGGAGATAGATAATATAAAAGAGTATTTATCTTCGAGCGATATTTGTTTTACGGAATATAGCGACGTGACAGTAAGAAGATTGGTTGAGTACATCAGGGTGATGAAAGACAACTCAATTATCATCGTGCTGAAAGGTGGAATTCAAATCCGTGAACCCATAGAAACAAACAATTAAATATATAGAAATGAAAAACACAAGTCCGGCAGAGTTGTCGGACTTTTATCATCTTTGATTGAAACACATCGTCTTTTGCTCACAAACCTACTGAAAAAAATAAAAATGCAGTGTAGCTATTTCGTACAACAAAGACATTAAAGACACTAAAACCAGACTTAAAAAAAGCTGGTTTTATTATTTAATATCTAAAGCTACTATTTTATTAGCAAAAAATAATTTACCAAAAAAATATTTATTAGATGCTGATTCAAACAATGTAATAAACTTATCATCATTATAATCATAAGTTATACCTTCAGCCATAGCTGGGCCTTTTATTGTCTTTGTTAAATATCTATCATCTAAATAATAAACATTTTCTTTATCAAAATCACTAGGAATATCATAAACATAAAAATATGAAGATGCTAAACCAAAAGAGGTTGATAAAACAATCTTATCATCACTAATCGCAAAACCTTGAACTTTATCTCTAATAGCATAAGTACATAATATATCTGAATCGTTACTAAAACTGTTTGCTTCATATACATCTACATAAGCATAATATGTATTTTTACCATCATTTACTTTTTCTTCATGATTAGTTTGATATTCTTTACCATTATTAAATTCACCAACATACAACAAATTATGTTGTTGATTTATATACATAAAGGAAGCTGCTGTCCTTGTTTTAACGACATCTATAGCCTCAACTTGTTTATCTTCTTTGCTACTTAAAATATCTAGAAAGCTTATTATATAAACTTCACTATCAGTTGAAATATATACCATCTCATTATAATAAGCTATTCCCCCAAAATGGGTATCACATAAATTTCCTTCTAAATCAAAAATATTAACGTAATAGTAACCATCTTTATCTATCACATATATTCTACTAGCACTGCCATTAGACATATAGCCACTTGTTAAATAATAATCACTATTATCATAATTTACTTTAGTTATCCCTTGAGGAATATAACCAGAACCTAAACCTTCATTAATAGCTATATTTGTTCTTATAGAATAATATTCATGATATATTGCATATTTAAATATATTTAAACCTAAAACAACAAGTAATAATAAGGCTATTATACTAATAAAAGTTATTAAAATTATCTTAATTGCTTTTTTCATTCATTTCACCGCAGGCATTATATCATTTATATCATCTAAAAGTAAAGAAAACAAACGATTACCTCTTGTATCTTTTGACATAACATTATATCCCTTCCTCTACTTTTATTTTAATTTTATAATAAATTATCTAAATTCAATAAAAAATGCTAAGAGTTTAAAACCTTAGCAATCAATTATAAGAAACTAGATATAAATATTTCTAAGCCAATAGCTATTAAAATAATTCCTCCGGCTATTACTGCCTTATTTTCAAATTTAGTTCCAAACTTTTTACCTATAATTATGCAAATAAAAGATAAAATAAAAGTGACTATAGCTATAATTACACAGCAAACAACAGCCTCTAAAACATCATAATCGGAAAAAGTTAAACCGACACTTAAGGCATCTATTGAAGTAGCTATAGCTTGAATAAAAATAGTTTTAATAGTTAATTCTTTTATTTTATCACTATCTTCTTTTTTCTTAATACCATCAATAATCATTTTAATACCTAAAAAACCTAATAAAAATAAAGCTATCCATGGAATAAAAGCCTCAATGTAGCTAATAAAAGCATGTCCCACAAAATAACCTATAAGAGGCATCCCAGCCTGAAAAAAGCCAAACATGAAAGCTATAAATACCATTTTCCCTACTTTCATTTTATTATCTTCTAAACCATTAGCCATCGATACAGCTGAAGCATCAGCAGCTAAGCCACAACCAAATAATATGCTTTGTAAGAAGAATTCTAAATTCATATAAACCACCTTTTGCTTGAAAAAAGACCTATGCAAAAAAGCATAAGTCTCGTTTTTTAAGATTGAGCCTAGTAAACCACTATGTAGACCAATCACCTATAAGGTAAACTACTCACTTATATTTTATTAGGCATATTTTATCATCTTTTTTATCATTTTCAATAATATTTAATAGTTAGCCTTGTCTAATTTTTAGATATTATTTATAATTTACCATTATACAAGGTGGTGTATTTTATGCTTAATTTTAAAGAAATATTAAATAATAAAGAATATGATTTTTTAAAAACTAATCCTCATTTAGGTAAAAATATTATTTTGCTTGTAGTAAGTGGTTCATATGCATACGGAACCAATACTGAAACTTCTGATCTTGATATTAGAGGTGTAGCAATAGATACTTTTAGTGATTTAGTAGGTGTTACTAATTTTGAACAATATGAAGATAAAAATACTGATACTGTAATTTATAGTTTTAAAAAATTTATAAGACTTTTAGCTGATAATAATCCTAATATTTTAGAAATGTTATTTGTTAAAAATGAACATATAATTTATGCTGATGAATTAGGAAAAAAATTAATTGATAATAGAGAAAAGTTTTTAAGTCAAAAAACTATGTATACTTTTAGTGGTTTTGCGAGAGCTCAATTAAATAGAATTGAAAATGCGCTTGCGAGAGATGAAATTGCTATTAGTGAAGAAAAAAGACAAGAACATATTAATCGTAGTGTTACTAATGCGATTAAAAATTTTGAAATTAGATATAATATGACAGAAAATGCTCTAAATACTTATGTTGATTTAGATAAAGATGAAAGGTATCGTATTTTTATTGATTTTAATTTAAAACATATAAAATTAAGCTCACTAATTGAAATTAATGAACAATTATCTAATATTTTAAGAGATTACAACAAAACTATAGGCGCAAAAAATAAAAGAAAAGATGATGCTCATTTAAATAAACATATGATGCATTTAGTTAGACTTTATTATATGGCTTGTGAAATATTAGAGGATGAAACCTTACATACTTATAGAGAAAAAGAACATGATTTATTGTTAGATATTAAAAATGGACTTTATAGGAATCCTAATGGTAGCTTAAAAGACGAATTTTCTATTTTATTAAATAAATTAGAAAATAGATTAAATGAAGCTAAAAATAAAACTAAACTACCTAAAATAGTAGATAAAGATATGATTAATGATTTTATGTTTGAGATATATAAAGAAGCATCAATTATAAAATAAATAATTTGGCTTAATAAAGCCATAAAATAAAAGGCTATTATATAACCAATTTAGGTTTTAATAGCCTTTATTTATTAATAACATTCATTTAATATATTTAATATACAATAGCTGTTAATCATAACATCTAAATATTGTCAATTTCTTCTTTTAATGAAGAGGTAATTATAAAAATATCTCAATACAAGCAGCTCTATATTAATCTCTTTTCTTAAATACTTTTTTTAAAGCTGGGTAGAGTTTTTTAAAATACTTATATTTATCATCATAATAAGCTACATTATTAGGTAAATAAGTTTTATCATATTTAATAAATTTATTAATATCTTCAAATGCTAATACTTTATCACCTAACATAGCTAGCAATACTGCCCCATATGCTGGACCTTGTTCATTAACTAATGTTTTAGCTTCTAAATTAAAGATATCTGCTATCATTTGACACCATACTTTAGATTTAGTTCCACCACCACATAAAGTTAAGCTATTTATCTTAATACCTGCATCAATAGCTATATTATAAGAATCTTTAATGGCAAAACTAACTCCTTCTAAGATAGCTTTACTCATATTAGATCTACTAGTTTGACTAGTTAAGCCGATAAAGGCCCCTTTAGCTAAAGGATCATTATGAGGGCTTCTTTCACCTTGTAAATATGGTAAAAAATATAAATCTTTAGTATCTGCTTGTTGAATTAAATTTTCATCAGCATAATAATCATTAGTATTTAAAATATCTTCTAAAAACCACTTACGACAAGAAGCTGCACTTAAGATACAGCCCATAACATAGCTTCCTTTTATATGGGAAAAAGTATGTAAAGCATAACTATTTAAATTAATAACTTCTTTTACTGGCATTAAAATAGTTCCACTCGTACCTAAACTAATATTACATGTACCTGGTTCAATAGTATTAGTAGCTAGGGCAGCTAAAGCATTATCTGCCCCACCTAAAACAACTTTAGTATTAACAAAACCAAATTCTTTTTTTAAATTATCTTTAACTAACCCGGCTACTTCATAGCTTTCTTTTAAGGTTGGTAGTTGCTTAATATTAATATGAGCTAAATCTAACATCTTTTGACTGTAAGTTCTGTCTTTTACATTCAACAATAAAGAGCCAGCCATATCCGTATAATCAGAGACAAAGATGCCAGTTAAATAATAAATTAAATAGTCTTTTGGTAACATAATTTTAGCTATTTTATTAAAATTAACTCTCTCATTATTATAAACCCATAATAATTTAGCTAAAGTAAAACCAGTATAACTGATATTATTAGTTTCTTGATAAATTAATTCTTTATCTTGATTTAATAAATTATTTTCTTTTACTGTTCTATTATCATTCCATAAGATACATGGTCTAATAACATTATCATATTCATCTAAAATTACTAAACCATGCATTTGTCCGGAAATAGCTAAAGACTTAACTTGTGGTAAATAATCTTTTAGTTTTATAAGTATACTATTTAAAGCTTTAATCCAATCTAAAGGATATTGTTCAGTTCCATTGCCATTAACATAATGAATATCATAACTAGCACTTTCTTCTTTTATAATATTAGCTTTATCATCTGTTAATAGTGCCTTTAAAGCACTAGTTCCCAAATCTAATCCTAAATACATATTACCTGCCAAATAATATTTGATTTACGATTGATTCTAAATGTTCTTGCTTACCTGATTGTGGCGTAGCTACAGTCTTTTTTGCACAAGCATAATCTGCTAAATCTTCTAGTGATACTTCATTATTTACAATCTTTTTACCAATGCCTTCATTAAATGAACTATATTTATCTTTAATGAATTTTTCAAGTCTGCCATCTTCAATTATTTGACTAGCTTTAATTAAACCTAAAGCAAAAGTATCCATACCTAAAATATAAGCTTCTAACACATCTTCCCACGTATTAGAAGGACGACGACATTTAGCATCAAAATTAAACCCACCTGTTAATCCACCATTTTTTAAAACTTCTAACATGCAATAAGTTGCTTCATAAACATCAAATGGGAATTCATCAGTATCCCAACCTAATAAATAATCTCCTTGATTAGCATCAATAGAGCCTAACATATTGTTAATACTTGCAATACGTAAATCATGAGCAAATGTATGACCGGCTAATGTAGCATGATTTGCCTCAATGTTTAATTTAAAATCTTTTTCTAAATGATGTTCTTTTAAAAAGCCAATAGCTGTAGCAGCATCAAAATCGTATTGATGTTTCATCGGTTCTTTCGGTTTTGGTTCAATATAAAAATCACCTTTAAACCCAATTTTACGACCGTAATCACGCGCTAAAGTTAATAGTCTAGCAATGTTTTCTAATTCAAATTTAACATCTGTATTTAACAATGTTTCATAGCCTTCACGACCACCCCAAAATACAAAACCACGACCACCTAACTTAACAGTTATATCTAAGGCTTTTTTAACTTGAGCTGCCGCAAAACAATAAACATCGGCATCATTTGTTGAACCAGCCCCATTCATAAAACGAGGGTTAGAAAACATATTAGCTGTACCCCAAAGGCATTTGATATCTGTATTTGCCATTTTACTTAATATATAATCAGATATTTCATCTAATCTTTGATTAGTAACATTAATATCATCAGCTTCAGGGACTAAATCAACATCATGAAAACAAAAATATTTAATACCTAATTTATTCATTATCTCAAAACCGGCATCGACCTTAGCTTTGGCTAAAGCCATTGAGTTTGCTTCTTCTCCTAAATTTTTATCAATAGTACCACGGCCAAACATATCTACACCATTAGCTCCTAATGTATGCCACCAACTTAAAGCAAAAGGTAAATGTTCACTCATCTTTTTACCTAATATTACTCTATCAGCATCATAGAATTTAAATGCTAAAGGATTTTTACTACTTGGTCCTTCATATTTAACTTTATCTAAATTCTTAAATATCATCTTTTACTCCTTAAAGTTTTGTTATATCTAACAAACTATCTAATTTAATAACTTCTTTAGGAATAGAAAATTTAACCAAATCTGGTATCCAACCTATATGCATTTTAGCATTTAAAGCCGCTTCTACTCCTGATTTACTATCTTCTAATACTAAGCATCTAGAAGGTAGTAAATTAAAATGTTGACTAACATTTAAAAATATTTCTGGGTTTGGTTTACTTTGCTTAAAATCTTCTCCACTAACTATATAGTCAAAACTATCTAATAAGTTTGTATCACTTAAATTAGCTATAATTAATTCCTTACTTGATGATGATGCTACAGCTAATAATTTGTTTAAAGATTTTAAATAACTGATACACTCTAATAAGCCTTTTTTTAAAGGAACTCCATTGGTTCTTAATTCTTTTTCTAAAGCTTTATTTCTTTTATCTTTTAATGTTAAAAAGCTAACATCCGTATCATAATAACTTTCAAATATTTTTTTAGAATCCGCTATGTTACGGCCTTTTATACTATCTAAAAACTCTTTGTTTGGCACTAAATTAACTTCTTTTAATATCTTAAACCAAATTTCTTCAGCCAATCTTTCAGTATCAAACATCAAGCCGTCCATATCAAAAATAACACAGTCTATTTCTCTTAATAGACACATCATAATACTCCTACTACAATAATTTTAATATTTGTTCCCAAACTTCATCAACAACTGGTACGCCATTAGTTAAATTATCTTCTCTAGTTTTAACTTCTCTTTCAGCTGGATAATAAATCTTAGTTCCTTCATTAGCTGGAATTGAGCTCTTAATATCATCAATAATACGAGAAACTCTAGCATCAGTATCTTCTACACTACTACCTTTAGTAGGGTCAATAGCAATAAATACTTGTGATAAACCAATTTCTAAATCAAAATTAGAAATAGCTTGGACATCATTTGCTGCTGTTAAAACAGTTGCCATCATATCTAAAACTAATGACAAACCTGAACCTTTCCAATAACCAATCGGTAAAGCTCTTTGTGATTTTTCAATTTCAACTGGGTCACAAGTTAAATTACCTTTAGTATCAAACCCACCAGGATAAGGTAATTGTTCACCTAATAATTTAGTTTGTTCAATTTTACCATATGAATATTGACTAATAGCCATATCTAAAACAACATTTTTACCATTAGAACGTGGTATACCAACAATTAATGGATTATTACCGATTTTAGGATCTTTACCACCCCAAACAGGCATATTTGCAGTCGTATTACTAAAGCAAATACCAATCATACCACGATTAGCAGCTTGCCAGCCATAGCTACCACCTCTTAACCAGTGATTAGTGTTACCTAAAGCTACTATACCAATACCATATTCTTTAGCTAAGTCACAAGCCTTATCCATAGCAACTTTCGCATTAGTAGGTCCAAAACCTCTATGACCATCCATTCTAACAAAAGCTCCAAAGCTTACTGTTTCTGTAGGTTCAGCTTTAGGATCTATCGTACCTTCATCCATATATTTAATCATACGGCAAAATCTATTAGCACCATGTGAATAAATACCATCTCTACTGTTATCAGCAAATACACTAGCTGCCTCAGTAGCTCTTTCTTCTGTAAAGCCACGTGTTTTAAGAATTTTTTTAAATGTTTCCTTTAGTTCATTATAATTAATTCTCATATGTCCTCCTTGCAAATCCCTAAAGTAATATTTTAATTATTATGAAATAAACTAAAATATCATTTCAACAAAATTATAAAATTAAAGATTAAATTAGTCAAGAAAAACCGCTTTTAGTATAAATAAAAGGAGAATCTAAAACTCTCCCATTTTAAAATAAATGGTGAAAGCTTAGACTTTCACCATTTAAATTAATTTATGTATTAACCTTCATAATGAGCGTCTTCTGCCATCTTTTTGTATCTTGCATAACGACGTTGTGCATCAGATTTATTTAATTCTAATAATTCTTTTGCATGATCAGGATTAATCTTAGTTAATTGAGCATAACGACCTTCATTTAATAAGAATGCTTCATATTTATCCCAATCTGGTTCTTTACAATCAAGAGTGAATGGATTCTTGCCTTCTTTTACTAGATCTGGGTTAAATCTAAATGTTGGCCAATAACCACATTCTGTAGCAAGTTTTGCTTCATTTTGACTCATGAATAAACCTTTTTTGATATTATGAGCAATACATGGTGCATAAGCAATAACAATTGATGGACCATGATAAGCTTCAGCTTCTTGTAAAGCTTTAATTACTTGATTTTGATTATAACCATGACAGATTTGAGCAACATAAACATGACCATAGCTCATTGCAATAGAAGCTAAATCTTTCTTCTTTGTAGGTTTACCTGCAGCAGCGAATTTAGCAATTGCACCTAAACGGCTTGATTTAGAAGCTTGACCACCGGTATTTGAATATACTTCAGTATCAAGAACTAAAATATTAACATCTTGGTTATTAGCAATTACATGATCTAAACCACCATAACCGATATCGTAAGCCCAACCATCACCACCGATAATCCATTGAGATGATTTAACAAAATATTGTTTTAATTCTAAAATTTCTTTAGCATAAGGAGCATCAACATTAGCTAAAGCAGCTTCTAATTTAGGAGCTAAAGCTAAAGTATAAGTTCCTTCTTCTCTATGAGCAACCCAGTCTTCACATAGAGCTTTTACATCAGCTGGCATATCAGCATAATGATTAACCATAACTGTTTGAAGACGATCACGCATAGTAGTATAAGCTACTTCCATACCAAAGCCAAATTCAGCATTGTCTTCGAATAAAGAGTTAGCCCATGCAGGTCCACGACCATTAGCATCTGTTGTATAAGGACTTGATGGATAAGAACCACTATAAATTGATGAACAACCTGTAGCGTTAGCTACCATCATTCTATTACCAAATAATTGTGATACAGCTTTTACATATGGAGTTTCACCACAACCACCACAAGCACCACTAAATTCAAATAATGGTTTAGCAAATTGAACGTTCTTAGCATTCTTATTACCAGCAACTTCACTCTTATAAGTAACATGATTGTAATAATAATCAGCTAATTCAACTTCACCATTTGCACGAGCTTGAGCAATTGGATGGCTAGTTAAAGCTTTAACTTTAGTTACTGTACCATCAGCAGCTTTTTGAGGTTTACCAGGACATACTGTTAAACATACACCACAACCTGTACAATCAAGAACTGATACAGAGATTGCATATTTATAACCTTTGAAGCCTGTTGCATCTAATAACTCAGCATTTTGAGGTGCCGCAGCAACTTCTTTTTCATCTAATAAGAATGGACGGATACATGCATGTGGACAAGCAAATGCACATTGATTACATTGGATACATGCAGCAGGATTCCAAGCAGGAACATCTGTAGCTACACCACGTTTTTCATAGGCAGCTGTGCCTTGAGGCATATGACCATCTAAATAATCTTTAAATACAGAAACTGGTAGAGTATCACCTTTAATAGAATCGATAACTTCTGCAATTTCTCTTACAAATTTAGGTTTAGAACTTTCTTCTTTTACAGCTGCTGTTGCATCTAATTTAGCCCATTCAGGTTTAACTTCTACTTCTACTAAACGAGAACCACCTAAATCAATAGCTAAATGATTTTGTTTAACAACATCTTCACCTTTCTTCATATATGTCTTTGTTGCGAATTCTTTCATATGAACGCATGCATCATCATAAGGCATAACATTTTGATTTAACTTGAAGAAAGCAGATTGCATTACTGTATTAACACCTAAGCCAGGACGGAAACCGCATTCTTTAGCAGCTTGATAAGCGTTAATAATATAGAATTTAGCATGTCTTTCAGCTAAAATCTTTTTATATGAATTTGGTAATAATTCTTCAATTTGATCAGGAGTAGCAACTGTATTTAATAAGAAAGTACCACCTTCACGTAAACCAGCAATCATATCAAATTTCTTTAAATATGCATCTAATGAGCATGATACAAAGTGAGGGTTATTTACTAAATAAGTTGATCTAATTGGATTCTTACCAAATCTTAAATGTAGACGTGTTGAACCGCCTGATTTCTTACTATCATACGCTGCATATGATTGAGCATATAAATCAGTATAATCACCAACAATCTTAGAAATATTCTTACATGCACCTACAGTACCATCTGAACCTAAACCAAAGAATAATAATTCAGTAGTATCTTTATCAGCAGTATCAATATGTTCAGAATAATCTAATGAAGTATGACCTAAATCATCATTAATACCTAAAGTAAATTGATTCTTAGGTTCTTTACTAGCTAAATTCTTATATACAGCATAAACCATATCAGGTGTTGTATCTTTACTTGATAGACCATAAACACCACCAACAATTAATGGTTGAGTCTTACTATCATAGTATACAGAACGTACATCTAAATATAGTGGTTCACCAACTGAACCTTGTTCAATTGTTCTATCTAATACAGCAATTCTCTTAACAGTCTTAGGCATAGCTTCTAAGAAATATTCTTTAGCAAATGGACGGTATAAATGTACAATCATTAAACCAACTTTTTCACCTTTAGCTGTTAAATAATCAACTACTTCTTGAGCTGTTTGAGTAACAGAACCCATAGCAACAATAACATCTGTTGCATCTTTAGCACCATAATATACATATGGAGCATAATGACGACCTGTTGCTTTAGATATTTTTTCCATATAATCTTCAACAATAGCAGGTACTTTAGCATATTGTAAAGCTTGTAATTGTCTAGTTTGGAAATAAACATCATCATTTTGTGCTGTACCACGAGTTTTAGGGAAACTTGGGTTTAAAGCATTAGCTCTAAATTTAGCTACAGCTTCTTTATCTAATAATTTGTCAAATACTTCATAATCAATAGCTTCAATTGTATTAACTTCATGAGAAGTTCTAAAACCATCAAAGAAATGTAAGAATGGAATACTTGCTTTAATTGCAGATAAATGAGCAACACCAGCTAAATCCATTACTTCTTGAACAGAAGATGAGCATAACATAGCAAAACCAGTTTGACGGCATGCCATAACATCTTGATGATCACCAAAAATAGATAATGATTGTGCAGCTAAAGCACGTGCAGATACATGAATTACACCAGGTAAACATTCACCAGCAATCTTATACATATTAGGTATTTTTAATAATAAACCTTGAGATGCTGTATATGTAGTTGTTAAAGCACCGGCTTGTAATGAACCGTGAACTGTACCAGCAGCTCCACCTTCAGATTGCATTTCCACGATTTTTACAGGCATGCCAAACAAGTTTTTCTTTCCTTGTGCAGCCCATTCATCAGTATACTCTGCCATAGGTGATGACGGAGTAATAGGGTAGATACCAGCTACCTCTGTAAAAGCATAGGCAGCATAAGCAGCAGCATAGTTACCATCAACTGCCATTCTTTTTTTATCTTGACTCATAATATCCTCCTTAAGATATGAGATTTCGCTAATATTATAAAACTATTAACTCTTATTTTCAACAAGCTTTAGGCTAAAAATAAGATTTTATTTAGAAAATTAAGGGCTATTAATCTAATAAATTTGTAAAATAAAAAGACATAATAGAATAAATCTAAAATGTCTAAATCCCTATTATTTATTTTTTTTAACTAAGGCTGAGATAAAAACTAAAACATCAATAACTAGTATAAAAGCTAAACCAACCAAATAAAAGAAATAGCCAGCATATAAAGAATATATATCTTTACTACTAAATAATTTAGCTTTATCTATCAATTCAATAACTATAAAAATTAATACGACTAAACTTAAACTTGCAAAAGTAATTTTAGCTGCCTTATTATTTAAGAAAATCCCTAATAAAGGAGCCCCAAATAATAAAAATATTAAAGCTAACATAATTGAAGATGTGTTACAAAATGTATCAAATAAATATACATCTGTTACATTTTCAGCAAAATCTAAAACTCCGTAAGTCGGATAAATTATAGCTAAAAATAAAATAATAAGTGCAATAAAATATAAAATACTATTTACTATTTTCATTTATAATGTCGCTCCGCATCTTATCATATTCATCAACTGAAATTAACCCTTTTTCTTTTAATAAATTAATTTCTTGTAACTTATCTTCTAATGATTTAGTCTCTTTTTTGGCAACTTTTTGAATTAAAGCAAATAACATATCATAACTATTATAAGCAAGATAACCAATAATATCTAACACTAAAATGACAATAGAAAATACTATCCCGGCAGTTGAAATATCAAGAGTTGAACTAGCATCTTCTAAAGATTTGTTAAGTCTATTTAAAACTATCATAAAGAATATTGCTAATACTGCTGCTAGAGATAAAAAAACTGTTCTTAAAGTCTTACTTTTAGCAGATAAGAAAACAGGTATTAAAACTATTAATGTAGGTAAAGCAAAAGTAATTAATGAATAACTTGCTGATATCCCGCTTGAATTAATACTATAGCCAGAAAAGAAGGTGAAAATATCAACTGAAATATCTGAACTGACAAAACCACTTGAATCTGCTTTATAATTTAAAAAAGGAATAAACAGTAACACAACTGATAACAATGTTAATAGTATTGATACTATCTTAAATATTAAATTTTTCATAAAATAAACCCCCTATGGCAAAATTTTAAACCTTTTAGATTTAAAAGTAAATAATAAAATAAATGTAGGTCTATTTTTAGCTCTAAATTTTTACACATTATTTTAAAAATAAAAAGCCCTAAGAGCTAAATACCCTTAAAGCTTAAACTACAATTAAATAACCGAATATAGCAAATAAAACACCAACTATTATACCACCTACTACTTCAACTGGTTTATGGCCTAATAGTTCTTTTAAAACACCTTTTTTACCAAAGCCTTGTTCTACTCTTTTTTGTGGATCTTCATTTTTAAGTAAATTATTTAATATCTTAGCATGTCTAGATGCTTCTAGCCTAACACCCATAGCATCATGAATTACAATACAAGCAAATACTAATGCGACCGCGAAACTATAATCTAAAGTACCAGTATCTGCATATTGAAATAAACCTAATAAAACAGTTAAACTAATTACTGTAGCAGTATGACTTGAAGGCATTCCACCAGTAGTAAATAAAGCCTTAACATAAAGTTTTTTCTCTTTAATTGAAAAAGTAATTAACTTTATCAATTGACAAAATATCATAGCACATAAAGATATAATTATCGTTTGAACAGTCCTAGTTCCTATTAAATTCCTAATATCATCATACCAAGGAGCATTTTCTAAAAACATCCTATTCCTCCATATCTAACATTTCACTATCATTAACAACTTCAATAACTTCCGGAACTACTTCAACTAATAAAGCCTCTACCCCATCTTTTAATGTGTAATCTAGTGCTTGACATCCCATACAAGCTCCAAGCATTTTGACATGAACGACTCCATTAATGAAGCTGACAAACTCAATGTCTCCACCTTCAGCATTTAAATAAGGTCTAATTCTATTTAGTTCCTTTTTTATTTGATTTTCAATATCAGCTAATGTTCGCATTACCTTCTATCTCTCTTTCTATTTCTACTATTAAAATCCCGTTTTACCGGAACAAATCCATCACTAGCTACTACAGATGTCGTATTATCTTCTTTTTCTTCTTCTGTTTTTAAATCTTGTGGCAATTTACCAATAGGTACATTATTAATGCGATTTAAATCTAAAACAATATTTGGGCGATTCTTTTTAGATGTTTCTAAAACTAAAGTTTCTTTATCAAAGTTTTCTTTTTCTATTGTTAAATGACTAGGTGTAGAAACTACATTAGGTTTAGTTTCTTTTAAGCTTGCTATTTCATTTTTATCTTTAATCCTTCTTAAAATATAATAAGGACATTCAAAAGCACAACTTTTCTCGATATATAATTTAATATTTTTAAAATAATTAGGTTTCTTAGGATCTAAACTAAAGCCCTTTAACCGTAATAATCCATCTGATAAATCACCAACTATATACGGATATTTATCAAATAACTCTTCTATATAAGCTTCTTCAAATAATTCTTGATTAAAGGCATCTTTAAAGACAGCCATTAATTCATAATTACCTTTTTTACTTATTACTACCATTTTATCACATTCCTATTTGCAAATTTAATTCGCTCTTACGCTTATTATTATATATTAAGTAAAAAGATATGACAAGAAATATTGCCGCAAAAAGCCAAGCTAAAACCTCAGAATAATAAATACCATCACTACCTAAAGCTAAAGGTAAAGTAAAGGCACAAGTTACTCTCACTATTAATTCTAATATGCCTGATGACATTGGTATTATTGTATTTGATAGTCCTTGTATAGCACTTCTATAATTATATAAAAGATATAATGAAAATAAAAAATAACTCATTATATTTAAATATTTTAACCCAGATTCAAGAACATAATCATAATTAAGTGTATTTTTATCAATAAATAAAGAAACAATACTTCTACCAAACATTAACATAATCCCCATAATAACAAGACTAGTAATTACTGATAACAAAGCACCTTGATTAGTTCCTTTAATAATTCTATCATACAACTTAGCCCCATAATTTTGACTGACAAATGTTGTAACAGCTAAACCATATGAAGTTGCACAAACTTCTAAAAGACCATAAACTTTATTACCTGCTGTAAAACCAGCGACAAATTCATAACCATATTTATTGACTTGTGATTGCAATACTAACCCACCTACTGAAATAATTATTCCTTGAAGTCCAACCGGTAAAGCTAATAACATCAATTCTTTAGCTATCTCTTTATCAAAACTCAATCCTTTTAAAGAAACCAATTTATGTTTTATAACAAAAAAAGTTGTAATTAAAGCACTTAATAGTTGCGCAATTACAGTTGCAATAGCCGCCCCTGCTATTCCCCATTTAAAAGTAATAATAAATAATAAATCTAACCCAACATTAGTTAAAGCTGCCACAACCATAGCTATTAAAGGTGATTTTGAATCGCCATAAGAACGTAAAATACTACTAGTTAAATGATAACACATATTAATAGGGATTCCAATAAAAATAATTCTAATGTAGATAATAGCTAAATCAATTGTTTCTGTAGGTGTCTTTAAAAGTAATAAAAAAGGTGATACTAAACTTTCACTTAAAATTAAAACTAAAACACCAATAACCACAGCCAAAATAATACTATTTTGAATTACTTTATTTAATCTATTCAAATCTTTTTTGCCATATTCTTTAGCTATTAAAATACCAAAACCTTGAGGAAATAACATAATAATAGACATAAATAAATAATTCAACCAATCTGTTCCACCAACAGCAGATAAAGCTTTAGTCCCAACGAATTGACCTACTATTATACTATCAACTGTGTAATAAAGTTGATTAAATAAATTACCAAACATTAAAGGTAGGGCAAATAACATAATTATTTTGTATGGTTTACCACTTGTCATTTGTTTATGCATATTATCACCTTTCTCTAAACTTTGTTAATTATAACTCATTTAGAGTTTTAAAGCAAAACATAAGTGTTATCTTAAAATATTAATGGCACGATTATAATCGTGCCTACTTATTAAATATTAGTTATTTCTTATTTTTATGATACTTAATTACAATTAGTATTATAGCTATTATAATAATAACAGCTGAAACTATTAAGCCAATAATTCTATGGTCTATACTAAGCATAAATTACCTTCCTTAAATTCATATATCTTATTACAAATACTAAGAGTAGATTTTCTATGACTTATTATAATAATACTCATATCTTTGCTATATTGTTTTAAAGCATTTAAAATAATACCCTCATTTATCGCGTCAATATTAGCTGTAGCTTCATCTAAAAGTAATAATTTAGGCTTTCTTAAAAAAACTCTAGCTAATCCTAATCTTTGTTTTTCTCCTTCAGAGATATTATCTTTTAAATCGCTTATTTTTGTATTAAATCCTTCTTTTTGAGCTAAAATATAATCATAAATACCGGCATTCTGACAAGCTGCAATAACTTCTTCTTTTGACGCATCACTCTTAGCTATTAATAAATTGTTCAAAATGGTATCATGAAATAAATAAGTTGATTGACTAAATAAATTAATATTATCATATAAAGACTTATAAGATATATTTTTAATATTCATGTCATTTATTAAAACTTCACCACTAGAAACATCATAAAACCGCATAATTAATTTTAAAATAGTAGATTTCCCAACACCTGAAGGACCTAAAATACCAACAATTTCATTTTTATTAATAGTTAAATTAACATTATTTAGAATGTATTTAGTATCATATTTAAATGAAACTTTGTTAAATGTTATAGGTAAAACATTAGATATATTAGTATTACCATCTACAATACTAGACTTTAATTCTAAAATATCTAAAACTCTATTTCCAGAAGCAAATGTTTGAACTAAGTTACTTGGCAAATTAGCTAATGCTAAAACAGGTCCTAATGATGATGTCAATACAACATATGCTAAGATTATTTCATAATTAAGAATCATATTATTCTTATATAGTAAATAACCTATTACAATAATCAAAATATTTAATATAACTATAACACTATTAGTTATATTCATAAAAGTGTTATTTTTCATTTCGCTCTTTTTAGTAACATCTATTAAATCTTTGCTTCTTTTAGTTACTTCTTTTTTATACATTTCCTGTTTATTATTAGCTATTATTTCATATCCACCATAAATAGAATCTAAATAAAAATCTTCAAACTGAGCCATTTTTAATCTATATTTTCTACCAAATTTACTATTAACTTTATAAAAAATAACAGGTATTATAACTCCTATAATAAGATATGCTAATATTAAATATAAACCTAAATAAATACTAGTTGTTAAACATATAAATATAACCATAACTACACTAGTTAATAAAGCTATTAGAACAGGAGTTATTGTATGAGCATAAAAGACTTCTAATGTTTCAATATCACCTTGTAGTAAAGACACTAAATCCCCTTTACTTTTATCTTCTAATTTATCAAGAGATAGATGCCTTAGAGCTCTAAATATTTTTATTCTTAAAATAGCTAATATTTTAAAAGCTATATAATGATTGCTGTATTGTTCAAAATATCTAACAATACCTCTTAAAATACCACTTAAAATAATTATAGTAAATATTAAAGGATAAGATAATGAAATAGCTATACCTAAAAATTTTAATATTGCTATTCCGGCAAACAATGTGATATTTATAGCTAATAAATATCCAATTACCCCATTAACAACAGCTAATAAAATAACACTAATAAAAGGACCGATCAAAGTTATTAATTTACTAATTAACTTAATTACCCCTCTTTTCATTTTATTACCTCCAACTGTTGTTGCATATCATATAATTCCTTAAATTTAGAATTAGTCTTTAATAAATCATTAGGATTACCTTCTTCCTTTATTTTATTATCAGCAATAAAATAAATATAATTACTAGCTAAAACATTCTTTAACCGATGTGTAATATTTAAAACAATCTTATCTTTAGCTAATTTCTTAATAATATCTACAATAATTAATTCACTTTCGCTATCAATATTAGATGTAGCTTCATCAAAAATATAAAAATCATAATCTTTAGCCAAATAATAAGCAATAATTAATCTTTGTTTTTCCCCTCCAGAAATATTACTAGCACTATCTTTAATTACAAAATCAAGACCACCACTTCGTTTAATTACATCACTCATTTTAACTAAATCTAGTAATTTCCACATTTCCCTTTCATTTAGATTTTCATTATAAAATAAGAATTCTTCTTTAATACTTTTATTCATCATATACGTATTATTAGCTATATAAGCTACTTTTTTATAATAATCTTTTAATAATATATCCTTTATCTCTAAATCATTGTTAATTTTAATATTACCACTATAATCAGTTAATACATTAGCTAAAATTTTAGCCATCGTTGATTTACCTGAACCACTAACTCCTACTATACTATATAATCCTATATTAAAATCAATATTTATATTATTTAAAATATTACTCTTATTTAAATAATTATATGATACATTATTTAAGCTAACATTAACTATTTTATCTTCTAAACTAACTGTTCTTTTTTGTTCCTCTTGTTTTAATAACTTAATAACTTTTTTACCAGCAGTAGCCCCATTCATAGCTACATGAAAAGCACTACCTAAACGTCTTAATGGTAAAAAGAATTCTGCACCTACTAAAATGATAAATAAAGCATAGTACCAAGACATTCCATTTTCTAAGGCAATTAAAGAAAATACAATACCAATAGCGGCCCCACCATATGCAACTAAGTCCATAATAGAAACTGAATATAGTTGCATAACTAAAACCTTCATTGTTATTTTTCTAAACTCTTCTGATTTTTCTTTCATCTCTGCTTCTCTTTTTTTGTCATATAGAAATATTTTTAATTCTTTCATGCCTTTAACATTGTCTAAAAAAGAATCGCCTAAACCTAAATAAATATTCCAATATTTATTAAAAATTTTTTTAGCCCATTTAGAAACTAAAATTATTGATAATGGAATAAGTGGAATACAAAGCAGATAAATTAAAGCAACCACAAAATCAAAGAAAACAAAAATTACAAATAATATTAAAGGTGCAATCATAGCATAAAAGAAAGAAGGCAAATAATTTGAATAATATAATCTTAATTGTTCTATACCTTCTGTTGATAATTGAGCTATTTCACTAACACTAAATGGCATATTAGTATTTAAAGCTAAAAACTTATTATAGGTGTCATTTCTAAGTTTATAAACTACATAATTAGCTAATTTATTAGTATAATTATTCGTTAAAGTAGTTAACACAACTTTAAGAACAATAAATAATAAACTAAATAAAATACAATAAATAGCATTATCTATTTTGTTATTAATAAATGAAAATATCATATAAATTAAACTAGCTGTTATAAACAAGCTTACAAATAATCCTAAAATATTAAAAATAACGGTTAAATATAAATAATACTTTTTATCTTTAATATAAGCTAACAATTCTTTATCAAGCATTGACTAATCTTCCTCTTAACTCTTCATATTCCTCTTTAGTAACCGGTCTTACAAAAAGTACAAAGTACGTGTATTTACAAAATATTAAAGTAGTTAAAATAATAGTTACTACATAATTATTTACTAATATAATAGTCGTAAGTAGCATCAATGAAACTAAAATTAATAATATTAATTCACCTTTTAGGGTCATAACTTTATTTTTAGCAAAATTTTCTAAATACTTTTTATAAATTTTTGAATTTAAAAACCAATTATGAAATCTTTTTGATGATTTAACAAAACAAAAACTAGTTAATAATAAGAACGGAGCTGTAGGTAAAATTGGTAAAACTATTCCTACTACACCTAATCCTAATGAAATAAAACCAATAATTATCAATATAAATCTTAATATTTTACTTTTTACCATACTTTTTCTTCTCCTTTTTACTTTCAATTAAATGACTAATAGCTATAATAGGATGATAAAACAACATCCTAGGTCCTGCATACCGCATAACTTGCTTAATTCGTTCTTGCATTAACGGATTATAACAATGAATTTTACAATTAGAACAGAATGTTTTATTATCACTAAAAGGACATTTAGTTAACCTTAAATTAACATAATCTAATAATTCTATTTTTTCTTTTAAGGTAGAGTGTTTTTTATAATATATATCAATCATTAAAGACACTACTTTTCTTTCTTTTTCAATTTTCATATTTCCTCCAGTTAGAATAAGCTAACTTATAAATAAAAAATATAGTTAGTTATAACTAACCTCGATAATTATAAAAGAAAATTCTAGTTGTGTCAAGCTAACTATATAACAATTTTTAGATTTAATAAAAAGCTTAAATTCTTTATTTAGTAATTTAAAATTTAAGCTTTTTATTTATAACTATTTTGTTTTCAATATATCATTAAACGTACTTTTTAAAAATTTAAAGCATTTACTGTCTTTAAAATCTATTTCTAAATTATAACCTAAATAAGTTGTAGCTACGCCTTTATTTAATACTGTTTCATTAATATCTGGATTAATTAAATATACTCTTTCAACGGCATTTCTTATAATATTATTATTTTTATCTTTATAAACTAAAATAGCATAATTATCCGTATTCTCAACTGTTTGGTCATATTTATCATTGAATAGATAATGTGAATTACGATATTTAATTTCAATAATAATTGAACTAATAAAAATATCATTTTTATAAAACAAAACTACATAATCTGGTTTATTATGTCTTGTCGCTACACAAGACAAATTATCAGCTTCAGCATCTATATAGTGTTTTAAACTAGCTTCATAAATAACTTTTATTTTATATTCATTACGAGTAAATAATAATGTTGTTCCACCATTAATTATTTGAGTGTTTTTAAATTCATTTAAATTAGTACCTACAAAACCTAGACTTTCAATAACTTTTTTTAATATGATAAAGCCATATAACTCAAACAATTTAGATGAACTTTTACTAGACAATTTAATACTACTTTTATTAGAAATCAAATGATAAATAGATGCTAATTCAACATCATCTATTCTTAAATTATTAATAAAAAAGTTTTTAATTAACCTTGTTTTATTTAACCTTTCTTGAATTAATTTTATTTCTTTTTCATAATCTAAAGCTTCTTTTTTCTTACTTTTTTGTTCATTGATATGAGCTACATACATATCATGAGTTGCACTATCTTCTATTTCTAAATCTATCGATTTTAAATATTCATTTACTATATTTAGTCTTTTTACTAATTTATCTTCATATTTAGTAAGTTCATCTATTATTTTATCTACATATATAGATCTATTAGAATTAATAGAAGTTGTCTTTTTAACATTTAAATTTTTAAATGTAGGCTTAATTAATTCTTTAACTATACTTTTATAATTAGATTTACTAGCTCTATATTCATAAACATAAGTTGTCTTAATATCTTCTACTTTTTGCGTTAAAAGTGGAGTTCTTATCTTATACCAATTATCAATTAAAGAACTAATAGCTTTATCATCCGTAAAATATACTTCTTTTTTACCTTGCCTAAAATGATCATATATAATACCTGGTTTTAATTCTTCTAATTCTTCTTTAATTTTATTTAAACTAAACTGTGAAACATTTTTATTAGTACTTACTATAAAATATGAATTGATTGTTTGATTTTGTTTAATAAAAGATATTTGATAAATATCTGGATTATAACCTAATTCTTTAATATCAGAATCGGCAATAATATATTCTGTTTTATTACCAATAAGTAAAGTGCCATTAGTTTCTTTAACTTCACCATTAACACAATAACTATAACATTCAATTCTAATTTGATAATTATTACCAATATGCTTTAAAGTTATTTTTTCATGTTCATTGAAATTAAAAATAACTTGCATATTTAAATCTGAGTTAATAGTAATAGTTTGTTCTTTACTAGCTTTAAGATAAGAAACAATCAACTTATCTGATATATCCATATTTATCTAATTCCTTTTGTTTAAAATTTAAATAGGAAGAAGAATAAGTAAAAGTTGAAACATCTTTATATTTATTAAATATATTGATTATTTTGCTTATAATATCAGTTAAAACTAAACTTGAACCAGAAACCTTAGTTAAGATTGTTTCTTTAATTGCTTTATCAAAGGCTACATCTTGACTAAGACTATTTTTCATAAAGTAAACTAGTAATGAAATGTTATAAACATTACGATAAGAAACACTAAAATTCATTAAATTATCTTTAAATATTTGATTTAATTCATCTAATAGATTTGTTTCACGATTAGATAATATATCATTAATGCTTAAAGGTAAAGGTATAATAAATTCATTAATATCATAATTAAAATGATTTTTGATTCCTTTATAAATTAATTGATTATTACGATGAACTGAGAAGTCTGTTTTATTTAAATCTATATAATAGATCCTATCTAATAAACGTTCAGATAAAACTCTCGTTGTTTCATCTTTATTAATAGTCCCAACAATTAAAAGATTATCTGTCAAAATAACTTGATTAGGATAAGTTTTAGAATTAAGACACTCTACTCCTTTAGGATAAAGCGTTATATAACTATTTTTTCTTTCTAAAGCAGAAATAAATGGGGCAAAATAATATTCAATTTGTGCTAAATTCATCTCATCAAAAATAAGTAAATGAACTTGTTCTTTATTATTAGATGCATGTATTAAAAAGTCTACTAAATTTGTATCACTAGGTACATATTTATTATTTCTAGGATTATAAAAACCTAAAATATCACCCGGTTCTGTATATGATGGTGATATTGGTAAAAATAACATAGTATTATCTTCCTCTTTTAAATTAAAGAATTTAGCAAATAATAGTGCTAATCTACTTTTACCTATCCCTGGTCTACCAGCTAAAATTGTAAGTTTACGGGTCATTAAGGCATAAACAAAGTCGTAAACATCTTGCTTATCATAATTATATCCTTCTTGTAGTAAAAAAGTATTAAAGTCTTTTAAAACATCTAATGTGTTTAAAATAGGTGTTTTAGTAGTAATAATTTCTTCTTTTTGTTTAATTTCACTTAATAATTCTTCATATTTCTTCCTTAATTCATCATAGTCTTTATCAATTTTCGTGTATTTAGTATTTATATCATTAATTTCTTGACTTAATTTACTATTCTTATCTTTTAATTCATCAATTTCTAAATTATGTTTGTTAATTAAATCTTCTTTTTCTTCATTAAATTCTTTTTTTAAATCTATTAATTTTTCTTCATTACTATCTATTATATCTTTTAATTGTTTTGTTACTTCATCATAACTATAATTTTTATCTACATCAAATAATTTATGTAATAATAAAGATACTTCTAAATCAGAAATATTAGCTAAAATATCTTGAATAGTCATCGAATCTTCTTGTTTTGTTAAATATGTTAAGATTACTACCTCTAACAAAATTCTTTCAAGAGGATAATAATCATTATCATATATTTCCCCTAATGACCTCTCAATAATATTTTTAGGTAATGGTGTTCCTACTCTAAATCCCCGCCAAAAGCTTTTAATAGAAGTTTTATTTTTTTTACTTTTTTCAAAATCTAAAAAGACACTATTAATTATACTTAAATCTAATTTTAATATTAGCTTAATAAATTCTTCTTTTGTCAAATTTTTAAAGTTTATTTCTATTTCTTTTATATTCATTTTAATATTCATAATTACATGTAGTAATTATATACTCCTTTCTATCAATATTAAACCTTCTAAGTTAATTATACCATTAAGATGAAACAAAAAAAATAATAAATCTAGAAATATATATCAATTTATGATATACTTTCTTTTTGAAAGAGGGAAATTATGAATTTTTTAAGTAGAATATATTGTCGCATATACCAACAAATATTTCATTTAGCCATTCCTTTTTTGCCTTACCGCAATCCTAAAATAATTAAACTAAATGAATTAAATACTATTTTAAACAAAGAAAATGTTAATAAACTAATGATAGTTACTGATAAAAATTTAGTAGCTAACAATATATTAACATCTTTTTTAAACATTATAAATATACCTTATGTAATTTATGATGATGTAAAGCCTAATCCTACTATTGAAGCTGTTGAAAGAGCTAGAGATTTATACATAAAAGAAAAAGTTACAGGCATTTTAGCTATAGGTGGTGGAAGTGTACTTGATTTAGCTAAGATTTGTTTAGCTAGAGTTAAAAAGCCGAAAAAAAGTATAAAAAAAATGGAAGGACTTTTAAAAATAAGAAAGAAACTTCCACCATTAATAGCTGTACCTACTACTGCCGGGACAGGTAGTGAAACAACCTTAGCAGCGGTTATAACAGATGAAGTAACTAAACATAAATATCCTATTAATGATTTTTCATTAATACCACATTACGCTATTTTAGAGCCTACCTTGACAACAAACCTTCCTAAATCATTAACCGCAACAACCGGCTTAGATGCCTTAACACACGCAGTTGAAGCTTTCATCGGTCATTCAACTACTAGAAAAACTAGAAAGATGTCTATTGAAGCTACCAAATTAATTGTAAATAATTTAAAAGAATGTTATTACAATCCTCATGATTTAGTAGCTAGAGAAAATATGTTATATGCCGCCCATTATGCCGGTATAGCTTTTACAATTAGTTATGTCGGATACATACACGCTATAGCTCATTCTTTAGGTGGAAAATACGGAGTACCTCATGGTTTAGCTAATGCCGTTATTATGCCACAAGTCTTAGAAATTTATGGCAAAGCTTGTTATAAAAAATTAGCTTATCTAGCTCGTATTTCTAAAATATCTACAGCTAAAGATAACAAGGTTGCTGCTAAAGATTTTATTGACTATCTTTATAAAACTAATGCAGAGTTAAAAATTCCTAAATATTTAACTATGATCAATAAAGATGATGTTAAAGAGATGGCCCATTATGCAGCTAAAGAAGCTAATCCACTATATCCATGTCCTAGATTGTTTAATGAACAAGAGCTAATAAAAATATATTATAAAATTGGTGATATAAATGAATAATATTTTAGAAATACAGAAAAAGTTTTATGATGATGGTCATACTTTATCTTATGATTTTAGAATAAAAGCTTTAAAAAAGCTAAAAGCTTGTATCATAAAAAATGAAGATAAATTATATGAGGCCATTAAATTAGATTTAAATAAAAGTAAAACAGAAGCTTATATGACAGAAATAGGTTTAGTTTTAAGCGATCTAACATATCAAATTAAACACCTAAAAAAATTTATGAAAAAGAAAAAGACTAAAACGCCTCTAGCACAATTTAAAGGAACTAGCTATAAGATAGCCCATCCTTATGGAAACGTACTAATTATAGCTCCATGGAACTATCCAATTTTATTAGCCTTAGAGCCTTTAACTGGGGCAATAGCCGCCGGAAATACAGTTATTTTGAAACCTTCTGAATACAGTGCTAATACAAGCCTTATCTTAAAAGAAATTATAGCTGAAGCTTTTGATGAAAATCATGTAGCTGTCATATTAGGTGATAGTAAAGTTTCTAGTCAATTATTAGAAGAAAAATGGGATTATATCTTCTTTACCGGTGGAACTAAAATAGGACAAATTGTCTATGAAAAAGCCAGCAAAAACTTAACGCCTGTCACACTAGAATTAGGTGGTAAAAGTCCTGTAATTGTTGAAAAAACTGCTAAAATAGATCTTGCGGCTAAAAGAATTGTCTTTGGAAAATTTATAAATAGTGGTCAAACTTGTGTAGCTCCTGATTATATATTAGTAGATGAAAATGTTAAAAAGCCTTTAATTGAAGCTATAATTAAATGGATTAAAGTGTTATATAATGATGCCCTAAATAATGAAGATTACCCTAAAATTATTAATGAGAAACATTTTAATCGTCTTTTAAATTACCTAATAGATTTAGATTTAATATATGGTGGATTATCAGATAAAACTAAATTAAAAATTGAACCTACTTTAGTTAATGTCAAATCATTTAAAACACCTTTAATGGAAGATGAAATATTTGGGCCAATCTTATCTATTTATAGTTATAAAGATTTTAATGAGATATATGATATAATAAATTTAAATAAAAATCCTTTAGCTTTATATCTATTTACCGAAAGTAAAAAAGTAGAAAAAGAAATACTTACAAAAATCCAATTTGGTGGTGGTTGTATTAATGATACAATCATTCATTTAGCAACTAACAACTTGGCTTTTGGTGGGGTAGGTGCATCTGGAATTGGTTCTTATCATGGTAAGTTTAGTTTTACAACTTTTTCTCATTACCGGTCTATCTTAAAAAAAGCTACTTGGCTTGATTTACCTATTAGATATACTCCATATAGTAAAATTAAAGATAAGGCTATTAAATTCTTTTTAAAGTAAAAAAGGCGTTAATTACGCCTTTTTTACTCTTTTGGTAAATCGATTGGATTTAAGCCTAACACATCATCAACAGGTAAAGTGAAAACAATACCCTGTCCTGGAGTAGATAAACCACAATTATCATAAATTGTTTTTAAAACATTATCTTTTAATTCTTTTTCAATAATAACTAAAACAATTTCCTTTTCCGGACTTATTGCAATACCAAACATTTTTTCTGCTTCTTCTCGCGCTGTGCCCCTAGCATTAATGATTGTACCACCACGCGCACCAGCTTCTCTTACTACTGTCATAACGTTATCAGCAAATCCTTTATTAATTATACAAAATACTAATTCGTAATCCATATTTACTCCTTGTAGTTAGCTAAAAAGTTATATACTAAAACCCCAATTGTTGAATTTAATGGTATTGTAAAAGCTAATCCTTTTCCTTTTTTAGTTCTGAATAACTTTTCTTCATAAACACTTAAAATTTCTTTAATATTATACTCTTTAACAACACTTAAGATAACTGCCTTTTTTTCATCACCTAAACCTAAATTAGAAGGTAAAGCTAAATTAGCTGTACCATGGGCATAAATAACAGTTTGTAAATTGACATCAAATCCCTCAAGTGTATCTAAATAAAGACTTGTTTTTTCTCTTTCAACAATAGTGACTAATAATTTCAAATTTACAGGGGCATCTAAAGCTTCTTTTTTTCTATTTTTAAGCATTAATTCTTCCTCCTAAAATTTATTATTTGTTTGTCATCTGCTGAATCTATCTTACGAATTCGAGCTTTATAACGAACCTTTTTGGCTAAAACTGCTTTAAAGCCTAAAAGCTGAATCATGATTAGCGGAGCTAAAGCTACCATGGCTAATATTCCAAAAGCATCTGTTAGAACATAACTTTCCCCTTGTATAACGATACAAGCTCCAATAGCAAATGGTAAAATAAAGCATGAAGCTAACGTACCACTAGCTACACCACCTGAATCAAAAGCTATAGCGGTATATATTTTTGGCACAAATAATGATAGTGCTAACGCTATACAATACCCGGGAACTAAATAATATAAAATAGAAAAATCATAAATAATGCGCAAAACAGACAAAACTAAAGCTACGGCAACACCTAAAGCTAAACCGATTAACATTTGCCATTTACTAATAGCACCATTTGTTATTTCTTCTACTTGTTTATTTAAGACATGAACAGCTGGTTCAGCTAAGATAACAACTATTCCAATAATAAAACTAATTACCATTAAGAAAATTTTATTTTCGGCCATTTGTAATCCCATTTTATAACCAATAGGCATAAATCCTACATTAACAGCTGTTAAAAAAATAACTAAACCCAAAAAAGTATAAATAATACCAATAGCTATTTGTAATAATTTCCTTTTAGGTAATTTAATATAAATTATTTCAATTAATAAAAAGAAAAACACTATAAGTCCTAATGCTATTCCAACTTCTTGGGCAACACTTTTAAGATTGCTTAAGATGCTATTAATTAAATTAGTATCAATTACATAATTAGGCGTATCATAAGAAATATTACCACTAAAGGTTAAACCAAGTAATAAAACAGCTAAAATAGGTCCAATTGAACATAAAGCTATTAGACCAAAACTATTCTCACTACTGTGTTTTCCACCAATTGAACTAGCTACACCAGCTCCTAAAGCCATTATAAACGGAACTGTTAAAGCCCCTGTTGTAATACCACCTGAATCAAAAGCTAAAGGTAAAAAATTAGCATTATCATTTAATATTACTAAATTTGTAATAGCAAACATCAACAAATAAAAGATAAAAAGTAAATTACTAAATTCTAATTTAAAGATTATTTTTATAATAGCTAACACTAAAAATAAGCCCACTCCAATTCCTACAGATATTGTAAGAACA
Organism: uncultured Acholeplasmatales bacterium; assembly: GCA_944323055.1. Classification (GTDB taxonomy): domain Bacteria; phylum Bacillota_I; class Bacilli_A; order Acholeplasmatales; family Anaeroplasmataceae; genus CALUXS01. The sequence continues at coordinate 69,504 of CALUQZ010000007.1, forward strand.
TTAGAATTAATGACATCTTTAATTTGACTGGCTAAAACTGATAAATCTGGTTCCGCAACAGTTAATAAAACACCCATCACAAAACAAACTAATATAATTATCAAAAGTTTTTTACTTTTCATAAGTGATACACCAACTTGTTCTCCCATAGGCTGCATCGCTAAATCAGCACCTAAACTAAACAAACCTGTACCTAATACTAAAAAAACAGCTGCCCCACAAAAGACTAGTATTTCATAAATAGTTAGGTTTAATAATGGGGTAAAATTTAAAATTACAACTATTAAAGTAATAGGCAAGATTGAAGTTAAAGATTCTTTAATTTTATCTAATAATAAATGCACCAAATCAACTCCTAATCACTTACTAACACTACTGCCTCACTTGCAATAGCCTCATTACGACCAATAAAAGACATTTTTTCCCATGTTGTAGCTTTAATTGAAATGTTTGTAATATCCGTATTTAATATTTTAGCTATTATTTCTCGCATTTTAAGCTTATAAGGGGCAATCTTAATCTTTTCACTATAGATCATAATATCTGCATTTACTAGTTTAAATCCTTTTTTTAAAATTAAATCATAACTTTTTTTTAATATAATTTTAGAATCTAAATCTAATGTTTCAATACTACTATCAGGAAATATGTCTCCTAAATCTCCTAAAGCTAAGCTACCTAATAAAGCCTCTGCTAAACTATGTAAAACACAATCAGCATCACTATGACCTAAAAGGCCTAATTCATTAGGAATTTCTACTCCTCCTAAAATTAACTTACGATTTTCTACTAATTTATGGGTATCCCATGAATGTCCTATTCGAATCAACAAAATCACCTACTTATTCATATCTTTAAAAAATAGATACGGAATATTGCGCTCTTTAGCTTTCTTTAATGCCACTTTAGCATTAGCATATACCTCTCTTGGCCTAATCGCATCATTAGAAAAAGAAATGCCTAGTTTTACTATTAAATCACAATTTACACTACCATAAGTTAAGGTAGGATTAAAGATTTTACCATTCAATAATGTTTTTTTAAATAATTCCATTTTTCTAATATCTGTTATTATCATAACAAAAACTAACCCAGATATTCTGTATATAGAATCTGCAAAAACTTTAGTAAATGTTTTAACATATTCTTCTAATACTAATGTACCTATTTGTCTGTTATATTGTTCATTAATATTAACAATATTTTCTAATTCAAAAACTACTAATTCATAATTTATATTATGATTACCTAAATCATCAATCTTAACTAATAACTCATTTTCTTCTTCTAAATTATCTAAAATAGTATTAGTCTTCATAAAGTTACGATTATCATTAATTAAAACATAAGATAAAGCCTCTACTTTTTTATGACCATCTAAAATATATTTTCCTACTTCTTTAACATATACTTTCTTTTTTCCATTAGAGATTCGGTAAATAAATTCATATTCATTAGATTCTAATTCATTTAAATAATTAACAAAAGCATTATAATCATCTTTATCTATTAGTCTTTTATAATCGCTATATGTCATATTATTACGTTCTAAATTTAATTTATCTATTAAATAATCGTTAACCCACAAATTGTCATTATTTAAATCATGTAACATTAAACCTGATAATTTAGTATTTAATAAAGCCTCTAATCTATTAGTTACAACTTCATCTTCTACTTCTTGAGGTAAAATATTATTTTTACTATTTTGTCCAACAAAAATTCTACCAATATATCTTTTATCCTTATATAATATTTGTTCAATTAAACAAATTTCTTTAATAGTTCCATCATTTAAATAATATCTAATATCTAATTTATTGTTTATGCTCGTTTGATTTTTTTGACTTAAATAATAAACAAAATCTGCGTTAGATACATCCTCATTATTTATAGATTTAATTGTTATATAATTATTTAAAATATCATTTATATATATAACATCTTTATCTATATTAAAGGTTTCCTTTAATTCATTAGAAATGGCTAAAATTTTACCTTTTTTGTTTATATATAGATAATATATAGTATTATCAAAAGCTGTCAATATTTTATTATTTAATTCATTATTAGCTATATTATATAAACCATTAAATAAGATTAAAATAGCTATTAAAACTGTTGAAAATAACATAGCATAATTAAATACTAATAAGTTATTTTCAGTACTAGTTAATGATTCATAAAATAAAGATAATAAAGCAAAAACAAAAATAATAACAAATGATATTATCATTCTATATTTTAAAAAGACTTTTCTAGTTATGCTATCCCTAACTACTACAATAGCTAAAAAAAGTCCTAATATTAAAGGTATTAAGGGACTTACATTTAGCATAATATTAAACTCCAAAGATAATTTTATGATAACAAATTAAGATAATGATAGCAGTTATAATAATGGCAATAATAAACAAAAATATATCGTTCTTTTTTAAATTTTTAAATATTGGTTTATTTTCTTCATTTGCCGTAACAATCATATATAAAGGATTAAAAATACATTTTAATATTTTAATTAATATTTTCATAATAACACCTACTTTTTATCCATAAACATATCAATATAACTAATTAATTTATCTCTATCATTTATTTTAATTAAAAAACCTTCAGTAGCTAAAGAAATATGCCCGGTTTCTTCTGAACAAATAATAGATAAGGAATCAGTTACTTCTGAAATACCTAATGCTGCCCGGTGTCTTGAACCAGTTGTCTTATCGATCTCATTATGTTGAGTTAAAACATAATAAGCTCCTGCACATCTTATTTTATTTCCTCTAATGATAACAGCTCCATCATGTAAAGGAGTATTTGGAATAAAGATATTAATTAATAATTCTTTAGATACATCAGCATTTAATTGAATAGCTTTTTCAGCATATTGATCTAAGGAATTATGTCTTTCAAGAGTAATTAAAGCTCCTATCTTTTTACTAGATAAATACATAGCTGCATCAGCTATTTGATTTCTAGTATTATCACTAGAAGATATAAAGCCAACCTTAAGATCTTGCTTATAGTTAATAATATTTCTTAAATCTGGTGCTAAAAAGAACACAGCAAATATAATACTAATAAATAAAGCTCCTCGGTAAAGCTCTTCACTAATACCTAAATCTAAGAATTTAGATAAGTAATAAATGCCACAAATTACACCTATTACAATTACTAAATAGAAAGCTCTTCTACTATGAGCTATTAAATAAACAATTAACAAAACTAAGATAAAAATAAAATAAGTATTTAAAACTATCTTTAACCATTCATTTTCATTAAAGAATTGTTGAATATATTCCCACCACATAATAAACACCAACCTTTATGAAAATTATATCATATTTAGAAAAACAATAAAACTATTTGAAGACTTCTTAATTAAATAAAAATAAATTTAAAGCTTTTAAAAAGAAAATAACTCCAAGGCTGAAAAAGTCAACCTTAGAGTTATTTTGTTTTTAATTATTAATTACTGATTTCAAAATGAATAATTTCTGTAAAATTATAGACAGAAGAATTTAAAGCATAATCTGTAATTGATATTTCATAGATACCCCAAGTACCAGGTGCACTACCCTTTGGCAAGGTGATATTAAACGTATATTCTTTTTCTTCTGTTGGATCACCATTAAAGTAATATTGATCACCAATTAAACTATCTGGCAAATATAACCAATACCCATGGATTAAACCCTGCGGATCAATAAATTTAATGTATCCAATTTTAACACCTGAAATATCATCTTTCATCTTTAACTTTAATGTAACAAATGTTTCACCATTAGGAGCAGTTGGATTAGATGGTACAGCTGAGACTTTGATATCATTTTCATCTAGAACTGGCCCTGTAACATCTGGATTACTATTAATAATTTCAATGGTGTTATTTTCATCAACTAACGTACCATAATCAACATGATAAAAATTATTATTTCTGGCTATATCCGTTAAAGAAATTTCTGAAATTTCGTAAGTACCTGAACAATAATGTTCTGGAATAAATATCTTCATTCGTACTATTTGGTTTTCATGATCAATTTCATCAACATCTGCATAGATATCAATTGAAGTTGAAATTGTTGAATCTTGACAATAAAGTCTTACTAAAGCTGTATCTAACTTAATATTTTCCTGGTAAGCAAATTCAACAATTAGGTTTTTAGCTTCTGGATGTTCACTTAAATTGGCATTTTCTAAGGATAATTTTAGACTACCTCTTGCTAATTCTGGGCTTTCAATGTCACTTAGTGGATTATCAATATACAATTTAAAAGAATAATCACTATTAGACTCGTATCTTTCATTACCAACTGTATCATAAATGACAATTTGATCTGTATACCAATAACCCGCATAACTATATTTAGAGATAGTAATACTGCCCTGTAATAATGAATCATCATTAGAATCAGCACTTAATTGCACATCATAAGATTGAGAAATACCATTAGCAGCCGGGGCAATTCTAAAATAAGCACCACTTGCACCAGAAAATTCACCATTATCAAACAATCTAATAGTAAAATTAACCTGTTTATCTTCAAAAACACCACCATTTACTTTAATTGAAATACTTTCTATTTGGCCAGGATAAATATAGTCCGGATTCAAATTATATACCTCAAAGGTCAAGTCTTCTCTAATTTGAGTTAAGTAAATTGTACCATTCATTATATAATTTTTAATGAAATTATATTTATTGATAGAACGTGATTTTAATAGGTTAGGATTAATTATATACGTAGCAGCTGATTCAGCCATATCTTCATCAGGATTATGGGCATGACCATAAGCACTAACAAACTCTGCTTGTTTTGTTGTTGACCAACCATCGGTATCATTTGGATTTTCATACCAACCACCAATTTCCTGCCACTCTTCTTTTAATGCATCACTAAAATGATATTCATAGAAAATATGCATCTTTTCATGAATAATTAAACGTTTAGTATCATAATAACCTTGAGTTGAATTAAATGTCACATCCATAAATTCAATATATGGTTCAGCAGCATGTGTCCAAGTAACTGCAGCTGCATCTGGATAAATTGGATGAGATTGACCAGTTTTTCTTCTAACTAAATATTTTAATTCTGGTAATTTGTGCATACCTTCAGGCATTTCCTCAAACATAGTTAAAATTAGAAGTTTTTCCTCTGGTAAGAATTCCATAAATTGGGTTTCATCTTCATCTGTAATACCAGCTGTTAATTGTTTATAATCTGGTACATTGAAAGAACATAAGAAATTAGTTTTTAAAATAGTTTCACACTTCTCAGCGTTTTTACCACCATCTGTTACAAAACGAATAATAGCATTATAAAAACGATTTGAAAAATATCTACCTACTTCTCCATCAACTAAAGCCGCTCTAGGTGTTACATTTTCAATAGCTTTACTAGAAACCGTTACATAATAAATACCATCTTTTTCTTCATAAAGTATATCATTATTAATATTATAATTTACTAATGTCCAAACGGATGATAAATCTTCAACTACTGAAATAGGTAGACTATTATATAATTCATAAAATCTAGCTACTGTTTCATTTGACCAATATTGACCATCATTAACTAAAACTACATTATACTTTTCTCTTAATAAGGAAGCATAACCGATATCACTAATAATCTTATTGTCTTCTATAAAAGATACATCTGTTGGAGTATTAATATAAGCACTGGTTTCAGTTGTATTATTTTCATCCTTAACCCAAGCATAATAATAACCATCTTCTCTAATAGAAACAATATCAAAATTTACGTGTTTTACATTGTTATAAATACTATTTTCATCTAATGAAGGTGAGGCTATATCAACCTTTTTTATATCACTTGTATAATATCCAACCGCATCTATTTTAACAAAGAATGAGCCTTCGTCTAAATTATCAAAACGATAGTATCCTTCGTTATCAACTTCAACAGTTTTTATATAATTATCATTATATATTGTTACAATAATAGGATCAGATTGTAGTTTACCATTAACATAACCATCAATATATAATGATGATGAAACATAACTATCTACCCTTACTTCACACATAACCTGTGCGTTATATTTTTCAGTGTAGCCGGTAACCTCTTTTAATCCTAAGTAATTACTATTTATGCCATTATCAAGCCATTCAACATCAACATATTCATATGAACCATCTTTTAAATAAACTATAACTTTTTCTGGTAGAGTTATAGTTTCCCCCTTACATACTCTTATATAATTAGTTGGAATATATTCAATGACATTAGAAACACTATCAACTTCTAGTTTCCCAGAAATTAAATCCTCTATCCACTCACTCTCACTTTTATTGTATTCAGGATGTGTTTCTAAATAGATTTCATAAGCTGATTTTCCGTCTAAACCATCAGCTCCTACTAGCGTATTTAAATCTAGTAAGACTTGCCAATCTTCTTCGCCTTTATACCGCCATAATAGATTATCTACTGTGACGTTAAACTCTATTTCTCTACCATCTGTTCCTTTTAAAGAAGTTAACCATTCCTCTAAAGTTCCTTCATAACCTAAGTCTTTAGCTAATTCATAAGCTGATTTTCCGTCTAAACCATCAGCTCCTACTAGCGTATTTAAATCTAGTAAGACTTGCCAATCTTCTTCGCCTTTATACCGCCATAATAGATTATCTACTGTGACGTTAAACTCTATTTCTCTACCATCTGTTCCTTTTAAAGAAGTTAACCATTCCTCTAAAGTTCCTTCATAACCTAAGTCTTTAGCTAATTCATAAGCTGATTTTCCGTCTAAACCATCAGCTCCTACTAGCGTATTTAAATCTAGTAAGACTTGCCAATCTTCTTCGCCTTTATACCGCCATAATAGATTATCTACTGTGACGTTAAACTCTATTTCTCTACCATCTGTTCCTTTTAAAGAAGTTAACCATTCCTCTAAAGTTCCTTCATAACCTAAGTCTTTAGCTAATTCATAAGCTGATTTTCCATTTAAATCATCCTTAGATATAGAAGAAACAACTTTCCAATTTGAATTTGAATCTTCACGCCATTCAATAGTTTCGCCATTTATTCTAAATTCAAAGGAATTAGAATCATATCTAGTTGTATTACTACAACTAAATAATAAAAAACATGCAAAAACACATATTAATAATAGAAACCTTTTTAAAATATAAGTACTGTTTTTCATAAAATTACCTAGTATAATTAAATTGTACTTTTAATTATACTAACTCCTTTCCATAAGTGTTTTTATAGTTATGAGTACAACATAACTTATATATCATCATTAAATGATGGTATAATTTAATGAAGCACTGTAGTCTGTTTCATAATTTTCACCTTCTATATATAAGATAAAAATAATTAGTATTTTGTCCCTAAAAAAATAAAATTATATTATTTATTTTTATATTGACATTAACAATTTATCGTTTTAGAGGACCTCCCGGGGTAAGATATTAATCTCTTTATTCTTCACAACTTCTTGATTTACTGTCTTGGTTTTACGTTTACCTTTAGGACTTCAGTTTGTTTTGCAACCTTATCCACCATTTAGCCTAATATCAAGTTTCTGTTCGTAAGCTCGAAGATTTTGTTAGCCCCTTCCTTCACCCTTAACATTACTATTAACAGCTTGGGGTTCACTACACTTGGCGGTAAATACCCATGGTATAGGACTTTCACCTACTAGATTAATGCCATGCCCGGCACACGTAAAAAGGAGTGTTTTTTCAACACTCCTTTGTTATTATAGTTGGTACTCCAGTTCGTTTAGAGCTGATACATACTCCAATTTGTTTAGAGTTTTATACTCCACAGATTTTATAGTTTGTTCTCACGCCCTACTCCCTAGATTTTAAAGTACCATAAAAAAACGTCATTCAAACATTCAAATAAATGCTTAAATGACGCCAAAATCATCAATTTACAAAAATGGTGCCTCAGGGCAGGATTGAACTGCCGACACCAGGATTTTCAGTCCTGTGCTCTACCAACTGAGCTACCGAGGCAAGATGGCGGTTCAGACGGGACTCGAACCCGCGATCTCCAGTGTGACAGACTGACATGTTAACCAACTACACTACTGAACCATTTGGTTGCGGGAGAAGGATTTGAACCTACGACCTCCGGGTTATGAGCCCGACGAGCTACCAGACTGCTCTATCCCGCGATATGGCGGAGAAAGAGGGATTCGAACCCCCGCGGGACTTTCATCCCCTGTCGGTTTTCAAGACCGATCCCTTCAACCGGGCTTGGGTATTTCTCCGTATTGCGATAAATATATTAAGTTAATGGTGGACCCGGCAGGACTCGAACCTGCGACCGACCGGTTATGAGCCGGTGGCTCTAACCAACTGAGCTACGGGTCCTTTTAGTGGTAGCGGCGGAGGGATTCGAACCCCCGACCTAGCGGGTATGAACCGCTCGCTCTAGCCAACTGAGCCACACCGCCATAATCTCACCGAGTATTAATTTTAAAGTTGGTGGAGCTAAACGGGATCGAACCGTTGACCTCCTGCTTGCAAAACAGGCGCTCTCCCAGCTGAGCTATAGCCCCATATATAAAAAAATGGTACCCCGGGCCGGACTTGAACCGGCACGGCCTCATCGGCCATGGGATTTTAAGTCCCACGTGTCTACCTATTCCACCACCAGGGCATCACATTTAAAATGGTGTCCCGTACAGAACTCGAATCTGTGACCCCTTGATTAAAAGTCAAGTGCTCTACCAACTGAGCTAACGGGACAATAAATGGTGCCGAAAAAAGGAATCGAACCCTCAACCTACTGATTACAAGTCAGTTGCTCTACCAGTTGCGCTATTTCGGCATTTAAATGGTGGAGATTGACGGGCTCGAACCGCCGACCCTCTGCTTGTAAGGCAGATGCTCTCCCAACTGAGCTAAATCTCCAACAAATTTATAAAATTAAAAGAGACAGCCTGGCAGCTTCCTACTCTTGCACATAGTACTACCATCGGCGTTAAAGTGCTTAACT
>CALUQZ010000008.1 GCA_944323055.1 uncultured Acholeplasmatales bacterium
TCCGTGTGCATATGCACAGATTTTTCCATAGTGGATTCTTTGGCAACAATAGCTGATGTTGTGGTTTTTCCTGTTCCTGGTGCGCCAGTAATTACAATAATTCTTCCACTTTTCATTTATTTTTATCACCTCAATATAAGTATTATAGCATTTTATAATAACGGTTATAATCATATCAAATAAAAAATAGTTTGGCAAAAAGATTTCACACTTGTTTATTGTCGCGTACAAGAATAGTTTTAATGCAAAAATAAAAAAACTATAGTTGACTCCTTTTCATTTGCGATTTTTATATTAATTGCTTCTTGCAAATCTCTTATTAATTCTTGATAACCTTTAACATCTGTATTTTTAAAGAAATCTAAAACTATTTTTTTAGTATTTTCTCCAGAGGTTTCTAGCAATTTTATTAATGTTGTTCTTTTCATATACTATCCTTTCTATAATTGACAAATATTTTTATATTTGTTATAATGCAATTGTTAAGAGGTGATACATTGAAAAGTTTTACTTCTAGAGAGATTATCAAAGCTTTAGAAGATGATGGATGGTATGAGGTCAATTGTGTTGGATCTCACCACCAGTTCAAACATCCTATTAAAAAAGGACGTGTTACAGTAAAGCATCCAGATAAGGATATCCCTAGAAAAACTCTTAAAAGTATCGAGGTACAATCAGGAATTAAGTTTTCTTGATTGTTATCTCTTAAACAATAAAGCGAGGTTGTTAATTTATGAATTTAAAAGAACGTTATATTTATCCTGCAATTTTTAATTATGATGATAATGAAATTAGTATAGTGTTTCCAGATTTAGGCGTTGCTACTTCTGGCACTGATGAAAATGATGCTTTTTTATCAGCTAGAGAGCTTTTAGGCATAACTATGTTAGGTATTGAAGAGGATAATGAAGTAATCCCAAAACCTACTAAATTACAAGACATTAAATTAAATAAAGGTGAAAAAATAACCTTAATTGATGTTTATATGCCTTCGTTAAGAAAAGCAAACATTAATAAATCAGTAAATAGAACTGTAACATTACCAGCTTGGCTAAATGCTAAAGCATTAGAATACAATATTAATTTTTCTCAATTATTACAGGATGCTATTAAAAAAGAATTACATTTGAACTAGTTTAATCTAGTTCTCTTTTTTATTTAAAATATAACAAGCTAAAGTGTGGTTAGCTTGTCTGTCCATGAAGTCATAAGGAGTTTTTTCACACCTCAATCTTTCTTTTTTTATTTTATTTGAACTGGCACGCTCAATTTAAACCATGAATATACGATTAATAGCACTAATAATATTACTATTAATAAAACTATGGTATTTATTATATTTTAAACCAACTTACTATATTTATATTTTTATAACTTTTAATAATATCCTCTTAACTACTTCATTTTTATCTAACATTAGTTTATCTTCTGCTCGTTCAATAACTTCTTCTTTTACTTTTTTTCTAATTTCTTTACTATCTTTATCAGCCAATTCACTAATGGTTCTTTTAAAAAGATTAATTATTTTACGTTCGAAATAATGTCTTTCTCCAGAAGTGTATGCTTCAGTAATGAATTTATAATTTTTTTCTATATCTTCAACAATAGCTTTATCATAAGCGCCTTGTGGTTCATTTAATAAACCTTCATAATCATTCTCTAAATTGTCACCGTAATTATCATCATAGTTAGAATATTCTTGATAATCATCTATAAATTCTTTAGCCATAACTCTAGCTTCAAACGCAGTATAACCTTTTGCAATTAATGGTTTAAAAACACCATATTGACTAGCAAATTAATAGTGGTATTACGAGAACCATTTAAAGATTACTCAATAAAGAAAAATGAAAGTAAACAAATGATATATACAGATTACGAGTTTAATAAATTTATTAAGACTTTTGAAAATGATTATATGAGCCAAAATTATAAATTACTTTTTTGCTTACTTTATTATACAGGATTAAGAATAAGTGAACTAATGGCTTTATGCTTTAATGATTATAAATTTGATGGTAAGATACACATCTATAGGCAATGGCAAGTAATAGATTGTGTAGGACAATTCACAAGCTTAAAAACAGAAAACAGCAACCGCATATTTGCTTTAGATGACTTCACTAGAAACAACTTGAAGATTTTATAGAACTTACTAAAAAAATAATTAAAGACTTTAAAAAAGACTGGTTCTTTTTCTTTGGCGATAAGCCAATAAACGAACAAAAAATAAGTCGTATTTGTAAAGCTCATAGCGATATGGCAAAACTTCCTCACATTAAATTACACGGCTTTAGACTGTTAATGTCAATATAAAAATGTACAATTGAGAGCTTATTTAATGTCGCAGTATAAAATAGTTTTATTGTAAATTAGAAACAAAAAAAGACCGTCTTTCGAAGGTCTTAACTTTCAATGATGGCAGGACTAACTGGATTCGAACCAGTGCGTGAGGGAGTCAAAGTCCCTTGCCTTACCGCTTGGCTATAGTCCTAGGGTGCCCCTTGCGGGGCTTTGGGATGTTAATTTGAAAAAGATATTTTTAGACACTTTTGTGTCCGAGCTATATTCTACTTGAATTTAGTTTTAATTGCAAGTATTTTTTTCTATTTTTAAAACAAAAAACAATATTTTTTCATATTTAAATGCTTTCTTTGTATTCCTTAACAACATTATCAGCATCATTTATAAAATTTGTTAATTGTGACCAATTTAGAAGTTTACAACCACTAGCTTTAGCATGTCCACCACCAGCATATAAATTAGCTAATTTATCGATATCTGGGCCTCTAGAACGCAACCTAACTCTTATTTCAGTCGGATATTCAATTATTAAAGCCCAAACTGGGTAATTAGGAATGTTAGATATTAAATTAACTTGGTTAGCTGCGTCTTCATAAGAAATATGATATTCTTCTACAACTTCCTTAGTAACTGTCACATAGGCAAAACCTGTATCTGTCAATTTAAAATTAGATAATATGTATCCTTTAAATTTCAAAACATCTAATGATTCAATACTTAACTCATTATCTATTTTAGCTACATTAACTCCTAATTCTAATAATTTAGCCGCTACTCTAAAGGTAGCTGGTTCAACTGAATCAAATCTAAAACGACCAGTATCTGTAACAATACCTGTATAAATAGCTGTAGCAGCTACTAAATCCATTTTTAAACTACAAGCTTCAATAAACTCAAATATCATTTGTGCACAAGCTGGTTTTTCTTCACATACCCATTCAATATCACCATAATTATCAACTGGGATATGATGGTCAATTTTAATAACTTCTTTAGCCGTTTTAAATCTTTGATCACTTAATCTTTCACTATTACCACAATCAACACAAATAGCTAACGCACTTTCATATTTTTCATCGGCAATCACATCAACTTCGCCTAAAAATTTAACATAATTAGCCATTTCTCCTACTGCATATATTTCTTTTTCCGGAAAAGTTAATCTCAAAGATTGTCTTAAACCTAATTGTGAACCTAAACAATCACCATCAGGTCTAATATGACCATGAATAATGATTGTGTTATATTCTCTAATTTTATTTAAAATTTCATCATATATCATTTAACTAACCTCATTTTATATTCTATAGCTCTTCTTTTAAAAGCTTCAATCACTAAATCAGCTTCCTCGTAATTAGCTAACGTAGCCCCACAAGCACAAGGGTGTCCTCCACCCCCAAATTCTTTGGCTATATCAACAATTTCAACACCACGACTTCTAAATTCACCAATTACTTTATCATTTTCACTATCATAAGTAAAATTACACCAAATAATTATTTCTTCTACTCCAGCCATTAAATTAACCATACCTCTAGATATATCAAAAAAAGGAACATTCGGATATTTAGCTAAAACTTCTTTAGTTGATTTTAAATATGCAACTCCTTCTTCTGTAATTTGAAATAAAGAAGAAAAATAATTTTTCATAAGTCTTTGTTCTAATGTTTCTACATATAGATGTTCGTAAATAAAATCAATATCAGCCCCAAAACTTAATAAGTAACTTGCTACTAAAAATGTAGTCTTAGTTGTATTAGGATATTGAAATCTACCACTATCAGTAACAATTCCCCCATAAAGTGCTGTAGCGCCATAAGCTGTAATTTCTAAATTTAAGTTCAATAACATATCACTAATTATTTCTGCACATGCTACTTTTGTTGTATCTGAATAAACAAAAGCATTTGGTATATTACATTCATTTTTATGATGATCAATTACTAACACTTCTTTAGCTTGTTTATATCTTTCATCACTTACCATTTCAGCAACAGAAACATCGCAAATAATGGCTAAACTAGAGCTTATTATATCATCAGATACATCATCCATTTTACCGATAAAACTATATCTTTGTGACATATCTCCTACTATATATACCTCTTTATTATTAAAGTTTTTACTAATAGCTTGAGACAAACCTATTTGTGAACCTAAAGCATCTAAATCCGGTCTTTTATGTCTAAAAATAACAATTGAATCATATCTATTAATTAAAGACCATATATCATTATAATTCATATAGTACCTCCGTGTTAGCTATTTTAACATATTTTATATTTTCTTAAAAGTAAAATGTATTTTAAAAAAGAGAAAACAATATTGTTTCCTCCCCTTAATATTCAGGCCAAATTCTTCTTTTTTTAGCCTCTACTCCAATTGTATCTATAGTATAAAAATCATTTTTTCCTTTACCACTAGAAATATACTTACCATCTTTAACATAAACAGTTTCATTAAACCAACTAGAATCTTTTAATTTAGTTATATTATTACTAGCACTAACTGCCGTGTTTGTACCATCACAAGAAACTATAATAGTTCCATTTAAAGGCTTAGTTTTTAATTCTTTTTCATCAAAATAACTAGTTACATACACACTATCTGTATATTTTGCCACCCTATCTATAAACTCTTGGGTTGGGAAAATTGTTTGATAATTATTTGTATATTCTGTAGAACCTGCACAACAACAAACTGTCACAATACTAGGTGTAATTAATTCTAATAAACATTCATTTGAACTAGTTCTAGAACCATGATGTCCGGCCTTAAACAAATCAACGTGAGGCAATGTTCTTTCTGGTGTTGATGCATCATAATAAGCTGCTAAATACTCCTCACCTTCAATTTCTAAATCCCCTGTTAACATAAAATGATGTTCATTATAATTAAACATTGTACAAACAGAATAATTATTTTCATCATCAGAATCATTAAAATAGTAATAATTATATAAAATATCTAAAGTAATATTATTAGTTTCATCGAGAATAAAACTACTAGAAGCCCCATTAACATTATTAAAACAATCAGCTGCATACATCAATTTAGCATCTTCACTAACCGCATAATCAACAGCTGTTAAAAAGTCTTTATAAACTTGTGTTGTTTTAGAAGTTCTCTCATTCATAATAATATTATCAATTTGATAATTGTATAATATTCCCGTATAACTTCCATTACTCTTATTACCTACAAAACCAGCAATATGGTCTTGATCTCCGTGTGTAGCAATAACATATTCTAATTTATTATCTGTCACATATTTATCAAGATAATTAGATATAACTACTGCACTATCTTTTCTGCTACCAGCATCAATTAAAATATCTGTATCACCAGCTTTTATATAAATTGAATCACCTGTATAATCATTACCTAACTCTAAGAAATGAATCTCAAAATCATCATAAATAGTTCCTTCAATTGTATTATTATTTTCATTATTACTATTAGTATTATCCTTATTATGAATAAATATATTATTAAAATAATTAACAATACCTATATTAATCACTTTATTATATTCTAAGGCATATAATACACCAAATATAACCACAACTAACAATACTACAATAAGTAAAGGAATAAATATTTTTTTAGCATAATGATGATTAACTTTATAATTTTTATTACCTGCATTAATAACAAAATTATAATTATATCCTTTATCTTGACAATATTTAATAGCTTCTATCTTAGAATTAAATATTTTAGTGGCTCTTTTACTTCCTTCTTTTCTGACTTCAAAACTACCGTCTTCTCTTTCGCTTATATTATACATATAATCACTCTTTTCCTAAACTTATTTATCATTATAACATAAATATAAAAATTGAAAAGACTTATATTTTCAAAACATTAAAAAAGACTATAACTACAACATAATTTATTTTATGTTGATAAAATAGTCTAATTAAATTATAATAAAACTAAACTAAAATGTTGAGGTGTAATATGACAGCTAAAGATAAATTAATTGAAGCCTTAATAAAACTATTAAGTATCAAAGACTTTAATCAAATTAACGTTAAAGAATTATGTCAAATAGCTAATGTCAATCGTACAACTTTTTATGCTTATTATGATAATACCTTTGAACTATTAATAGATGCGAAAGACAAAAAAACTGCTACCTTTAATGAGTCATTTAAAACTATAAATTTTAAGGCTGATAATTATAAAGAATTAATCTATTTAAACTATTTTAACTTTGTAAAAAAAGAAATTAATCTATATAAAGCCTACATTATGAATTCTATATCTTTAGGTTCTGATAAAGATTTTAATGTTTTATTTAAAGATACTCTATTACCTAGAGTTAAAAAAATCTATAATAATGATGAAACAGCTATTTATTATTATACTGTCTTCTTTATGGAAGGGTTATTTTGTATAATTAAAAGATGGATTAACAATAATTTAAAAGAAAGTCCAGAATATTTAGCAAAAATATTAGCTAAAATAGAAGTTAACTTTAACAATTAGTCTAACTTCTTTTTTTAATAATTAGAAATAAAAGAAAATACCATAATGTTGTTAGAGTATTATCTTGAAATCTAGCTTATAGTTTATCGCAATCTAATAAATCTATCTGACATTTGTCTAATAAGGTGATTTTTTAAATCAGATGATAAGATTGATTCTTTAATAATTGTATAAAAATCTTCTTCATAACTTAATAATAAATCAATTATTCTTTCTGGTTTAATAACACCAATTGTATTACAAAATATTATAAAATCTCTACGCTTTAAAATTTTCTTTTTACCATTTAAAGTTAAGGCTAAATCTTTATCTTTATTATCATCAACAAATAGTTGAACAGGTAATAAATCATATTGTGGGCTTAATTTTATTTCATCTTGTTCTATCAAAGAAAAATTTTTTAAATGCATATCTGAATTTAAAGTAAGATATGAAAAAATAATTCTCATATAAAATTCAACGATATCTAATTGTTTATAATTAGAAAACTTATTAATTACTTTTTTAACACATTGTTCATAAGAACCTTGATATTTATTTTCTGTAGGAAAGCCTAACAATTGACAAAAATCTTCAACATGTATTTTATGACCATTAAATCTATCAAATCTTTTAGTTATATATATAAAATTATCATTATTATCTTTAATAAGCCCAAAATCACATACATTAATTTTAGCTTTTTTAGCTAATGTCATAACTACATATTCTGCTTGAGCTATCTCTTTAAATCTGTTGGTATTAGATTTAATTATAAACTCATTATTATAATATTTAGTTTCTTTACTTATTACATTAACATAGTTAGTATAACTTAATTTAGGCTGAACACCTGTAATTGATTTACCATGACTAATATTTAGCGAGATATCTCTTTCTATATTATTAATTATTGGCAATTCTAAGCTATTAAAAAACTTCTTTATACAATTTTTATGCTATAATTTTTCTCCTTCTTTTAATTCCTTATTACAACATAGGCATTTCATCATTAGCCTCCACCACACTAACAGCTCCTATAACATCTTTACATAAAGCTAGTAATAAACCCATTCTATCAAGTATTGATATATTATACGTTTTAGCACCAACTTCTAACAAATAACCTTCTGGGATTAAACCATCAAAAAAAGGATGTAAGACTTTACTTTTATATATCTTACAAGTAGTAGGCATAGTTAAAGAAATAGCTTTACCATTATAATTAGAATCATACGTAAAAACATATTCATCTTTTTCCTCTAATATGCCACAAAATATATCATCATAATAAATATAAGCTTTTCTCATTTTTTAATTTCCTCTGTCTTAACAGCTATAAGTGAGTAGCCAAAAAAATCAAGTGCTTGCATAACTTTATCAATTCTAGCTGTAGATTTAGCTCTTTCTAATTCTCTAACAAACCGTAATCCTAGCCCTGATCTTATAGCAAATTCAACCTGAGTTAAATTATGTTTTTTCCTTTCTTCTTTAATTATTTTAGCTATATTTTTCACAATACCACCTTTTATACCTTTTAGGGTATAAAATATTAATAAAATAACTATAATATAATTATATTTTCTTTACAATCATTTATTTAGAGCTTTATAAGCATTAACATCCGAGTAATTACCCGGATGTTTTAGATATTAGCTAAAAAATCTTCTAATTCTTTTTTATATTCTCCATAAATAATAACATGATGATTACCATATGGTCTAGTTAAAAAGTAATCAATATCACTATCAATTTTTACTTCTATTTGGGTCCTACATAAATTATTTTCTTCTAAATTATTTATTATAGTACCTGTAGTAATAAAATAGTGTTTTAAATCATTAGATAATTTAAATATAGTAACTTTTTCTTCTTTTAATTTACCTCTTATAGCTACGCCAATACCTGATTCAAAATGAGTATCTAATGTGTAAGATTTAGTCATATTTAAAGGTAATGTACAATGAGCTAAAACCATTTTACTATTAATAACATCTATTCTGCTTGGATTAGCTTGAAAACCACAAGAATTAAATAATTCGTTCAAAATATACATACTAATCATAGTAGGTATGTCACCTTCACAAGCAGCAACAATGTTTAAAGAATTTAAATGAGCTAAGCTAAGACAAGCTGTCGTTTTAATTGTATTTAATAAGTCAAAACAACGAATAGTTAGTCCATCTAAATTATATTTCTTTTTAATATCTGTTAAAACTGTTAATAATTTTTTGGCTTTATCTAATTCTTTTTGGTCAAATTTTAAATCATTTAAACCTTCATATACACTAGCATTAGAATAATTAGCTATTACTTCGTTAATATCTATATCTATTAATTCAATGTTATAATATCTTTTAGCATCATCATAGTTAACATTACTCGCAATTAACCAATCACTAGGCTTACCAATAACACCTAATCTTTTAGGAGTTAATTTAAAAGCTAAACTTTTAATTTTACCAGCTAAATAGTTAATATCTCCATGTAAAATTTGACCATTCTTATGATGTTCTTTTAAATATGATAATATTTCTATAGATGCAGCTAAAGAGTTATTATTACCTGAAGTTAATAGATAATAAGGTTCTTTTAAATTATTTAATTCTTCTAAAAATATTTGTTCAGAACCACCACTTAATATTAATATTAAAGATAGATCAGCATTATATAATTCTTTAATATCAACTATATTTATATCAGCTTTAGTTGCTTTTTCTAAATCATTAATAAATGTCTTAGTTAAGGTATTAATTATTTCTTTATTATGTAATTTAGATACAATAGGGTATATATTTATTTTCATTTTATCATCCTTTACTATATTTTATTAATACGAGTATAGCATAATTTTTATTAAACATAAATAATTAAATGCTAAAAGAGAGTACTAAAAGTACTCCCTAATCAACATAAGTTAAAATAAAGTTATTCATTCCCATTCTAGGGGTTGAACCAGTAATGACGATAGCTAAATAGCCTGAATAAGGTGTAGTAAAACTATAGAAAACATTATCACCTTCAGCAATTTCTAATGTATCTAATAATGTATAATTAATTCCATCACTAGATACTAAGAAATTAAGGTCATCTATACCTTTATATAAAACCGTAATGTCAAAAGTTAATCTTACTAGATTGTTAACATTAAATTCTAAAACACTAAAATTAGACCAATTAGAAACATTATATTTATCATCTGGTTTAATATAATTATTATTATTAGAACCTAAAATAAAGCCATTACCAGTACCATGATTAGAGGCATAAAAGGAAATACCATTAATTGTAGCTGTAGTGTTTTTTAAATAACTTGTTCCATTACCTGGGAAAGTAGTTAAATCATATTCTACGTTATTATAACCTAATAAAGCTTCATATTCTTCTATTTTAGATGATAGTAAATCATAATTTGTAATCTTAGTTTTATCAGCATATGTTAAAGCATCATATCTAGATTTTAAAGAATCTAATAATTCTTTATCTTCTAAAGTAATAGTTTTATCTCTTAATGCTTCAATATCAGAGATTAATTCACTTACTGTTGTGTCTTCTTCAACTTCTTGACTTACTTTTTCTAAAACATTGTTTTCTGTTACACCTAATTCTTTACTTTCATCTTCATATAAATAGTAAACAAATTCAGGATGGTCAATATAAGGATTACGATTCCCTTGATATGTATAAACAACTTCATTTCTTTTTATTTCTGTTTCAGAAACCGGGTCTTCATAATGCCATTTAACTAAAGTATCTAATTTTCCTAGAGTAGGACTACTACCATAACTACCAGTATTATCTAAAGTTAATGTCAATGTGTTATCATGATATCTAGTAACCATATAAAATAACATTCTAGCAACATCGCCTTTAACTTCATCACGTGGTTCAAAAACACTACCTGTCCATTTATTGCCGTATTCATCAGAATTAGTAGGATTAGTAACTTCATCAAAATAACTATTATTACGACTGCTATTAATATTCTTTTCACTAGCTCTTAAATGATGAGCATCGGAATAAGCTGTATAACTTTCATCATCAAAACCATGAGATTTAGCCCATACATGTTCTCTATTCCAAACTCTACCATTATCAGTATTTCCACTACCATCTCTAGCATTTATATCTATTAACATACCAGTATAAATACATTCAACATTATTTTCATCATAAGCATCTGATTCACTTAAAACATCCCATACTTCTTTATAAGTTAAATGGTTTGTATGTGTATCAACTACAATGCTATTTAAAGTAGTAAAGAAATCATCATAATTATTGAAACTACCAGTCATATCACTATAATAACCAGTATATGTTACATCACTTGGTAGTATTGATGTATTAAGTGGTAAGACAGCAATGTTAAATATAGCGTTTCTATTTTCCTCATTATAAGTTATATTAGCTGTTAATATTACTTCTTGTGTTGTATCAGTTTGTGTAACTATAGCTTTATTATTATTAATTGTTATTGCTTCATTATTTGAAGACCAAATAATATCTACAGTATATTCATCATAAGATACTTTAGTTTCTAATATAAAATCATCCGTTACTTCAGTTGGAATATCTAATTTATTTAGATTATTTAATAAATTATCAGCTATTTGTTCATCTGTTAAACTATTATTACAAGAAGATAATAATATTATTAAAACTAATGATATAAGTGTAAATATTTTTTTCATATAAATCCTTTGAAAAAATAAAGGAAGTTAGATAATATTCTAACTCCCCTTATTATATTGTTTCTCAATTATTCAGTAAATACAAATTTAATAGATTCAACTCTAACTTGTTTACCTGATATATTAGAAATAGTTACAACATCAGCAGCGTCTAAAGTGATTTCAAATTCATATTTATCTGCTGAAACTACTTCTTGAACTTGACCATTAACTGTTAAAGCTCCGCCAGTTTTATTCTTAGCACAAGTAATTACTATGGATTTAACTTTCTTATTAGCCCAATCAAAAGTAATAGAAGTACCATTTCCATTAGTAGAATATATACCAATGTAGCCTGAATAAATTGCTAATACTGAAGCATTATCTTCTTCTAAATTAGCGACATTATTATTAACTGTAATATTAACATCATCTTCGCTTAAGCCTAAATATGATGCACAGTTTTCAGTTTCTGTTGGCTTAATTTCATTAGCTTTAGGAGTAACTGTAACTTCACTACCTAATGGTTCAACTGGTTCTGGTTCACCTTCAGCAACTAATACAACACCATCAGTTGAAATTGGTGATATTTGAAGATTGTTAAAACAATTCACATAGCCAGTAACGTCATACGTATTACCTGCAACTAAATTTACTGAAGCTGTAGCGAAATATTTATCTGTATAGAAATTAATAGAACCATTTCCAACAACTAATTTACTACCATCATATACAGCACCTTTAACAGTTACATACATACCTTGATATGTATTATCTAGCTTTCCTGCTGATACTACACTAGTAATATCAGTAGGAGTAACTGGAGTAGTTTCTTCACCTAATGTAACGGCTGTATCTAAATCTGCAGCATCAAATACTAATTCAAATTTACCATTAAATGTATCTTTTTCACCATTAATAGTAACAGTATGATTAACTACAAATTTTGCATTCCAAGCGGCTTTATTAGTGTTTCTTACGTAAACATAATAAGCACCTTCAGTACCTTGAACTAATGCCATACCAGTACCATTATCATCACCACCGCTCCAACCAACAGCATAAACTACACCAGTTGCACCTGTGATTTGAGCTCCATCTTCACCTTGAATATAAGTTTCCCAAGCAGATAATTTCTTTGTTGTAAATTCAACTGCCTTAGAATATGTAAATGAACCTGCAGTAGCAGTAATTGTTAAAGATACAGTTTCTTTTGTTTCAGCAGGAGTTACAGTTAACTTATTATTAGCTAATGTAACTGTTTTTGGTTCTCCTTCTAGTGCATATGATAAAGTAACATCTGTATAAGTTGTACCGGTAGCTGGTAAAGTTACTTCTGCATTATTAGAATATTGACTAGCAATTAATGGAGAAGCTTCATTAATTGCTGAACTTGCTTTTTCAGCATCAGATACACTTGGAGCACCTGCATCTTTAGTTACATCATCAGTAGAAATCATTTGTAATTGATATGTACCATTATACCAAGTAGAGAATCCACTAACAGTTACATAATCACCTACTTTGATTTCAGCTTTAATCTTATCACTAATATCTTGAGCTGTTGTATCATCAGTATCGTATGGAGTTAAATACTTTGTAGTTACAAAACTAACTTTTTGACCTGCTCTTACACCTTCAATAAGTGTTTGAACACTAGAAGGTTTAGAGCCTGATAAATCTAATTCAGCAACTTTTGTTACTTCTATACCAGATAATGTTGCATAAATAGCAGTATTTAATGTCATAGTAACTTCATCATTTAAAATGAAATCATTAGTAACATCTTTCTTTTCAATCGTAGTAATTGGTTCTAATGAATCATTAGCAACTAATGAACCGCCACTACCAATTTGACGAGCACCATTATAAGTATCTACTTCACCGCTAACAGTTACTGGATCACCAACTTTAATTGATGCAGATAATTCAGCAGTTAACTTTGTTTGATATGCGTAGAATCCACCTTTACCACTTTCGTGTAGAATGTAGAAATTACGTTGTTTATTGCCTTGCCATTCTGATTCTGGTGACATATAAGCAACCCAACCAGATAATTCTACAGAACTTCCATCTTGAGCAGTAAGATAGAAGTTTTCTAAAGCTTCTTCTGGTTTAATAAATCTAGATACTAATACTTTAAAGTCCTTTGTAGCTGTTGCATCATTATATGTTAAAGATGCAGTAAATGTAACAGCTGTACTTACTTCTAATTGTGTAACATCAGCTAAATAAGAACCATCATCTTGCTTACTAAACTTTAATGCTTCTTCATTACTTGAAGACCATGATAAATCAACAGAGACATCTAAATATGATAATGTACCTGGAACAGTAAAATCTCCTGCGACTTCTGTACCATTTTCATTAATTATTAATCTCTTCATTAAATCGCTAGCTGTACCTTCAAATTTTTCTGTATCGTCAGAACATGAAGCTAAAGTGAAAACACCTAATACTACAGCAACTAAAGCAACTAATAGTTTTGATATTTTTTTCATTTTTTTCTCCTTGAAAATTATGCAATGGACATATCAGACAAATCTCTAACAACAAAGTTTATTTCTAAATCATCTGAAGATGTGCCATTTTCATTAAAGCCAAAACATTTTACGTTTTTACCAATATAATCATTGACATTAATTGTTTCTGTTTTAGGAACTGTAAATGTTACATTAACAACTTCATCTTGTCTTAAACGAGCAGTAGTTCCTTCAAAAACGTAATTGTTTCCTTCTTCTTTTACATTTGAAATAAGTATATTTTCAAATGAATATCTAGGTCTACCACTATTAACACTATAACCAAATGTTAAGTAATATCCTTGAGTAATAAGAGCTGAATTCTCACCCTCTAATAAGTTGTATCTTATACCAGATACTTGGTACTCACCATTATATTCTTGAACAGTACCTACAATTTTTACTAAGTTACCTTGTACTGATAAGAAGGTAGCAGATGTGTTATGTAAATAAACAGTGAATGAATAATCTGTACCATCTATTTGTTGAGTAACTGTAACATAATCACCATCAATACTAGATATATAGCCATCAAACATTACCATTTTATAGTAAAGTTCGTCTTTATGTTCGTTAATATATTTTAAATCAGTATCTAGTGGTGTTCCAGAATATAAAGGATCATCTTCATCTGACCAAATGTGTAATTTATTCTTTTCAGCAGCAGCTTCTGCCTTATTAAAATATTCTAAATATTTACCACTGGCCTTAGATGTATTTTTTGAATAGCCATTTTCAACTAATTCTAAACATAGATTTCTGTATTCAGCATCATCACTTGATTTATACCATACATATCCTAAATATCTTCCATATGTATCCTTTTCAGGTGTAGCTGAATTACTTTCAATCACAATGCTTGTAGCATTCTCTAATTTTTCTTTTGTATATTGAGAAGCAGCTAATCCCCATTTATCTACATCGCCTGTAGATTCTGGCGTATCAACACTAAAAAATCTTAATGTAATAGTAGCTGTAGCATCTGAAAAATTAGCAGTATCACCATCTGTAGCACGTAACAATTTTACTTCGCCTATGCCATCTTTTAAGAAAGTTTTGTTTTCTAAATCTGTTGTATCTAATTTTAAAGTTCCTGTGATATCTCCACTACAACTTGTTAAAGTTATAGTGAAGACAATCATCAAGAATAAACTAGTAAAGATTTTTATAACTTTACTCATATTAACAATTTCCTACATTTAGAAATTGCATAGGTCATATGCGTCTTGTAGTGCTTCTTCTGGTGTTTTATTATCTGTTAATACTGCATTTAAGGCATTACCAACTTCTGAACGAGCTTTATTAGAACCACTGAAAGCTGGTGAAACGAAATATGATTCAAAATTGCCTAATGCATATTTAATAGTTTGAGCAATTGGATCATCACTATCTAACCATGAGCTATAATCTGCAACATTTTGAGCACTTAAACGTACTGGTAAATAACCAGAGTTTCTTGAGAATTGTGCTTGGAATTCAGGTTCTAATAATTCTTTAACAAATAACCAAGCAGCTCTTTCTTTAGCATTAGCTTCTTCAGAATCACCTAAATCAAATAATACAAGAGATGGGCCTTGATTAATTGATTTTTTATTATCTGGTTCAACTTGAGGAATTGAAGTAACTCCTACTTCAAATAAATCATTTTTTGGAACTTGATGACTAGCACCAGCTGATGAACCAATTGAGAATACACAAGCTTCTGTAGCTTGAGGATTATCTACATTTCTTTCAGCAGTGAACAATCCTGATGTATAACCACCATAGATATCTTGAGTAGTGAATAAGCCTTCTTCAAATAAAGCTTTTAATTCAGTTAACATTTTAACTGTATCACTATTATTGAATAAATAATGTGGTGCTGTAGCTGAAGTGTAATCATAACCATATTGTTCACATAATGTTATAAACCAGTTATCAACACTATCATATCCCATAGGTACCCATTTATTACCATATGAGCTTTTTTCTATCGCACGGCATACACTCCAAAATTCATCCCAAGTCCAATTATCAATATTGTCTAGCATTTCTTGAGTTAAGCCTACATTTTCTTTTACAATAGCTTCTAATGCTGTTATGTTATAATACATAACTTCTGTAGATTTAGATAATGGTACTGTGTACATAGGGTCACTAGATGATGTACCACCAAAAGCTTGCCAACCTTCATTCCAATAACCAGGAATAAAATCAGCAATTTCATCGGCAGTATAACCGATTTCAGGGTCATTGATGTAAGTATTTAAATCAATAACTACTCCTGCTTCTAAATATTCAGCAACGTGATCTGGATAACAATATGCAATCGCAGGAACAGTACCAGCTGTAATATCAGCTATGACAGCTTCTTTAACACCATCATATCCACCACCTGGATTTTCAATAGTCACTTTATACTCTGATGTTTCATTAAATTTGTCAACAACACCTTGTAATAAAGGGACGTTTTTATCACCAGCTGATGAATAGAAAATAACGCCAGCTGTATCATTATTACATGAAGTTAATGCAAGTGCACTAACGCCTACAAATAATGTAGTAGCAAATAATTTTGAATATTTCATCTTTTCTCCTTCTTTTCTTTACTTGCTTTATTATTTTTTTATATAATAACTAGCTACGCTAGATATTACCCTTTTATACCGCTTCTTGATACACCACGCATGATGTATTTTCTAAAGCATAAGAATAAAACTAATAATGGAATTGTAATAATAACTGATGCAGCCATCTTTATCGGAATAATTGTCATTGAGGTAGAACCATCGGCTGGAATACCACTCTTACTCATCCAATTTGATAGCAATTGATAAGCACCACTCTTATTAACTAATTGTGGCCAAATGTATGAGTTCCATACACCTATAATCTTTAATAAGAAAATAGATATTAAAGTAGGACTAGCAATTGGCACCATTACTTTAAATAGATATTTAAAATCTGATACACCATCAATTTTAGCAGCTTTATATAATTCATCTGGAATTTGTTTAAAATTGTTTCTTAAAAGATAAATATAATAAACACTAATCATAAATGGTAATATCAAAGCTGTCAAAGTATTACGTAATTGCATATTTGTAATTGTAACAAAGTTAGTGATAGTAAATAATTCACCAGGAATCATCATTGTTGCAAGTAATAACGTAAAAATTAAATTTTTACCTTTAAATTCTAACCTTGCAAATGCAAATGCCGTAAAAATTGTAACTAACATTCCAAGTATAGTAGATGTTAAAGCTACTAAAATAGTGTTAATCAAAGCTGTAGTAAAATTTAAGCCTTGAACATCTCTTAAAAAAGCATCTGAATAATTTGACCACACAACAGGTGATGGTAAAAGATCCGCAATTTCTCTAAAGTTGTTATATTGTGATTCTGTCATCAATGATGACAAAAGCATAAATATAAAAGGGAATATAGAAACAATAGCTGCTATAGTAAGTATAATATATAAAATTGTTTGACTGGTGATATGTAACGCAGTCGTTTTTCTTTTAGTCTTCTTAACTGTTGCTTGATATGAACTAACCGTTGCTTGCATTATATCACCTCTTAATAATGAACTCTCTTCTTACTAATAATCTGATTTATTAATGTGAACAATAATATAATTGCAAATAGAATTATCGCACCAGCAGAAGCTAAGCCTAATCTATTATCATTTAACATTTCATAAATAAATCCGACCATAGTATTCATACTACCAGAATTACCAGGCTGACCCATAGTATCACCAAAAATACCAACAATAGAAGTATATTCTTTAAATCCACCTATAAAGCCAGTAACTACTAAATATGATAACATAGGTGATATTAAAGGGATTGTAACATGTAGTAATGTTCTAACTTTAGATGCCCCATCAATTTTAGCCGCATCATAATATTGTTTATTAACACTTTGCAAAGATGAGAACAATATTAAAATCTTAAATGGTAATGCCGCCCAAATAGAATATAATATAACTACTGTTCTAGATGCCCAGTCTGATGCACCAGCACTTACCCATTTAATTGGAGTAATACCAAACCATCCTAATATCGTGTTTATAAAACCTATAGATGATGCAACTTGCTCACCAGTAACAGGGTCATAAATATTACCAGTTAAACTTACAACATTAAACATTGCCATAAATACAGCACCAACAGCAATAGCATTTGTTAAATATGGTAGGAAGAAAATTGTTTGATACAATTTTTGTAACCATTTAATTGAGTTTAACCAAACAGATATTAACAATGCTAAGATTGTTGAAATTGGTACTGATATAAAAGCAAACAATAATGTATTAACTAAACATGTTATGAATAATGGAAATTGACAAACATAAATAAAGTTTGCAAAACCAACACCATCATAAGAATCCGTTAATGAGTTATAATTATTTTTAAACGCAATAATAACTGTATTAAAAATTGGATATATAGTAAATACAGCTAAGAACACTAATGCCGGTAACATATATAAATAGCCCTTTTGGTTAACTAGCGCTCTTTTTATTCTTTTACTTAAAGGCTTTTGTGGTGCTTTATTTGGGTCTACTTCATATTTTTTTTCAACTTGTAATTCATTAACTGTAGCTTGCATTATTTAAGCCTCTCTTCAGTTTCAGCATCAAATAAAAGCATTTTTTGAGGTCTTAAATTAAATTTAATTTCACCTTCTCTTGGCATATCAGTTAAAGAATCAACAATTGATCTAACTGTAGGTTTAGTACTTAATTCATGCTTTGAAACAATTGAAATATCTCTACCCATTACTTCTAAATGGTCAATATGACAAGTTAAAACACCATTAGGATCAACTAAGAAACCTTCAGGACGGATACCAACATAGATATTTTGACCTTCATAAATTTTAGGCTTATCTTCTGTGTCACGATAAGCAATATCCATAATTCTTTCTTCGCCGATATAAACACCACCATTTTTAATTTCGCCCTTAAAAATGTTAATAGGTGGAGTTCCTAAGAAATTAGCTACGAATAAATTAACTGGATCATCATATACGTCTTGTGGTTTACCAACTTGTTGCATAACTCCAAGTTTCATAACCACAATATAATCAGAAATTGACATTGCTTCTTCTTGGTCATGTGTAACGAATATTGTTGTTACACCTGTTTCTCTTTGAATACGTTTAATTTCTTCTCTTGTTTGTAAACGTAATCTAGCATCTAGATTTGATAATGGTTCATCTAGTAACAAAACGTTCGGATTTTTAACAAGTGCACGTGCGATAGCTACACGTTGTTGTTGTCCACCTGAAAGTTCACTAGGTTTACGATCCATTAAGTTTTCAATTTGTACTATTTTAGCTGCTTCAAAAGCTTTTACAGCAGCTTCTTTCTTTGGCACTCTAGCACTTTCAAGAGGGAATAAAATATTTTTAGCAACCGTCATATGCGGGAATAATGCATAATTTTGGAATACCATACCAATTCCTCTTTTTTCAGGTGGCAAATCTGTTACATCAGCATCCTCGAAAAAGATATGACCTGATGTTGGTTCTTGCAACCCTGCAATCATGTAGAGCGTTGTAGATTTACCACAACCAGAAGGACCTAAAAGCCCAATAAGTTTACCATCTGGAATTTCAATATTTAAATCATCGACAGCTCTTACTTCGCTTTTTTGCTTCTTATTTGTGAAAATCTTTGTTAAATGTTCTAATACAACCTTCATAATGCCTCCAATGAGTAAATTTTACCCTTTATGATTTTAACATAAAGTTACGAACTATTAAAGAAATTTGTAAAACTTTACACTTTATTTACAATTAAAATTCAAGATTTTTAGGTGTTCTTGGGAATGGGATAACATCCCTAATGTTTTCGACTCCGGTAATATACATAATCAATCTTTCAAAACCCATACCAAAACCACTATGAACACATCCACCATATCTACGTGTGTCTAAATACCAATCCATCGTTTCCGGTTTGATATTAAATTCAGCCATTCTCTTTAATAAAACATCCATTCTTTCTTCTCTTTGTGAACCTCCACAAAGTTCTCCTGAGCCTGGCACTAACAAATCAACAGCCGCCACTGTCTTCTTGTCATCATTTAAACGCATGTAGAAAGCTTTGATTTCTTCTGGCCAATCTTTAACAAAAACAGGGGCTTTAAAATATGTTTCTGTTAAATATTTTTCGTGTTCACGCCCTAAATCTTTGCCATATTCTGGGGCTTCCTCGAATTTAACCTTAGCTTGTTTCAATAAGGTTATTGCATCATGATGCGTTATTCTAACAAATTCTTTATTTAAAACATCCGTCAAGCGAGAAATTAAACCTTTTTCAACAAACTTATCAAAAAAAGCCATTTCTTCTTTGGCATGTTCTAAAACATACTTAATAATATATTTAATTAATTCTTCCATGATATCCATATCATCATTGATATCAGCAAAAGCCATTTCAGGTTCAATCATCCAAAATTCACTAGCATGTCTTAAAGTATTGGAATTTTCTGCTCTAAAAGCCGGACCAAATGTATAAACATTACTAAATGCTAAAGCGAAAGCTTCAGCTTCAAGCTGACCTGTTACGGTTAAATTAGCCGGTTTACCAAAAAAATCTTTAGAATAATCTACTTCTTTACCATCTAATTTATCTAAATCAAGTGTTGTAACTTGAAACATTTGACCTGCACCTTCACCATCATTTGCTGTTATGATAGGACTATGTAAATATAAAAATCTTTTTTCTTCAAAAAAATGATGAATAGCTAAAGCACAAATACTTCTAACTCTAAAGACTGCACTAAACAAATTAGTTCTTGGTCTTAAATTAGCATGTTCTCTTAAAAAATCACGTGTATGTCTTTTTGGTTGTATCGGATATGTGTCATCACAACCACCAAGTAAGGCAAAACTACTAGCCTTAATTTCAAAAGGTTGTGCATTATTTGGTGTTAAAATCACTTGTCCTTTAACCTCAATAGACATACCTGCTCTAACTTTTCTAGCTTCTTCATGACCTTTAGTGTTTTCATCATAAACGATTTGAATTGATTCAAAAAAAGTACCATCGTTTAACATAATAAACCCGAAGGCTTTTTGGTCTCTATTACTTCTAACCCATCCTTTTAGTGTTACTTCTTTATTAGCGTAAGCAGCTAGATCTTGATAAATTTGATAACTTAAATCTCTCATTTTATTCTCCTTATTCACTAAATTTATATCTAAGGACGAAAATAATTCCGCGGTACCACCTTAGTTCTAGATATAAATCTAGCTCTCAAATCTGTTAACGCCAGTCTACGGATAGGTCTAATTAAACTTCTTCTATCATTTAAAGATGTTGTCCGATAACTTAATTTATTTGTTTCCACCAACCACAAATTCTCTATAAAATTAATTGTTATCATTCTTCTTTGCTTAACTTTATTATCTCAGCATTATGATACAATAAAAAAGAGGTTTTGTCTAGAATAAACAATTAATTAAATACTTAAAATCTAAAAAATAACGGCTTAATTATAGTATAATTTAGATAAATTTTGAAATGAGAAAAAAGACGCCAAAAATATGGCATCTCTTTTTCTTATTTTATTGTGAAAATTGTTCTATAAAGTCCTACTAAAGCGGCAAGTCCAAAACATACTAATCCTAAATATGAACCAATACCTGCATTAAACTCTAGCAATTCAGCTACTGAAGCAAACAATTCGCCCCATACTAAATAATTAGATGTGAAAAGCATCATAATAGCACCGGCTACTAAGAATAATACGCCAATTAAACTGATGAGTTTAGACTTAGTAATATTTAGTATTACACCTACAAAAGCAAATACTAAAGGTAATAAAGCTACAAAGCTAAAACCTAAAATTTCCATTGAAAATTCAATGACTCCTTCTGTAGATTCTGTATAACCAAATACTACTTGCATACCTGTAAAACCAGAATCTGATATTCCTTCTATGTAGTCACCTAAATTGCCTGTATTTAAAACTGTTGCATTTAAAAATAAGAAAAGAATTATTCCTAGGACAACAAGTACTAGAATAGCAACGCTTAAATAAAGTGGCATTGAACTTGACTTTTTACTTTTTGCCATAAACTTTACCTCCTATGTAGTTGTATTATACACCTAAATAAGAGTTTAATCAAATATGATATTAAAATATAATAAAAACAAATTATAAAGATTAATAAACTAATTATAATTAACTATACCTTAAAGAGAAAAAAATTTAATAAATGCTTTAATTAAGCAATTTATCAAATTTAGAGCTTATATATCCTTCTAAATCTAAAGTGATAAAATTATATCCTAATAATTTTAATTTATTTATTAATTCTTCCTTATTTAACTTTATAAAATCTTCTTTATTTACTTCAATTCTTAAAATATCATCATGCACACGAGCTCTACAAAATTTAATATTATAAGATTTAATTACGGCCTCTGCTTTAGCTACAGCATCTAATTTTTCTTTTGTCAATATTGTATTATAAGGAAAACGTGTAGCTAAACAAGAGTTAGAAGGCTTATTATAAGCTGGTATTTTTAATGTTTGGCTATAAGTTCTTATATCAGTTTTAGAAAATGATAGTTCTTCTAAAGGACTTAATATGTTTAATTCTTTAATAGCTTTACTACCAGGACGATATTGTTTTAAATCATCTATATTTTGCCCGTCTAGTATAACTTCATATTTTTCTTCTAAAGCTTTATTTTTAATTAAAGACATCATTTCTTTTTTACAAAAATAACATCTGTCTATCATATTTTCTTTAAATTCTTTAATTAGTAAGGGCTCAAAATTTATTATTTGATATTTATAATCATTATCTTCTAAATATTTAATAGCTTCATTATATTCTAAACTTTCTAACATCATATAATAATTACTTATATAATAAAAGGACAAGTTTAAACTCATCCTCTATTTTTCCATATGCTTATATTGAATTTCATATAATGAATAATATAGACCTTTTTTCTTTAACAATTCTTGATGATTACCCTCTTCTACTATTTCCCCTTTTTTTAAGACGATAATCTTATCGGCATGTTGAATAGTAGAAAGTCTATGAGCTACTATTAACATAGTACCAACATTCATCATTTTTTCTAAACTTTCTTGAATTAAAACTTCTGTTTCCGTGTCAATATTTGCTGTAGCTTCATCTAATATCATAATATTAGGTTTATGAATAACTGTTCTAGCAAAACTAATTAATTGCCTTTCTCCAGCTGAGAAATTAGAACCTCTTTCTAATACTTTGTGATCATATGCATCCGGAAGACGCTCAATAAACCTATCAGCATTAACATATTTAACCGCATCAATAACATCATCACGCGTAAATCTTTTATCTCTTAAAGTTATATTAGATTCAATAGAACCTGAAAACATAAATACATCTTGTAACATTTGACCTATATGTTTTCTTAATGACTCAATTTTAATATCCATAATATCAATATCATCAATATAGATGTGACCTTTTTGAATATCATAATTTCGCACAATTAAAGCTAAAATTGTTGTTTTTCCTGCTCCAGTTGCCCCGACAAAAGCTACTGTTTGTTTAGGCATAATAGTAAATGAAACATCTTTTAATATCCAATTATCATTATTATAAGCAAACCAAACATGGTCAAAAACAATTTTACCTTCAAAATGAGAAATATCTCTTGCCTCTTCTTTATCTAAAACCACTTTTTTAGTATCTAAAATTGTCAAAATCTTTTCAGTTGATGCAAAAGCTTGTTGAAGTTGATTAAATAATTCAGCTAATTGTTGAATCGGATTAAAGAAACTACCTATATAACCATAGTATGAAACAAAATATTCTGGTCTAAGTCTATTAATACCTATTAAATTAATACCAAAATAAATAACTATCATTTGACATACTACATATAAGACATAAATAGTTGGTTGAAAAATACCAAATACTAAAATTTCTTTAATAGAACTCTTCTTTAAAGCTTCATTTTTATTTCTAAATTCTTGATATTTTTTCTCTTCTTGATTAAAAATTTGAGTAACTTTCATGCCAGAAATATTTTCAGACAAAAATGAATTAACAGCTGAAACATTTTGTCTAACTTCTCTATAGGCGTTTCTTGATTTCTTTCTAAAAATAAAAGTAACTATTAATAAAACAGGTACTATACATAACATAATTAATGTCAATTCATAAGATATAATAAACATAATTATTGTTACCATAACAATCGTTAATAAATACCTTAAAAAGTTAACTAAAACATTACTAAAAAAATCATTTAATGTCGCAGTATCTGAAGTAACTCTTGTCACTAATCTACCAACTGGTTGTTCATTAATTTGGGCAATTGATAAAGATTCAATATGCGTAAAAATATCAGTTCTAATATTAAATAATATTTTTTGACCAATTCTTTGTAATAACATTGAATTGTAATAGTTAATAAAACAACCAACAAAAGCTATTAAAATATAACCACCGATAAGTAAAAAACAATATAATAAAATATTGTTATTACTCAACGTATCATTACGCAAAAAGCCTATAATTTGTCCTTGTAATAAAGGTGGTACTAAATCTATTAAAACTAAAATTATCGTTAAAATAAAGCCTATAATAAATTGTTTAGTATATGGTTTAGCAAATAAAACCAATCTTTTAATAATCTCTTTATCTTTATAATTTCTCGTTATATCTTTAACCATTAGCTATTTACCTCCTTTTCTAAGGCTTGTAGTCTAACCATTTCTTGATATAACTTATTATCCTTTAATAAGGATTCATTATTACCAATACCTACAATTTTTCCTTCATCAAGTAAAATAATTAAATCTAAATCTTTAACAGTTGAAATACGATGACTTACCATTATAGTAGTTTTACCTTGTCTTAATTCTCTTAAATTACTTAATATTTTTTCTTCCGTTTTAGTATCAACGGCTGAAACAGAATCATCAAAAATCATAATAGGCGGATTTTTAAGTAAGGCTCTTGCAATACTAACTCTTTGTTTTTGACCACCAGATAAAGTGACACCACGTTCACCTAAAATAGTTTGATAACCATCACTAAATTCTACAATATTATCATGAACATCAGATAATCTAGCTGATTTAATAATGTCTTCATCAGCTACTTCTTTATCAAAAGCAAAAGCTATATTATTTCTTACTGTATCAGAAAACAAAAAGTTATCTTGTGGTACATAACCTATACTATCTCTTACTTTCTTAAAAGGAATATTCATAATATCTACATCATCAAGTAATACACTATTTTTAGGGACATTATACATCCTTAACAATAAATCAACTAAGGTTGATTTCCCAGACCCTGTTTTACCTAAAATACCAACCATTTGTCCTTGTTCAATCGTAAAAGTAATGTCTTTTAATGTTGGCGTAGTAGCATCATTAAACGTAAAAGATAAATGATTAAATGTTATCTTACCTAAAACGCTACTACTAACAACTTCACTATCAATAATTTCTGGTTTTTCATCTAATAAAGAACTAACTCTTTCTAAACTAGCTTTAGCTTGACTACGTAAGTTTATTAATTGTCCGATAGCCATCATAGGCCAGGTTAAACTATTAAAATAAGAAACATATTCTGTTAAATCACCAATAGTGAAATTAATATTTGTTCCGGCAATCAAATAAACACCACCGGCAAATAAAAATGATACAATTAAATTTAATATTAATGTAATAGCTACATTTAATATCATATAATAGCGTAAAAACGCCATATTTTTATCATAATTATCTTGATTAATTCTGTTAAATTCTTCTGTTTCTTCTTGTTCTTTAACAAAAGCTTTAATAACACTAATACCGGTGAAATTCTCTTGTGTAAAATCTGATAAATCTTCATAAGCTTTTTGTCTAATGCTAAACTTTCCTTCCATTTTTTGACCTAAAAAGAAAGATGCTATACCAATACCTACTGCAGGAATTAAAATAATAATAGTTAAAACCCAATTTAAAAGGAACATCTTAACTAAAGCAATAGAACCTAAAAAGATAAAATCAATTAACATAATAGTACCTTGGCCAAAAAAAGCTCTAATTGTTTGTAAATCATTAGTATATAAAGCCATTAAAGCACCTGTTTTATGTTTTTTATAAAAACTATAGCTCAAATTTTCACTGTGAGCAAACATCATATCCCTAAGATCAGCTTCAATTCTAACCCCAACCCCAAAGATACAATAACGCCATGTAAAACGACCGGTAAACATAATAATAGCGATTGCGCCAATCCACACAATAGAATTTTGCAATAAATCTTTATTACTAAATATAGTGCCATCATCAACAGCATCAACTAAATCGCCAAAAATTTGAGGAATCAATAATTGAAAATAATCGACAGCAATTAAAGCTAAAATGCCAAAAAAGAAGAACCAAAAGTATTTATAATAAAACTTATTTACATACTTTCCAAATAACATAAAATCTCCTAAACACTTATAACACTAGTAGCAAATAAAATAATTAAAATAATACCTAAAACTATTCTATAAACGCCAAAGACTTTAAAGTCATGTTTCTTAATATAACGCATTAAGAATTTAATTACTAACATACTAACAACAAATGCTACTACCATTCCTACTAACAAGAAAACAATTTGGTCAGTTGTTATAGAATTATCCATAAAGAATTTAACACCTTTTAATAAACTAGCACCTAACATAACAGGAATTGATAAAAAGAAACTAAATTCGGCTGATACTGTTCTATTACAACCAATTAACATCGCTCCTAATATAGTAACACCACTTCTTGAAGTTCCTGGTATTAATGATAATAATTGAATAAAACCGATAATTAAAGCTGTACTTATAGACATATCTTTAATATCATTAATTTTAAAACTTCTCTTTTTATTAAATATCTCAATAACTATAAAGAATACACCATAAATAATTAAAGTAATACTTACAGTTATTGAATTATATAAATGTTCATTCAACCAATCATCAAAAAGTAAGCCTATAATAGCAGCAGGCAAACAAGCTATTATTACTTTAAGCCAAATTAACCACGTATTTTTCTTAACTTCTACATCTTTAGATTTACCAAATGGCCATAGTTTATTAAAAAAACAAATAATAACAGCTATAATAGCCCCTAATTGAATAGCTACTAAAAAGAAATCCCAAAATGCTTGTCCATAACTATCTTTAACATCTAATAATGATTCTAAAATGATCATATGACCGGTTGAACTTATCGGTAACCACTCTGTAATACCTTCTATTATTCCAAATAATATACTTTTTAAAATATCTAACATAAATTCTCCTCCTATAACATCGGGGCAAATAAACGTAATAAGAAAGCAAAAAACTTTGAAAAAATATTACGTTTATTCCAATCATCAAGCGTGTAATTATCACTAATATTAACAGCATTTAAAAAATCTTTTTGCATGACTTCTACTACTTTATCTTTACCTATAATAACACCACATTCATAGTGTAAAAATAAACTGCGATAATCCATATTAATAGTACCACAAAAAGCATATTTATCATCTACGATAATATTTTTAGCATGATTAAAACCAGGGGTAAATTCATAAATTTTAACTCCACTATCTAACAGCTTTTTATAATGCGCTCTAGTCATCATAAATACTGTCTTTTTATCTGGTATTTTAGGTACTAATATGCGAACATCAACTCCACTTTTTGCTTGCAAGGCAATAGCATTAA
Organism: uncultured Acholeplasmatales bacterium; assembly: GCA_944323055.1. Taxonomy (GTDB): domain Bacteria; phylum Bacillota_I; class Bacilli_A; order Acholeplasmatales; family Anaeroplasmataceae; genus CALUXS01. The sequence goes on from CALUQZ010000008.1 coordinate 27,678, forward strand.
GCATTTCATCATCTATTATTAAATAAGGTGTTGAAATATAAAGTGATTTAGTAGCTTCATTTATTAAACTTTTAAAAGCCTCATAAGCTGTATGAGTATCCATATTCGGACCATCTGCAAAAGGTAAAACAAATGATTCTTCATTAGATATATTGCTTTCAACTAAATAATCATATATTTTAAGTGATTCTTTAGTTGATGTATACCACATTTCTATAAACATAGCAATAAAAGATTTAGTAGCCTCACCTTCTAATAAAACCGCATTATCACGCCAAAAACCAAATCTTTCAACAGCGTGAATATATTCGTCAGCTAAATTGTCACCACCACAATAAGAATATATACCATCTACTACGCAAATCTTTCTATGGTCTCTATAATTTATAGCTGGATTTATATTTAAGCCTAATGGTTCATATACAGCAATTTTAATATTAGGTATTCCAACTAATCTTTTAATCGTTTTATTAGACAAAGCTCTTTTAGAGCCTATATCATCATAAATAATTTTAATTTCTACCCCTTTATTGCCTAAATCTTCTAAAACATTAACTAATTCATTTAATAAAACACCATTAGATAAAATAAAATATTCTAAAAAGACATACTTCTTAGCATTTCTAATTTTTTCTAACATATCACGATGTTTCAAACTAGCATCTTTAAAAAAAGTTACTTTAGTATTATTCCAAATAGTATAATAAGAATTATTATAAATTAATTTAGATATTTTTTTTAAATAAGTATCTTCTTTTTCATATTCTTTATAAACAATATATTTATTTTCTTTTACTAATTTTTTAAGTTTTCTTCTTTTCCTTTTAGGTAATATTTTAGAATTATAATTAGCTATATATAGTAATGTGAAAAAATAAGGTAAAATAGCTATTAAAACAATCCAAGTTATTTTATAACTTACTGATGAATCATTATTAATAATAAAAATAGCAGCAACAATAAATAAACAAATTCCTATAATATATAAAGATTGACTACCATTAAAATTACCCATAATAGCAAAATAATAAATAGCTATTTGAGCAGCAAAAATAAGTATAACAAAAATGAAATATATTATTTTTTTCCAAATTGGCGTTGTTATTCGTTCATTTTGTAACATCTATCTAACCTCTTAAAAATAAAAGGGCTAATGCCCTTTATTCTGCTAAACCAGTAACAAGACTACCACTAGTAGTTATTCTAATATTTTGATAAGCTGTTTTAAGTTTATTACCATCAATTAATGACAACACTCCATCTGTACTCGTTGCGTAAGAAATTTCATAATAAACAGGAACCAAGGCGTAAGTATGAAGAGTGTGAACAGCTACTTCTCCATTTCTAGCAGTATAACCATCAATTTCTACAGGCATTAACAATGTAAGTAATACTCTTTCTTGACCTTCTACATATGCTTTATTTTCTAAATCTTCATTTGCTACTGTAACTAATTGATTAGTCGGAACAACTACCTTAACATCTGTAAAAGCATTTTGAATTTTTTCACTGACAGTAACTACTTGATTGATAACAGTAGTAAAATCAATAGAATATAAAGATAAATACGTAAAATTTAAAGAATTAAATAATTCATTAAATTCATCACTTTCTTGAGCATATACTGTATTTTCTAAACTTGTTAAAACATAACGACTAGCAGATGCCATATCTGTTGGTAAAGAAACTTCATAACCACCCGCTGTTTGATCTTCTCTTACAACAACAGGAGTTTCTTCATATGTCACTTGTCCAACCCATTCATTATAAATAGGCGTATCTCTATTAGGATCATTTAAAACATAACTAGGTTCAGTTGTTTGATTACAAGCTCCTAAAGCAGTAACTGAAAAAACTAATAATATAGCAGCTAATATTTTTTTCATATATTAGATCATTTCCTTTCAAAAAGCTTTATAATTGTAACATATTTTAGCATATATTAAAAGCAAAAATAATTATTTTACTTCCTTTTTAGCTCGTGGGTGAGCAATTTGATATTCTTTTTTTAAATTTTCATAAGTAATATGTGTATATATTTGGGTTGTTGATAAGTTCTCATGCCCTAACAATTCTTGAACAGAACGTAAATCAGCACCATTATTTAATAAGGTTGTTGCAAAACTATGCCTTAACATATGAGGCGAAATATGAAATGTTTCACCACAGTTTTTAATTACTTTATCAAGAATAACTCTAACTCCTCTTGTAGTAAGAGAAGTACCTTTATTATTTAAAAATAAGCTTCTATTATTTTCATCGTTACTTTTAGCTAATAAAGTTATTCTTTCTAGATTTAAATAATGTTTAATATCTTCTTTTAGTTCTTCATATATTAAAACAATTCGATCTTTATTTCCTTTACCACGTACTTTAACTTCTAAATTAATTAAATCAATATCACTAGTTTTAAGTGAACAAAGTTCAGAAACTCTTAAACCTGTTGCATATAAAAATTCAATTAATAAATAATCCCTAAAACCTAATGTTGTCTGTTTATTACAAGAATCTAACAACATCACTATTTCTTTTTCTCTAATTATTTGTGGTAATCTTTTTGGCTTTTTTAAACTTGAAATATCTGTAAAAAAGTTTTTATCTACTATTTTTTCAGATAATAAATAATTATAAAACCCGCGCAATGAAGCTATATTTCTATTAACAGAATTTATAGCTTCACCCATATTATTCAAATGAGATATATAGGCTTTTATAACTCTATCATTTCTTATTCCTAATAAATCTTTAGCAAATTTTTCTTCTTTAACAAATTTATTAAAATTTGTTATATCATTTTGATAAGCAATAATTGTGTTATTTGAATAATTTAAAACATTAGCTAAATACTCTAAATAAGATTTAATTGTTTCTTCGTCTTTCATATAAGGCTTTCACCTCTTTAATCTTTTCAATAGCTCTTAAGCTATATGCTTCTTTACGAGCTTTTTTATTAACATCTACACTAGGTAAAATACCAAAATTAGCATTCATAGGTAAAAAATTATCTTGTGGTGAAGAAATATAATGTAATAAAGCACCAATAATAGTTTCTTTAGGGAAAGTAATTAACTCTTTACCTTTTATAAATAAATCTAAATTAATAGCTGCTACTATTCCTGTCGCAAAACTTTCAACATACCCTTCAACTCCACTTAACTGACCGGCAAAAAAGATATTAGGATATTTTTTACTTTGTAAAGTAGCATTTAATATTTTAGGGGCATTAATATAGGTGTTTTTATGCATCCTACCATATTTAGCAAATCTAACATTTTCTAATCCTGGTATTAAACTAAAAACTCTTTTTTGCTCACCAAATTTTAAATGAGTTTGAAATCCTACAATGTTATACATTGTTTTAGAAACATCATCTTGTCGTAACTGAACTACCGCATAAGGACTAGTACCATCAGGCTTTCTTAAACCAACCGGTTTTAAAGGACCAAATGTTAAGGTTTGTGGTCCTCTTTTAGCTAAAACTTCAATTGGCATACAAGCTTCAAAGACTTTCAATTCAAATTCAGGTGTGTTTACTTCTTCCGCCTTTATTAACTCTTCATAAAACCTACCAAACTCTTCTTTTGTCATCGGGCAATTGAGATAATCTGCTGTCCCTTTATCATAACGAGATTTAAAATAAGCAATATTGTAATTAATACTATCAGCATAAATAATAGGAGCCTGAGCATCATAAAAATAATAATCATTTAATCCAAATAATTCTTTAATATTTTCTCCTAAAGCATCACTAGTTAAAGGACCAGTAGCTATTATCGTAAAATCATTAGGATCTATTTTTACTACTTCTTCACTAATTATCTTAATATTAGATATCTCTTTTATTTTATTAGTTATATATTGACTAAATTTATCTCTATCAACAGCTAAAGACTGACCAGCCGGAACACTATTAATATCAGCAGATTCTAAGCATAAAGAATCAAAATAACGCATTTCTTCTTTTAAAATGCCACAAGCATTAGTTAAACTACTACTTTTAAGCGAATTTGAACATACTAATTCCGCTAAATTGCTAGTCGAATGAGCACCAGTCATTTTATTAGGTCGCATTTCATATAATATGACATCATAACCTAACTTAGCTAAATGATAAGCAGCTTCACTACCAGCTAAGCCACCACCTATTATTTTAATTTTCATAATCTACCTCATCTTTAACCCATTTAATAGGTTTTATATTATTCATAATTAAATATTCATTAGTTTTTGAAAAAGGTTTAGAACCAAAAAAACCACGATTAGCTGATAATGGTGAAGGGTGAACACTAGTTATTATCTTATGTTTTTTATTATTTAAATACATTGTTTTTTTAATAGCAAAATTACCCCACAAAATAAACACTAATGGTTTATCTAACGTATTTAAAAGTTTAATGACATTATCAGTAAAAATATTCCAACCAAATTTAACATGACTATTAGCTTTACCTTCTTCTACACTTAAACAAGCATTTAAAAGTAAAACCCCTTCTTTAGCTAAATATGTAAGGTCTCCATCTTGTTTAACTTTTAACCCTAAATCTTGTTCCATCTCTTTATAAATATTTTTTAAACTAGGTGGTAAGGGATACCTGCTAGAACTAAAAGCTAACCCATTAGCCTGTCCTTTTTCATGATAAGGATCTTGCCCTAATATCACGCATTTAACCTCATCAAGTGGTGTAAGTTCAAAAGCCCTAAAAATAGCATCATAAGGCGGAAAACATATAGTACTATTATATGCATTATTAACTTTATCCATTAATATTTTAAAATAATCTTTATTCTTTTCCTGTTCGATAAAATCTTTCCAATTCATATATTCCACCTTCAAAAGCCATATATTTCCTTTCTTTCTTAGCTCTTATAATCATACTAATACCAAGTATTATCGTAATAATTGCAATTACAAAACTAGAATAAGCTATCATATAAGCACTAAATAAATCATTAATATCTCCATAAGTATATAACATAGATGACTCTAGTGTTAAAAGAGAAATTAATGCCTCAGCCAAATTGATGTTTCTAAGAGATCTCGTTATTAAATCTCTAGTCTTACGAGATTTAAAATAATTATAAATGCTCATAATTAATTTATAAAAAATAACAATACTCATAACTAATGTATGAATAAAAATATAACTAATATGCCTATCGTTATAAACTGTTTCTCTAATCATAGCTACTAAATATAAAGGCAAAAATAATAACAATATACCACACAATTTATATACTGATATTATCTTATCTCTTTTACTAGAATTCTTATGGTAATTATATAAAGTTATTTCTCTAGCTAAAAATAATAAAAAGTAATAAATAGCTAATACAATGAACCAATATGAAAATGTAAATATAGCAAATCCTAAATAATAAGCGACAAAACAAAGATTTAATGTTAAAGAACATAAAGAAAAAATAGCTGTCCTGAAATCATATTCTTTTATTAATCTATTAGTTATTTTATTTTTACTTAATATCTTAATAAAAAAATCTTTTATTTCTTTAAATGATATGAAAAAAGAAGCTATACTATAAGTTAAAAAAATAAATCCTAACGCATATATTATATATGTTGCATACCGCGATACTATTAAATAATTACTTACAATTAAAATATTAAAAATAAATAATATAATTGTAAATAAATAGATTAATAATAAAATTAATATCGGCGGATTTTTTAAAAATTTTAACATTAAACCACCTACCATTAATTGATTTTAGCATATTATTTAAATGTTTTAAAGAAAATATAAATAATAAACTATATTATATCTTCTTTTAAATTAGTAAGTTCTTTATAACCAAGCTTTACTAAATATTCATATATTTCTTTTATTAATTTTCATACATAGTTGCCATAATAAAAATCAACCAATTCTCAGATTCTTTTCTTTCTTCAAGTAAAACATCAATGCACTCACCAATGGTTATACATGAACCTAATTGTTTTAATAAATACCTAGATGCCTCATCGTATTTATCTTTTTCTTCTCTATTTTAACTAATTCAGGTGTTTAATTAATTTAGTTTTAAACTTTAAATCATAAAACAAATTTAACCGCACATTCATCAAGATGAAATCTTACATAATCTGTTAATATATATTTATTTTCTACTCTTATAAGATATTTATCATTATAAATAAGATGATTTTCAACAAATCTAAAACTCCCACTAAATAGCGTTAGCAATAAATATGAATCATCTGTCATAGCTTTTATCAAATCATTTATACTATCTGTATCATATTCTTTATCTTCAATATACATATTTTTAAAATCTACATTAATAATTTCAATATCAAAATCTTTATCTATATCTTTACGTTCATAAATTAATATCTTTTTATTTAATACTATTTATTTATTAGCAGCATTATATGTTTTCTCGTAATACTTTTTACTTATTAAATCTAAAAATTTATTATACTTCACCAATATAATAACCTAATTTCTTTTGAAAAAATTTAACAAATTTGCTTAACTATTACTACAAAACATCAAGATTTTGAGAAAAACTATTATAAATAAAATTAGATGACATTTAGTCATCTAATATCAGATTAAATTTATAAAATCCTTATTATTCAAAAAAACAATAAAAATCTCTAGGCCTATACGGTGATAATTTCTTATAACCTTTTAGTTTTTTTACTATATCACTAAGTTCTTCAAAACTTATTCTTAAATTTTCATTATTTATTAAATCTTCAAAATATAAAATAGAATACTCAAGGTCTGTATCATTTATTAATAAAAGCAGTGAATCATCGTTAATTTTTCCTTCTACATAAAACAATTTAAACTTTTTACTATTATGGTAAATATAATCATAACATTCAAACAAAGTTTTATATCTATCTAAACCAAATGAATTTTCATCATGATCATAAAAAGATAAAGAATCTAAAGTATTAGATATTTCTTCAATACAAACCATCTCAATAAGATTAAATTCTTTTTCTCTTACATCTTCACTAAAGCCACCACATATAATCCAATTATATATACATGACCAGTTACCTATAAATCTATCGCTTATTTTATTATTTATTTTTAAATTAATTACTTTTAATATTAAGTTTAAATCATAATGAGTTCTAAATAGTTCATTCTTATCATAATTAAATTCTGTTTGGTTAACACTATGTAATTCTTCTTCTGTACAGGTTAAATTTAAAACCTTTTGCAAAAATAAATTCACTATGTTCAACCCCATTTCTTATTTTAAATTATTATATTTTTTCATTTTTTAACTATATTAGCTCTAAAGCTATATTCATGTTTTAAAAAATTTTGCAACAATACGTAAACTAAAATAAAACTTACAATAATTGCTATAATTAATAAATTCATTACTTTATCTACATTTAAAAATAGCATTAAATTTTTTCAAAGTTTATTAGCGGTTTCAATGTTACCATCTACTAAATATTATATATCGCTTCGCATATTTAAATAATTTTTATTTTTACGAAGTATAAATTAATATAGTAGTATAATAACTTATTCTATATTTATTGCGCAGGTACAGTAAACATCATGTTTTTAACAATATAAACTTTTTATTTAATAGTAATCTCAGCTCTTAATTGCGGACTAAAATCAACTATATCATTGTCATTAATAACATTTAATCTATACATATAAAACAATATTCTTGACATTTTAGATCTACTTTTATCAGTAATAAGAACTCCAGGATTCTTCTTATCTTTATTAATTTTATTATATAGTTCCCAATATCTTTCAGAAGGATTAACTTCTTTATTTAATATTTCTTTATATTCTTCTATTAATTTAGCCATATATCTTTCTTGCCATTCTGGTAATAATTTACAAAATAGTTTCCAATCTCTTTCATTTACACCATACATTTTAATTTTACCCCTTTTCTTTTATCTAATAATTTTATTATTCTTAAATATACCTAAATCAATTAAAAGCCTTTTAATATGAGAATAGGTAAATGCTAAAGTATAAAGCTCATCATCTGATTTTTTTAAATAATCTTGTCTTAGTTCTTCTAAATATTTTTCAATTTCTTCCATACTATAAGTATCTCTATCATCACAAATCATATATATTGATTTACCTAAATCGCTTCTATCATCAAACCTTCCCTTACCATATTCAATTAAATTATGGTGATAATCAGCATAAAATAATTTAATTGAGTCAAGTGTAATATTATTAAATTCTAAATAACAATCTCTAAATAATTTTAATTTTAAACTACAACTATTATTAACTATTTCTAAAATAAAATTATTACCATAATCAGCAAATGATGTTTCTTTGCTAAATTTTTCGTTTATTACTCTATTTAAAAATAAATCTAAAGCATTTATATGTTCATAATCATGATCCGAAAAGTCAATACTATTATCACCTAAAATTTGTGGTAAATAGACTTCAAACAAATGGGCTCTTTCAATTTCAAGTTTATCATAAAAAAACAAATATTAAATAATATATTTCTCTTTTATCTTTTACTCTACTACTATATAAGCTAAATAAAGATATAAAACACAGATCTATTGTTCAAAAAGCAGATACTCCAAAGAAAATAAGGTTAGTTAAAGTTTTTGAAAAATATACAAAAACTAGAAAGATAGAGTTTATTAAGTTTTATTTTGATAATGAAGTATTAATTGTATATGTTGATATGTATATATGCGTTAGAAATAGTAATGACTCCAAGAACATCATTAATAAACTACTTAATACAAAAATTAATTTTACATTCTTAAAACAATCAAAAATTGTAATTTCCGAACATGAAAGAATTTTGAAGTCATTAGAAAAACAATCTAGAAAAACATATCATGACACTGAAGACTTCTTTTTCTAAAATAGCTAGGACAATAATAAATTAAATAGTATCTAAATTATATTAATTAATATGACTATCATCACAAAAAAGTCCATATTATAGTATATAGTAGAGTGAATCCCATTAGTTAGACCAAGGAAAATTAGAAAGACTTATGGGGTTTTATTTATGAAATTAACATTATAAGACAAACTAGAAACATTTTACATCAAATATATTATCTTTTTTTTGAATAAATAAAGAGCAAGACTGAAGTTAGATCAGTATCATCCTCATCATACCTAAAAATACGAACATCTCCATTCCTTATTTTATTGTTATTGAATCTTTCCTAATAACCAATCTAAAGCATTAATTTTTCTTATCCCATTATAATTTGTTTCTGGATCATCATCTAGTGTTAGAATAAATTTTTGATAATGGTCACTAATCTTTTCTAATGAAGCCAACTCTCTTGCTAATGTTTGATTATCTCTTGTAGTTGCTGCTACTTGAAAATATATAATTTTATTTTCTTTCATAGCAACAAAGTCAACCTCTAAATCATTAATCTTACCAACATATACTTCATAGCCTCTTCTAATTAATTCCAAATAAATAACATTTTCTAAGATATGACCTGTATCATATGGACTAGACCCTAACAAAGCATACCTTAGTCCTATGTCAACAACATAATACTTTTCTAGGGTCTTCAAATATTCTTTACCCTTTATATTGTATCTATTAGCTTGATAGATTACATAACTTTCAATTAAGGCATTAATATATTTTTCAACTGTTTTAGAATCGATTTTTCTACCATTAGACGTTAGAGTGTCGGCAATCTTTTTACTAGATAGTTGATTGCCAATGTTATCAAACAAAAAACGTAAAATACTCTTAAACATTAAAATATCTGCTATTTTATGTCTTTGAACAACATCTTTTAATATAATTGTATTTAATAAACCATCTAGGTAATCCTCTATAATCTTTTTATTTTTATTTAGTTCTAATACATATGGAAACGAACTAAATTCAATATACTCACGATATTTTCTTTGTAATTCATTTTCATTGCCTGTACTCAATACGTATTCTTTAAAAGAAAGTGGTAACATTTTTATTTCAACATAACGCCCGGATATTAATGTTGCTATATCTGAGGAAAGCATATAAGCATTAGAACCTGTAATATATAAATCGATATTCTTCTTTATAAATAAGCTATCTACAACTTTATGGAAATCTTTAACATTTTGGACTTCATCTAAAAATACATACATCTTCTTATCAATAATTATTTTAGATTTAATATATTCATAAAGATGTTTAGGCTCTAACAATTCTTCATAATCGTAATCTTCAAAATTGATACTTATAATTTGGTCAGGAGTAACATTATTAGAAATCAAATAATCTTGATAAATTTCAAACAATGTTGATTTGCCACATCTTCTAATTCCTGTAACAACTTTAATAAGTTGTTTATCTTTAAATGTTATTAACCTGTCTAAGTACTCGCTGCGAATAATATTCATAGTTATCATTCCTTTCTTATCTTCATTATACATTTAAATACACAATATTTCAAGTTTTAGTAATGTATTACAAAAACTTTTGTTTTACATATAATTTTAGGAATGGCTTTGAATTAAAATAATTTGATAAAAAAACTAAACTACAATTAGTTTAGCTTTTTAACATTTAGTAATATGATAGGCTTAACATAGATGTAGACTGCATGTTTTCTCGTAATACTTTTTACTGTTAGCGCTAAAATAAGAATGTACAAATCGGCTAATGTTGAATGTACATTCTTATTTTATTATAATTCCACATAAATTGATTTGGAGGAATTATAAATGAGAAAAATAAAGGAATTAATAACTATGAAAATTAATAAGATTGAAGATTTAAATGAATTGAAAGAGGCGTATAGAAGTGGAACAATAAAACTTAATATTTCTTCAATAGCTAGACAAATAGATGTTGACAGACGAACAGTTAAATCGTATTTGTTAAGAGAAAACGATGAACATAGTAATACTCGTAAAAAGCCTAGTATTTTTGATAAAGAATTAGACTTTCTTTTAGGACTTTTAAATAATAAAGAAAAGAGATTTACTACAGTAAAAAGCTTGTATAAATATATGTTAAAAGCCAATAAAATAGGTAATGCTTCATATTCAGCATTCACTTATTATGTAAGAAATAATAAGTTACTACAAGAAAAATTTAAAAATAATAATATTAATATAAGCACTATTATAGAAACAGATTATGGTGAAGAAGCTCAACTAGATTGGAAGGAAGATGTTAAAATTGTATTAGATACAGGTGAAATAGTTTTCATTAATATACTAGTATTAATTTTATCTAAGTCTAGATATAGGGTAGCAAGAATTTCTACTTCAAAATCACAAAGTGTTTTGTTTCACATGTTAATTAGTATGTTTAAAGAATTAGGAGTGGTACCTAAAATTATTAGAACAGATAATATGAAAACAGTTATGGATGAACCTAAAACTGAATATTCATCGGGAAAAATCAATGATAAGTTTAATCAATTTGCCAAAGATTGTGGTTTTGAAACAAGAGCATGTAAAGCATTTGTCCCTAAACGTAAGGGTAAAGTAGAACAACCAAATAGAGTGTATGATGAAATTATGGCATGGAATGGAGAAAAATCATTAATTGGCTTTAATGATTTAGTTAAGGAAATTGCAAAAAGCGAAAACAAAAGATATCACAAGGACTATAATAAAGTGCCAACTATTGAATTTGTGACAGAAAAAAAAGTTCCTAAAGCCTTTACCAAATGAAGACATTAGGAACTACTATACAATTAAAACTGAAAAGCGTATAGTTAGTAATAGGTCACTTATAGCTTATGATAATAAGTATTATTCCGTACCTGCTTATTATATAGGCCAAATAGTTTACGTCAGATGTTTTGATAACCTAATACATATTTATTCTACCACACCTGAATTTAAATTGCTAAGTATTCATACTAAACTAGATAAAAATAGTCAAAGAAATATTTCATATACTAAAGATGATTATAAAAGCATTTATGATGTTGGCTATAAAAATTTGTCAGATGATCTGGTAGATAAATTTGTTGATAATTACTTTAATGAATTAACTAAAATTACAGGAGAAAATGAACCAAATGACTAAATATGAACAATTATTAAATAATTTAGATACCTTAAAATTTAAGATTAATCATGAGTTGATTAATGAGGTTTTAACAGATATAGATAATACGAATATATCTATAATTGAAGGTTTACTTAAAATAACAGAATTAGAAAAAGAAGAGCGTAGGAAAAGTAGAGATATTATAAATATCAGAGTAGCTTCTTTTCCTTTCATAAAGACTCTAGATGATTTTGATTTTAATTATCAGCCCACTATTAATGAGTCCTTAATAAGAAACTTGGCTGCAGGTAGTTTTATTTATAACAAAGAGAATATTATATTTTATGGCAATAGTGGGACTGGTAAAACTCATCTAGCAACAGCACTAGGAATAGCTAGTATTAAGAATAACTTTTCTACTTACTTTATTAAAGCGTCTAAACTATTTGAAAATCTAGTTAAAGCAAAAGAACAAAACAGATTAGAAGACAGACTTAAACAATACTGTAAATATCAGGTTTTAATAATTGATGAGTTAGGTTATTTACCAATTAATAAAGAAGACTCTACTCTATTCTTTCAATTGGTTGATAGACGTTATGAAACTAAAAGCACTATAATAACAACCAATATATCTTTTAATAATTGGCAATCAATATTTCAGGATTCAAAAACTACAGCAGCTATTGTTGATAGATTATTACACCACTCTAAAATTATAACAATAGCTGGTAAATCATATAGACTTAAAGATATTTTATCTGAGGAACAAAAACAGTAAAATGTGCGGCCGTTACTTATTACTCATACTACATTTACTACTATCTATAAGTAATAAGTAAATTGTACATTCTTATATTAGCCAAATTGTACATTTTTATATTGACATTAACATTTACTTATTAAATCTAAAAATTTATTATACTTCACCAATATAATAACCTAATTTCTTTTGAAAAAATTTAATAAACTTACTTAACTATTACTACAAAACATCAAGATTTTGAGAAAAACTATTATAAATAAAATTAGATGACATTTAGTCATCTAATAAACATCAATCTGTTTCAATAGCTAATAGTATTTTACTATTTTTTAAAAACACAAAAATATACTCATCATAACCATCATTTAAGTACCCTAAGTCTGAAAATATGTTTTTATCAGCATTAACTAAAGCTATTCTTTTATTGTTATAATTAACATATATTTTTATATATTGGCTATTTGTTTTTATTTTAGTACAAATAAGTTTTGACTTAATTATTTGTGTATTTTTAATATCTAAAAAATAACCAATAAAATGTATAATATTCAAACATAAAAAGACTAATGTTGCTGCTGCTAAAAGCACTAAAATTAATATCCCATATATACCATCTTCACATCTATATAGTAATCCAAATATTATCAAAAGTACTATAAGACAAATAAATACGCTTATTTCTTCATATTTAATTATAAAGAATGATTTAGTAATCTTACTTTTAAAACTTTTACTTATCTTATATTCTTTTTTATTATTATAAACAAACTCATCTATTTCTTTATTTATGTTTCTTAAAACATTTAATAAATCTTTATATGTTTTACACTCATCTAAAGAATATGTTCTTTCATGTTTAATATTATTATAGCTTTCTTCATTTAGATAAAATGGAGAAGCATAAAGCTTAATTTTCACATCTTTAGTAATAGTAATTTCTACTTTAACATCTTTATAAAAATAAAGAAATAAAAAGCCATTTCTGACATAATTGTCACTTAAATATTTAACATTAATTAGTTCATCTGAATTAAAATAACTTTTAAGTTTATTAATAAATTCATCATTTTCAAAATCTTTATAATAATCTAAAATAATATCATTATTTGTATTTTTCATAATCTTTAATAACCCTTTCTTACTATTTTTTTATAGTTGTAGTTCCTATTATTTTTTGGTAAACAGAAAGATCTTGTCTAACAAGACCTTCCCAAAACCATAATATATATTTTTTCATATTATTAAATCACCACTTATTTAAAATATTTCTTGGAATAATTATATAATTTTTAAGGCAATATTTTTATATATCTTATCGGCAACTTTTTAAATTTTCTTTTTGACATTCTAATATTTAATTCTTTTACAATGTCATCATTCGTTTTATATTTAATCCTTAATGTTGCAAAATAAGTATTTAGGAAAAACGCAGTATAGGGTAAAGTATAGGATATTTGCATAATTTCTGAATAATTAAATATTTTTTGTTTTTCTTCTTTATAAATTCTATACAATGCATCACTAGAAAACTCATATTTAGTTTTAATCAATAATCCAAGCAATAGTCCTAATAAAAGTGGAATAATCAAAAGTGTTAGAATAATAGCTATTACATATATAGTATATTTCCCAAAATTTTCAAAATCTAAAAAATAAGTAAATAGTGTTAAAAAAATAACTGTAAAACTAAAAAGATATGTCACAAATATAATTGTATATATATTTTTCTTTATAATCATAATTAACACCTTTCCTAATTTAATATCAACAAAATTTAGAGATTCTCTCTCACAATATCCGAGATGACTAGCCAAATTTTTCCAAAATATGCACACATACGTCTTTAAATTCATACATTTAGTATAATTTTAAATAAATCGTAGCCATTTAAATCTCTTTATTCTATTAAGTATTTTTACACCTTTTTCGTTTCTAGTATATATTAATTTATATTTAGTAAACCTTTTTAAATTTATGGCAAATGATGGTGCTAATTCTTTGTTTTTACTTAGAATAAAAGGACAATTTAAACTATTAGTATAAATTGGTATAAATAATAAATAATATACAAATAAGTTCATCTGCTTTAGAACATGTAATACTATTAATATTATCAAATGCATCACAATCATATTTTACCATAACATTACCATTTATATCAATGATACCCAAAATACTTTGTAAGACATCTCTAATATATAAATTTAAGCAGTTAAAGTATGAACATTAGCTTCACTTCTTTCTCGTTTTTATACTATATTGCACAGTAAGACTTACAAATTTACTTTGCATTTTGGCGATTGTAGGACATTATTTCTAAACTTTATTGACATTATTAATTAAAATTACAATATTTAAAAAATTGAGCTAAACTTTTGATTTAAGCTTAACTCAATTATATTATATTTTATATCTTATACTAATGTTTTAATTCATCTCAATTAATATTAAAAATTACGA
Organism: uncultured Acholeplasmatales bacterium; assembly: GCA_944323055.1. Lineage (GTDB taxonomy): Bacteria > Bacillota_I > Bacilli_A > Acholeplasmatales > Anaeroplasmataceae > CALUXS01. The sequence continues at coordinate 42,880 of CALUQZ010000008.1, forward strand.
TAATCACATTCATCAACTCTAATAGTCTCAAATATTGAATTGCCACAACCATAATATTTTTTACTTGTTTTTATTAACGTGACAAGTTGTGCTAAAAATGTATATCTAGACACTCCTTCTTTAACAACACAATATTCCTTTTTCTTATTGTTTTTTGTAAAAGATATAATTATATTTCGATATCTTTTAACTTTTAAGGTTCTTCTATATAAATTATAAAGTGGCATTGTCTCACTAATAGTTTCATATCTAACATTTCTAACTATAAACGAAATAAGAAATGATTTTTTTAAAATACATGGTTTTAAATCAAATTTATACTCATAATCAAACAATTTAAGTATATAGCCATGATTTTCATATATAAAATTTAAATTATTGTTTTCTTGATCTAAATGCTTTAGCAATGTTCTGAATTTTTTTATAGAGATTTTACCAATTGTTTTATGTAAAAGCCTAGTATAATTTAAATCTATAAATACGATTATTAAAGCAAAAGATGTAAACGCTCCTACACCCAAAAAAGTACATAATATATAATGCGAATTTATACCTGTAAAAATACTCAAAATTATCAATATTATAGTTAATAAAATACTAAGAATATATAGTACAAAATACCTCATAATAGTTGTCACCATCCACTAAAATAAAGGACTCAATAACATGCTTGTAATTTGAGAAATAAATGAATCTAACATATCATAATTAAGCCCATCATACAATTTTTTATATAATTGTGACTTTCCTACGACACCAACTTTACCTGGATGCTTTTTAAGCTTTCCACTATTAATTAACTTTTTCATTAACTATAATATAAGTTTCTACAAAGCTTCCTGCAAATATTTTATACTACATTCTTTTATATAAATATATGATTTAAATTAGTCAATAATCTCAATCACTTCTTTTAATCCTGGCAAAAATTCATATGTTGGTGAGTATTTCACATTATCTTTATACTTATAAATTGTTTCTAAAAGGTTTATATCTACATATATGGCTAATTTTGTGTTTTTTAAATAAATAAACTCATAAGTTTTACTTTCTAATTCATCTAGCATTAATTTAAATTTTTTGGTTCCCTCTTTAGGAATAAAGTTAAAAAAATTTATACAATATGGTTTTAAATAATCATTTTCTATAAATATTAAGGCTTCATCTACCATATCTATACCACCAAAATATTTATATGAAGCTAGAGATAAACAATTAATATTGCTTTGAATTTTAATAATTTTTGCTTCTTTTAAATCTTTTCTTATATTAGTTAATAATAAAAGATATTTAAATAACGAAGATAAAACAATTACTGCAAATAAACTTATAAAAAATATCAAAAAAACATTTAATATATTATTAAAATTTAACAATAACAAAAATATAGATAATAATATAAACAATATTGAAATATAATTGTTTTTTAAATTTAGAATTAATTCTTTTTTTGCATATTTCTTTAATTTTATTTTAATAGTTTCTTGATTAAACTCGTTTATTTGATCACTTGTATCTATCTTAGTTTTTATTTTCTTAATTATATCTTTTAATATATTACTATAAATTAATGTTTTTTCTCCTATAACCATTTTAGTTATAATTTTAGTTTCATCATAAATATTAGTAATTACATATTTTAAACTGTCCTTATAAACAGATATATAACAATAATTATTTTTATAATAAAACCTAAATTTAACACATAATTTAAATTTATTTCTTGTAATATAACTTGTAAAGAAAACTAAATCATCATCTTTAAAATCTAATTTATATATTTTTGAACTACAATCTAAAATCAATTTATCAAACCATGATTTTTCTTTATTTTTTCTTAATTTATTTATATAATTTTCAATATTAAATAAAACATATTTCATAATTATAACCTTTTATTTTTAATATAGTATTTATAATCAGATTTAAATCTATAGTGTGCATCAATTCTTCTATAAATGTTTTTTAAACAAAAAATGAATAAAACTAAAATTATTAAAAAAAATAAAAGTATTGTTGTTGTTCCTATTATCTTTTGTTCAATAGGAAGGTCTTGTTTAACAAGACCTTCCCATAACCATAATATATAATTTTTCATATAATTAAATCACCACTAATTTAAAATATTTCTTGTAATAATTGCTTCATTTTTTCTTTAATTTCATTAAACTCCGTTACTAAAATCCTATTAAATGCAATATCGTCAATAGTAAATGATGTATTGAATAATGCTTCAAAAATGGCATTATGAGATTTACTAAATAAAGTAGATTTCCCAAGTTGTAATCCTAATGAAAAAAGCGAACTAGTAATCCCATTTCTTAAACTATCTCTCAATGATTTATCGTTATATAATGAATTTGCAAACGAAGATGTACCAGCAACTAAAGATCTACCAACATATAATCCTATTCCAGATGATACTGTTGAAGTAAAGCCATATGCGGCACCAAAAATAGTTTGTAGGCCAACTTCACCTACATCTATATTATTAATTCCTTTTGTAACACCTTGCATTATAGCATTTGTTCCGCCTGCTGCTATACCACCAACAGCTGTTGCCGCAGCAACTGTAGCTATACCTCCTGTTGCAACTGTAGCAACTACAGTCGCAGCTACTACAACCGCACAGCCAATGCCAAATAACAACCATCCAAGCCATTCTGGTGCATTAGCATCCGTATCATTTAACATAATTGGATTATTTGAACAATATGTGAATAAGTTCATTTGATTTGGAATTGTTGGTTCTAAAAATGATGGACTATCTGCATTTAACCATCTACACCATTCAGGTACATAGTATCTAGATTTGCAGTAATACATTTTAGATTCTTCATCATAGTAATATCCTTTATATCTAAATGGATTATATTTACCTAATGAATCTGCTTTAGAACCTATAATACTATTAATATTACCAAACGCATCACAATCATATTTTACTACTACATTGCCATTAATGTCAATGATACCTAAAATGTTTTGTAAGACATCTCTAATGTATAGATATTTATTTGAATCGTGAATAAATCCTATCAATTGGCTGTTTTCATCATATATAAAATCTAATCTATAACTATTATTTATTTCAGTTATTAGTCTATCACCACTATAGTAATAATTAGTAATATTACCATTATTATCTTTCTTAATTCTTTTACCTTCAAGATCATAAGTATATTTTACATTATTAAATTTAATTAATCGTCTACCTTCATATTCATATGTATTACCATTATAACTAATTGGATTTAATGGATTATTAGAATCATAAGTAATAGTTTTATCATTTACTTTAACTAACCTATCTTTAATAGTTGAATCATAAGTATACGAACTATACACATCTGTCTTAGTTTCTTTATTAATTACAGGTTTCTTAATTACTTCTCCATTTGGTCCAATATATGTTTCAAAATATTTAGTCGTTGTAGTGGTTGTTTTAAATACTTTTAAAATATTGCCATTATTATCATATGAATAATCCACATCATCTACTTTAGTTAAAAAACCATTTATATTATAACCATATGTTTTATTACCAAAGTAACTATCTGATATGCCTGTTACATTACCAAGCTTATCTAAAGTATAATTTCTTGTAGTTAAAATATTACCATTAGTTTTAATTACTTCTTTACCTAATTGTTTTGATATATATTTGGTATTACTTCTTGTTTTATAGGTATATGAATTAGATAATATTTCTTTATCTTTATTAATAAATTCTTTTTTCTTTAACATACCAAAATCATCATATAAATTAATTTTAGTAAGAGCATTTAATTCATTAGCTAATTCGTTTACTGTACTTTCTTCACAGTAAGCATGTTTAATACCTAACATTTCAATTTGTCCATATAATGGATGATAATCATTAAATGTCCCAAAATTTGATATAGTCCTAGTATATGTGGCTGATTTACCTATATATAATTTATTAAAAGTTAACCGGCTCATATTAGATAAATTTATTTCTTTAATATGACCATTAACAAATACTCTTATAGTTATATCATAACTATCAACAGAATCACTATTTAGTGCTACTTTATAAGATAAACCTATTGTTGTAAAACTATCATTTAACAAACCATAAACAACTCCAAAATTAGAACCACATACATTTATTATTAATTCATTATTAGACCCTCTATATAAGCCAATACCTTCATTATTATCATCAACTACATCAAATATATATTGTTTATCTGTTTTAGTATCTGTATATACTCGTGCCATAATAGTCCATGAAGATCCTAAATTAAAATCATAAACCAAATTTCCACCATCAGCAACATAAGCATAATGTTTAGATTCTTTGTTTAAATTAAAAGTTCTGTCTTTATCTTTACCTGATAAACTTCTTCTTTTAAATTCAATTGGTCTTGTTCCTTTTAATGAAGTTACACTATTTTGTAAAGGTACTAAATCATCTAATTTAGTCGTCTCTAAAATACTACTTTCACTAAAATCTACCCCATTGACATCAACTATTTCATTATCTACTAAATAATCTTTAGTAGTTCGATAAATTTTTAGAACATCACTACTTTTTAAATATTGATGTTTAGCTACAATAATAGCTGTAATATCACCACTAAAATAAGAACTTGAACTTTCACTCCACCCAATACAATAATCTGGATTAACTCCTGTTGAAACATATAATCTAGGATTTTTCTTTTGATATTTTAAAACTTCAGCATTTAAATATAAATTATATTCACAAACATCATCATACCCTTGTCCGTCATATCTATTCATAAAATTAAGAGCAAAGAAATTCCATTTATTAAGATTAGCTTTATATTTTATTTTACCTAAATTATGGCTAACATTAGAATCATCTATCACGCTTAATGATAAATAACCATAATCATATTTAACTTCTATATAATCACTAGCATTATCTTTTTTACAACTAAATAATATAGAACTAACATTATAACTATTTGGTCTAAACCAAAATGATATAAATCCAGAATTATCTACATATGAATCTGTAGTTGAAGCATTTACTTTATATTTAGTTGTTGATGTATTTTTTAAATAAGGAATAATGCCATCATAGTTTTTAAAATATGTAGAATCATAACTAAATTTAGCAAACTTAATATCACTATCATTATTATAAATATTTTCTAATATTTCTGGATGAGAACCTTTAGATCTACTTATTGAATCATATGTTTCTGTCAAATTTTTACCAGCAACATTTCTTGTTTCAATTGTTAAATTACCTAAATCGTCATAAATACCTAAAACATTTGAATCATTAGTTTTAACTTCTTTTACATTACCATTTGCATCATAAACATATTCTTCAAGAAGTGTTCCATCTAATGTAATTTTCTTAACCCTCTTACATGCATCATATTCATAATGATATGTTGTTTTAGTTCCGTTTTGTTTATGATATATGATATCAGTTATTAATTTATTATTATCATAAACAAATTCATAATATTCATTACCATATTTTTGCTTAATAAGGTTACTAAATTCATCGTATTCATAATTTAAAATTGAGATATTATTTAATTTGATTTCTGTAACATTAAATTTGTCATCATAGTTAAAATCATAAACTGAACCATTGGCTAGAGTAATAGTTTTAATTCTACCATTTTCATAAGTATAAGTAGCTTTCATATTACCGCTAATAATTTCTTTTAAATTACCGTCATCATAATAATTAACATTTGTGATATGTCCTAAAGCATCTACTACTTGTTTAACTTTACCAAGTTCGTCATATGTATATGATGTTTTATTTTCAAGTTCATCGTACTCTTCTTTTACAAATTTACCATTGTTATCATATGTTTTTCTTAATTCTAAAACTTTAGTTTCATTTCTATCTTTAGTTATTGATTTTATTAAGTTGTTTTTATAGTTCGAATCATAAGTATTAGTAATTTTAACACCATAAGCTGAACTAATTTCTTTAACATTATCATTACTATCATAGCTAACTTTATAATTTGTTGAATCTTTACTTAATGTTTCTTTTGGTTTATTTGAACTATCGTAAGTAATATCATTTGAAGTAGAACCTGTTATAACCTTTTCTACATTACCATCATTATCATATTCATAAAAATTACCAAATTCCTTTTTTAGTACCATTACAAAGCCAATTTCTAAAGAAGCATTTGTTAATTCAAATTCAACATTTATACTATTACTACTACTTGTTTCATTATAACCAACAACTACTATTTGATAATCACTAGAAACTTTTAATTCTTTAGTTTGCCCACCTAATTTAACAGTTGCAGAACCACTAATTAATTTCAAAATACTTACTAAAGTATATGTATCCGTATCAATAGAATTAATATTGATACTTTTAGTTAGCTTGCCTGTCCCACTAAATCTATAAGCATTAGTAATATGTTTATTTACAACTTCATTATTAATTGTAATATTTGTTTTTGTTAAACCATTATTACTAAATTTACCAACATCAGTACTTCCTAAAATATTATTAGTTGTATCTTTAATATTAATTCCATTACTAGCTTCTTTTAATTGTTTAAATTCATTATATTCTAATGCCATAACATTGCCAAAATCATCTATTTCTGATAATGGCATACTATCAGATTCTCTATATATGACATAGGAATTTAATTTATTTAACAAATTATAAACTTTTGTTGTATAGTCACTTAAATAACTAATTTCATATTTAAGTTGAGCTGTTTCATTATATAAATCACTAATTTTAGTTACTAAATTGTTTGTTATTTCGCATTTTAAACCAACTTTAATTGTATTATCTTTTACTGTAATTAACGTATCAGTATAACTAATTAATATTTTAGCTACTTCTTTGCCAAATTCTTTATAAGTAATAGTACTAAGTTTATCACCATTATATGTTAAATCAATATTAATATAATCACTATTATTTAAACTATAAATGATACTAGTCACTTTGCCATTTACCTGATTAAATCTAATTTTTTCATTATAATTATTTGTAATTGTTTTAGTAGCTGAAATAAAATCTAAATTATATTTATCCCCATTAGCTTTATTAATAGTTTTTGGATATTCTGATAAAGATTCATAAACCATTACATTATCATATTTATCTCTAACCTCATAATTATTACTTGCATTTTTCTTAATAGTAAGGCCTGTTTCTTTATTCATTACATCTAGGGTATATGAATCACTGCTTCCATCGGCATTTTTAATTGTAGCGCTACTTTCACTAACACTTAATTTATTATACAAACTTAGTTTAATACCATTACCAAAAATACCACTTACATTTCTATCTTGATAGTTATAAATTAAGCTTAAATCAAACGGTGCATTACCTTTAGTTTTAACAAGTGGTAAAACTAAATGCACATTATTACTAGTTTTAGCTAAATTAATATAGGCCTTAGCGCTGCCTATTTCTTTTGTTATAAATTTATTATATTGTTTTAATCCTTTATTCATAATTTTTATCCTCCATAAATATTGTTTTTATTACATTAATTTCTTTAATGAATTCATCTGATAAATAATCACTAATTTCACTAAAATCGATAAATCTTTTAAATTTATTAAAATAATACTCTTTTAAGAAATTGATTGTATTTTCTTTCTCTATACTTGTTTTATCTTGATTAAAAGTGAAAAGCAAATCAATATCTGAATCTATTCTACTAACTCCTTTAGCAAACGAGCCAAATAAGAACATACTTTTTATACCTTTACTTTGTAAGAAATCTTTATCTTCTCGCAAGGTATTAATTACATCTTCTACTGTTAAAACTTTTAAATTTTCATAATAACTTTTATCTTGATATTTATTATTAATAATTATTTCATAAATAAAACTAAATATACTTTTATCACCATCTAAATAATATCTATCTCTTAATTTTAAGTACTTTTCGAAATCTCTTTTTAATACTTTTATTGTTGGCATATTTAGCTTTAATAAGCCATAATTTAAAAACATTAAAGATATAAGTGTTCTATCAAATTCTTTAATTTCAACCATCTCTTTATAAGCTTCTAAATGAAATTTTATAATATCGTCTATTCTATCACTTATAATATTAATATGATTTTTTATGACTAATCTGATAATCATTGCTTCATCTGGTAATTTACCATTTAATAAATAAAAGAATTTATTTAGTAATTCTCTTGTAAAATCTCTCTTATGATTACTAATTAGATAATAATAAGCATCATAATAATCTTTAAATAATTCATATAAATCATTTTTAGGTTTAATCTCACTATAAATCACTTTTTTAAATTCATCATGATCTAACATTAAACCTAATCCTCTTAAAGTCTTTTCAACAAATCCTGCTACTTTTTTACGCACGATTAACTCCTTACCGCTTTTTAAATCTGTAAATTCATTCATTAATTATTTACTCCTTTTTAAATATTTGTTTAATTATTTGATTAGTACCTGTAGCTGAAGCTCCAGCTACAAGTCCCATCAATAAAGCTTCATACATATTTGTAACATTAATTATAGCTTTATCGGTAAAATAAATTATTAAACTTACCGTTCCTCCTACAATAGTTACAATAATAGGTATTAATTTATAATATTCTGTTTTATTCTTAAAGATAAACTTATAAATTTCACCAATAATATAAGCTATTAAAATAATTAAAATTAGACCAATATTATTCATTATCTTATTCTCCTTCAATTAAAATCTTTTCTTCTACTTTAGCTAGTCTTATATCTAAATCATGAAAATTGTCATTTAACTTAGTTAAATTATTGTTTTGATTTATTAGTTCTCTTTTAATATAATCAATATCAGTTAGTATTTGACCTTCAAATTCCTTCATCTTTATCGTCTTTTTTATTTGTTCGTCTATTATTAATAACTGCAAATAAAATACTAGATATTGAAGCCACTAAACTAACTAAAGCTGTAATTAATGATATATCTATAATAATCACCATCCTTAAATTAGGTCATAGTTTTGGCACCACCCATCATTTACTAATTATTCAATTTAAATATTGGTCTTAAACCATGGTTATCATTCCTTCCATGTAAGAACTAACCAAACTAACTGTCGCGACTTAATATTGTTTAGTCTAGTTTCTCTTACACTTATAAAAGGAAGTCTAATTTAAATTTTGGAACCCTAAAAATTATTTTTTTAAATTTGCCCTAATAAAATCTAAATCTTCTTTTGTTAAAGACTCTTTTAATTTACTAATTATGTTCTTTATAGTTTTTTCTATAGCTTTATGACTAACTCCAAAAACCTCACCTATTTGAGCATATGTTTTATTTTCTTTAAAATAGAGTCTTATTTTTTCAAACTGTTCTAAAGTTGTTAATCCCTCAACTTTATTCCACAACAACTTTTCAGCAATATTTCTATAAATATTATTTTCAACTTCAAGTTTTTTCATATCTTCTTTAGTAAGATTATCTAATAATAAAGGCTCACCATTTTTTGGTTTTTCACATTTACTACAATCATCCATACATCTCTTATAACCTATACCATTTTTAGCTCTAATAAGACATCTTTTTTCAAGTTGAAACTTTTTCCATTCACGCCAAATTGGTCGCTTATATAGTAAATAGTCATGTTTATCAACATAAATAGTCGTAGTTTTATTAAAATATTCATCTTTAAGTTCAATATAGTAACATCTTTCATCAGTCTTGGTTTGAAGCTCAACGTCAGTTAAGTTACTACAATGAAACTTCTCATTACCATCTAGTGCCTCTACTTCTTCATCACTAAAAGCATCTATTTCTAACTTTATATTATCATCAATATTCACTGTGTTACTCCTTCGTATTTGAAGGCGTAAGCCACAGCTTGCAAAATCTTACGTTGTCATGCCAACCGTGGCTATTCGCCTAAAGTCAGCAACACTCGATTCACCTAAGTTTTGCCTCTATAAAACCGACAGTATGTGAATCGGAGACATTGAGTTTCCGGAGTCAAATGCCCCTTGCTGTCAGTTAAAATTTGTTTCTTAAGACTTACATCTCTAGTCTTCGTTATCTATAATTCACGAGCAAACTCCTCTTCTTTGAAAAGCTCCCAAGAATTAACTATTAAGTTACCTTCAGCATCATAAGCGTCAGGTTGAAACTCACCAGAGTCGGGTTTAAGAACTCTTTTATTCATATCTGTTCACCTCCTGGCTACATCGTACCTTTTAGCCAATCAAAAATATGTGGTGGGTTTGTGGTATTTTCTGTGGTTTTTCATCAAAATTGAAAAAATATCGTTTTTATGCTAGAATTTTCAATGTAAGATCAATATTAAAAGGGGTGATTTAGATGTTTATAATGTGCTCATCCGCCATTATTAGCCTTTTGGCGTATGCCAAAAAAAACGGTTCGCAAACCGACATTTTTATAACACTATATAATTTTCCTAAAATAAATTTTTACTTCGCTAGCGACAATAAGAAAGTGAATAATTATAGGAAGGGAACCCCAATTGACGCTGACGTTGAAAATCTTATAAAGGACGTTTCTCCAACCGATTTAGCAAATTATTACAAAAAATACTTAATTCCAAAAATAGAGGTTAGACAAAAAAGAAATTTAGTTCTTGCTATAAGAAAAATTCTAGAACTAGATCCAACGAGCAACGATACCTTCATCAATGAAGAATTAAAAATTAAAAAAGGGGGCTGTGAAAAAATAAACAGCTAAAAAATAAGGTCTTGTTATAACAAAGCACACTAGGCTCTGGAAACAAGACCT
>CALUQZ010000009.1 GCA_944323055.1 uncultured Acholeplasmatales bacterium
CCTTTAAATGAGCGTCAAAAGGTAAAATATGTGGTTACTGATATGAACAATTCATATCGGACAATTATTAAGCGTCACTTTTATAGATAAATTCGCTTTTATTTTTTAACTAAAGTAAAAACACATCATAATTGTAAAAATAAGACTTAGCTAAACGGGAAAAGCGGTCATGAATATAATTCATTTTGTAATCATTAAAGATGGTTTTTAACTCATCAATTATATCTTCTCTAACGTCACCGTATAACAAAACTAAATATTTTTTAGTGACATTTATTTTACTAAGCTCTTCTTTAGCTTGAATTAATCTAGCAAATTCCTTTTGATAATCAATGGCAACTAAATCATATTTGGCTGTAGCAAATTCTACTACACTATAAGTCATAGTATAATTCCCATTAGTATAAATATTACCCGTTTTCTTAAAACCCGTTCTAAGAATATTATTATCGATATAATACTTAAGATTTGCCAAATATTTACTATAGGTAGTTTTAGCATTTAAAGGATGGTCATAATAAAAATTACAAATACTACCTTTAATATTTAAAATAAGTGGATCCTTATCTTCTAAGGCATCAATTAACCCATATAAATCACTTCTAATACTTATTTTCATGGCTTCATCATATATTATATAAAAAGGGGAATATTTACGACAAAAATCAAAGATTAAATCATAAGGTGCCTTAATATCAGCTAGTAAACCATTACTGGTCTTTCTTAACTGATAATTTACAAAGACTTCATCAATAAATTCAATTGACCAGTCATAAATAATTCCTAAAGTAATTTGATAGTCTAAATCAATTTTTGTATAGGGCATTTGATCAACCTTATCTAAAAGTTGAATATTTTTCATATATTTAATTTTTATTCCACAATAAGATAAAGGCCAGACTTTATCATAAGTCATTAAATAATACATGTTATACATATATTTTATGGCGAAAGGAATTACATAATAAGTTACCCTAACCGGCTTAAACTTGCCATTCTTATTAAAAATTAAATATTCGTAGCTAATTGTGCGATGATTTCTAATAGCCTCATTTAAAATATTTAAGTTATTAATTAGATTATAATGTTCAGACTCTGCATAAATTTTCCCTTGATATCTTTCATCTAATTTGAAATATTTTTCTTTTAGTCCTATTGACGTATCAATGGTCAAGAAATTATAAATGTGATTAGTCGTTGCCATGTCTAAAGTTTTTTCACTATTTAAAGCGTTAAATAAAACATTACGTTCATTTTCATCAATGATTCTTTTTTTGACATAATAACCTTTATTGTATTCATGACCAATTTGAATATCTAATTCTAATTCCATTAAAGTATTTAAATAATCTAAAATTGTCTTATAGTCTAATTTGATACCAAATTCATTTAAAAGTTGTTCTCTAATATCTTGAACACGATAATAATCTAAACGGGCTGGGTTTTCTACCAGTAACCATAAAATATTAAACATAGCTCCTTTTTTAGCTATCGAAACTTTGGGTTTTTTCATATGCTACTCCTCTAAATTTTTTAAAATTATAACTTTATATTTAATTTTTTGCAATGGATATCCGGATTTTTCCAAATCTAGTTTGTTAAAATTTTAATGGGATGAGTTGACAAGAGATTATGCTTACACAAGTATAATCTCTTTATTTTTCCACACCTATAGATTATCTCTTGCTTAATTTTGTGTTATTAAATCGCTCAACTTATATCTAACAATGGTATTAGTTTATATATTAATGCCGATAGAAATCCGTTTTTTTCCAATTTTAGTGTGCTATACTTTTATTACAATAGGTATAATATTGTTATACATTAAATATTAAAACGCCTACTATAAATAAATCAAGTGAAAAATGAAAAAAATATAAAATTATTTATAGGGAGCGCAAAAAGGGCCTTTCACCTTTAATTTTTAAAAATTAGTTTATGGTGTTATAGAATAATCACCAGATTTGTAATATATCTTGATCTTTGAAAATTTTATATGGTTAATTTTGTGGAATAAAAAACGTCTTATTTTTAAGGAGAGAAAAAATAACTCTTATTAGTTTTTTGTCAATGTGACCAATCGCTACATAATGATGTTTTCCTTCTTGAATCTTCTTTTCATAATAAGCTTTAAATGTCTTATCCCATTTTCAAATACATGATGAAACTTGATGAATAGCCCATCTTAAGTATTTAGAACCACGTTTAGATGGTTTGTTATTTGCTGATGCAAAATTACCAGACTCATAAACACTAGGATCTAAACATGCAAAAACTAGTAATTGATGAGGATTATTAAAATTAATAATATCTCCTATTTCTGAAATAATCATTGCGCCTGTAATGATACCAACACCAGAAATAGATGTAATAATTGAACCATATTCAGTTTGCGTTAACTTATGTTCAATTTGCATATTGTAAATTTCAATTTGGGATTGATAAAATCTTATCATATCAATGGTGTGCTTTAATTCAAAAGCTAAATAATCTTCAGATTGACCAATAGATGCCTTGGCTATTTCAATCAATTTACTTGCAGTAATGTTACTTTTATGATGAAGTATTTTATCTATGCTAGAGACATGAGCTTTGGCTGATTTTTTAGAGAATACTTTACCTGTATCTCTCATGATAAAACAGTCGTGTTTATTAGAGGCCACGTCAATACCTACATAAATCATAGTATCTTGTCCTTTCATAATTAACACTGGTGCTATCCACAATTTTTAATCCACGTTACCTCGTTCTTGATATACCAGTCACTAACGTACTGTGACCTACTCATAACCATATAGAATTAAAAACTGTAGCTATTACCTTTCTTAACCAGTCAAGAAATACTTGCTGTAAGGAGAAACATAAATAGTCTACAGTGTTATCCATAATATATTAACATGTATTCAACAATGCTTGAATATAAAATAGATGTTTATGTGTTAGCATCATTAAATAATTAATACAAATAGATTATACGAGGAGAAGTATATGAAAATTAAAAAAGTTTGTGGAATCTTATTGATCTTGTTATTATTCTTTTTAGTGTCTTGTAATGAATTAATAAATGACAAAAATGAGATAAATCGTTCTCAAGATCAGTTAGAATTACGGATGAATGATGGTCGTATTGAATGGCGTTTAAATGCTTCTGATGATTGGAAGATAGTTATTGATTCAGATGATTTCAAAGGAGAAGATGGTAGAGAAATCGAATTAGACGTTAATGCCGATTCTATCTTATGGCATTACAAGGGAGATTCTGACTGGATTACCTTAATGCCAATTGATAAATTAGTTGGCCAAAGCGGAAAATCTGCCTATGATATTGCCGTCTCTCTAGGATTTGTAGGGACTGCAGAAGAATGGCTTTCTTCTCTTAAGGGGACAAATGGTAGAGAAATTGAACTAAATGTCACAGCTGATACAATTGATTGGCGCTATAAAGGTGATACAACTTGGACTACACTTTTACCACTAAGTACCGTTGCTGGTCAAAATGGAAAATCAGCCTATGAAATTGCTGTTTCTTTAGGTTTTATCGGTTCTGCCGAAGAATGGCTTGACTCCCTTAAAGGTAATGACGGCCTTTCAGCCTATGAAATTTATCTAAAACACCACCCTGAATATAATAAGTCCGAAGAAGAATGGATTTATGAACTGGTAAATGGTGATTTATCAACTAAAGAAAGTTTTACTATAACATTTATAACTGGCTTTAATGATATTGTTGTACCTAGTCAAATAGTAACAAAGGGCTCTGGAATTGTTGAGCCGGATATAGAATCTATTATAGGTTATGACTTCATTGGTTGGTATTGCGATGATACCAAATGGTTGTTTGAAGGCTTCATTCCTACCAAAGATTTAACGTTAGTAGCTAAATGGGAAAAAACAAAGTATAAGGTAACTCTTGAGCTAGATGGTGGTACAATCGATGGCGAAGAAACTATTTATTTCACTAACGGACAAGAAATTGAACTTCCAACTCCTACAAAAGATAATTATATCTTTATGGGATGGTATATTGGAAATGAAGAATTTGATTATTCGACATATCCTTATTATGAAAATATTGAACTTCAAGCAAAATGGTACGACACTACTAATACTATTGATGCAATAATTTTAACTGATTCCAAAACAGGTATAACTTATCGTCGACATGATTCAGCTAATTTACCTGATGGTACAGTACTTAATTTTGGAGATGTTCTACCAACATGGAAGGAAATTGGAAATAAATTTAATGTTACATTTAATGATGAAGGTAACTACATAGCTAATACAAATGATTATTCTATAGATCTTTGGAAATCTAATAATTACTATGGTGTTAATGGTAGAAATGTAGATTTAATAATGATCAATCAGCAAGTAAGTGAGTTAGCAAATAATGATAAATTAATTGCTTTATCAGATTACTTAGATTTAATGCCAAATTATAAAAAATTTTTAGAGGAAAATCCTTCCATTGCTGCACAACTAAAACAAGCTGACGGAAAAATATACTCTACACCAATGTTCGATGGTTATAACTATATTGAAAAGACATTAATGTTGAATGCTGATTTTGTTACAAAACTTCTTGATTCTGATACAACAAGCTTTGACACTGATACCATAATTGATAGTTATTATACAGAATTTTATCCTAATGTGAGTGGGGAAATTTTAACAGTTGTTAATAGTACACAATCTGGATCAATTGATATAACTATTGGAGAAACCAAAGCTTCTTCTGCTATCACTGCTCAAGAAAGCTTAGGTGTTTTAAATGGTTATAATACTGCAACTGCGCTAAGAGATTATATAGATGAAGCTTATCGGTATAATGACGAATTAAAAACATTATATCCAAAGCGTTCTGATGTATTCTTATCAGCTAGTGCTTGTTACAACGTAGATGATTTGGTAGCTTTATTTAGAGCCGTTAAGACAAATCCAAAATTTTTAATAAATAAAAATACTATCAATGTCTTCTTTACTAGAAGTGGAATAGCTAATAGAGAAAAAGATTTAGCAGCTATTTCTGCCTTCTTTGGCGCCCGTGGTTTAGATAGTGAATGTGATAAGCTATATTTTGATAATGATGGTAATCTTCATGATGCTAGAATTGAAGAAACAACCTACAAAGCCTTCCAAAAAATTCAACAAATATACCAAGAAGGCTTAATAGTTGAAGACTTTGATAAAGGATATGGTGGCGTTGAGAGTAGTGAATGGCGCAAGAATTTGTTAGAGGAAGGTTCTGCGTTTGCTACTTATGACTATTTTAACTCTACTGCATACTATTGTAGGGGGGATAGTCTTACACCAAACCTAATTGCAACACTTCCTCCAGTTGTTAATTGGCAAGTCACTAATGCTCCAGATGGAACAAAATTAAACAATTTTTTCCATTTTTCTGAAGCTAACCGTTCTGTCAAAATAAGTGGTTTTGCAATACCATATAATTATGATGCTGATTTAAAAACTCTTTTAGGAATACTTGATTTTATGTATACTGATGAAGGCTCAGATTTACAAAATTATGGTCCAAATACTATTTATTATCGTTCAGCAGTAACAACTTATGACGAGGACACTGGTAAACGTATTTTAGATGATAGTATTATGACTGCCGTTGACTATTCATTTGTTAAAATATCTGACTATGTTTTGAATGAAATGAATAATCATAATCTTCAATGGAAAGAGTATTATAATAAATTTGTTGGTTCATGCTTTGGAATTGGACATATACGTTCATTTGGATTAGAATATCAAACCATGACAGTTCCTATGCAAAATGGTTTAAATAATATAAACTTGGCAATTAAATATAAAGCTATGTATTTAGCTAATAATGAAACAGAAAATATGGGAACATTCTTTGGCTCTGTACCTCTAACATTTGTCTTAACCAAAGATGAACAATCAAACATTGATAATTATTGTCAAAATATAATTAATCTATGGTCAGAAACTGGAAATAGTTGTGGTTATGTTGAGTTGTTAAAAAATGCAGATATGATATCAGATGAAGCTATTGCTAAAATACTTACTGAAGACAACATATATAATATAAATACCTATTATTTACCTGCTTACGAAAGAGCCTACCAATGGTCAATTAGTTCATAAAATTCCTGTTTAAAATTAATCACATAATAAAAAGGGCATTACTAGTTTATCAAAATACTATTAGTAATGCTCTTTTATTATGTAAGCGTCAAAAATGATACGTGAAAAGCCACTATTTCTAGGGGTTGATATATAACATTATATCTATAAGACCAAATAGTCATTATATGTTTTTATAAACAGGCCTTAATTCTTTTATCTATTCATTTTATGGTGTTTGCTATAAAATTAGGATGAACTATAGATTATCTCTTTTTTAAACTTTTAAAGTAACTTTTAAACCTATCAAAGAAATAGATTTAGTAATATAGACATTCAATTTATAATCAACTAACATATTACGTTTTACTCAGCAAATCCCAAGTCAGATATTTTTAGGCTTTCATATTCATAAGATAAATTATAACTTGTTATTCTAGTTGTACCTGAATTAGGAATTAAAATTCCTTTTTCTACCCATTCAATCATCCATTTAGATATTGCCCTTGGTGTTACCTTAAATAATTCAGCCAGTTCTTTATTTTTAATTACTTTTTTTCTATTTTCTAAACAGTAACGTAATAAAGTTAAATCCTTTTTATTCAAACCTTTTAAAAGTTCATTAGATTGTTTTTTAGAAACCTCAAAAGCTTGTTCATAGACTTTCTCTGCATTGAGTGCCATTATCTTACAGAAATATTCTATCCATATTTCTAAATGAGGTGGATTTTCTCTCCCCATATAAAATAACGCCGGCAATCCCATTTGTATAGATTCATAATAGCCATTTAAATCAGACATATAGTATTCTTCAAATGAATTAAATCCCTTAAAATCATATTTATGTTGCATTAAAACATATGTAGCTAATGCTCTAGAGGTTCTACCATTACCATCCGTAAATGGATGTATTGTTACGAGTGCATAATGCATAATTGCAGATAAAATTGGAGCTGGTAAATTTTGATTATTATAATACCAATTAATTAATTCATCCATTAATGGTTCAATATCGTTGTATTCAGGTGGTATATATTCAGCTGCTTTAGTTACTGAATCATACACAGCAAACAATATTCCTGGTGGCATTTGTCCTCTTAACGGAATACGTATAAGTTTACTTTGTCTTTGAATAATATCATGCAATTTAAAAATGAATTCCTTATCAATTTTTGTATTCTTATCATTTTCCTCTTCCAAAAAAGTTAATGCATCCCAATAATTTTGAACTTCTTGTTCAGCAGTTAAACGCTTAAAATCATTCTTATTGGCAATAACCTTTTCTACCTGATTATAAGAAAGAACATTTCCTTCTATGCTTGTAGAGAAATGTGTTTTCTTTAACTTAGCTTCATACATTAACTTTTGTCTTTCCCTTGTAGGTAAGAATAAATAATCTAATGCTGTTTTATATTTTTCAATTTTTATTAAATAATTGACTAATTCATTTGTATATTTAAATTCTAATTTCATAATATCATCTCCGCATTTATTATAAAAAAATAAGGAACAAAAATCAACATTTTCGTTCCTTATAAGTTCCTTATTTTCTACTATTTGTTCTCTTTTTTATAAACCATCCTTAATGAAATGTGAGACATACAACGATTTTGAGACAACTACACGATATCAATTTGAATTCAAACCAAACTATCTCGTCATAAGTACATTTTTACAATAAGTTTACCTTTCATAATAATGTAACTACTTAAAACGATAACACCATTGCTTTTATTATTTCAAAAATTGCCTCAAAAGATATTAATTTTCTTAGTCTAACTTATAATTACTCCATCTATTCATTTTATGGGATTCACTATAGATTGGCTCTTTTTTCAACTTTTAAAATCACTTTTTTTGTTCTAGCAATGTGACTGATTCAATATGACTTGTTCTTGGAAATAAATCAACTGGTGTCACTTCTACTACATCATATAAGTCTTTTAAATATAATATATCTCTAGCTAAAGTAGCTACATTACATGAAACATAAACTATTTTAGGAATTTTAGTGCTTTTTATAACATCTAAAAAATGTTTGTCACACCCTTTACGAGGTGGATCAAATATAATAGCATCTACTTTTTCTTTTTTAACTACTTCATTAATAACATCTTCACATTTACCATTTATAAATAAACTATTATTTATATTATTTCTTTTAGCATTATTTTTAGCATCTTCTACTGCACTTTCTACTACTTCAATACCTATTACTTTTTTTACTTTATCAGCTATACTTAAGCTTATACTTCCCATACCACAATAAGCATCAATAATAGTATCTTCTTTAGTTGGGTTTAATAATCTTATCGCTTCTTCATATAAAAGTTCTGCCATCTGATTATTAACTTGTAAAAAAGTATTTGGTGAAACATTAAATTGATGGTCTAAAATATCTTCACTGATTGTAGGATCTCCATGGATTAAAATATTATTATCACTTAATAAAACATTGTCATATCTTTCATTTACATTTAAATAAATAGATTTAATATTAGGAATAGTTATTAACTTGTTAACTAAATTAGAGAAATTGTAATTACTAGTAGTAATTAAGACGACCATATAAGAATCATCTTTAGTCTTTCTACACATTACGGCTCTAAATAGGCCTTTTTTGGTGGTCTCATCATAGATAGAAATATTATTTTCTTCTAAATAATTAACAACTATTTTTAAAATTTGATCTAATAATTTTGGTTCAATTAAACAAGTCGTATTAGGAATAATGTTATGACTAGCTGCTTCATACATACCACATATTACTTTATTATCTATTTTAGAAAAAGGAACGATAGCTTTATTGCGATAATAATAAATTTGATTATTTGATATTAAACTATTAAATTTAAAATCATGAATTTTGCTGACATGAATTAAGGTATTTTTAACTTTGTTACTTTTGATTTCTTTTTCTAATTCATAACTTAAATGTCTTAAATTACAGCCACCACATTTATCATATATTTTGCAATCAACTACTCTTCTATATTCACTTTGCTTAATTATTTTAATTAATTTGGCTTGTATTAATTTTTTTAAAACTTTAGTTACTTCTATCTCACATAACTCACCTATGATAGCTCCTTTTATAAAGATAATCTTTTTATTATAGTAAGCTATACCTTGACCATCTTTATCCATATTTTCTATTAAAACTTCTAGTCTATCATTTACTTTCATCTTTAACCTCTTTATAGTTTTTCGCAAGCCCACCCTCTGATGTTTCTTTTAAACTGCGTGGTAATGAAAGACCAGTTTCAAGCATTGTCATAACTACAGTATCAAAACTAATCTTAGCTTCTTTAGCATCTATATATAATGCTAAAATAGCTGAATCTAAAGCTCTTAAAGCCCCTAAGGCATTGCGTTCTATACATGGTATTTGTACATAACCTTCAACCGGGTCACACGTTAATCCTAAATTATGTTCTAAGGCTATTTCAGCTGCCCTTTCAATATTTAAAAGTTCACCTTTTAAAATATAAGCTGCATAAGCTGCTGCCATTGAAGTTGCCGTTCCTACTTCAGCTTGACACCCCGCATAAGCTCCTGATATTGAAGCATTATAAGATACAATATTACCAATAATACCTGCTACTTTTAGCCCATTAATTTCCTCTTTTAAAGTAGTGTTATATTTTTCTTTTAAATAAAACATAATAGCTGGTAATACGCCACAAGCCCCACAAGTAGGAGCCGTAACTACTAAACCACCACTAGCATTTTCTTCACTTACAGCATAAGCATAGGCCATTAATTTTCTTTTATCAAAATCATCACCTAATAACGACTCAGACTTAGAAAAATAAATATATCTTGCTTTTCTTTTAACTTTTAATTTTCCTGGTAAAACTCCTGATTTATTTAAGCCATTTTTAATATTACTATACATAATTCCAATTACTTCTTTTAAGTAATTATCAATAGATTCATAAGAATCAACATAACTAACTAAATCTAAATTATTCTCTTTTAAATATTCTTTAATAGCTAAAAAAGAATTTTCTTTATAAACTTCTTTTACTTTTATCTCTTTTTCTCCCTCAGCTAAAATATTACCACCGCCAATAGAATAAAAAGTCATTTTGCCTAAAAACTTATCATCAAGATAACCTTCAATCATTAATGTGTTTGGGTGTTTAGTTTCTGTCTTATAATCAAAAAGAACTAAACAATTATCTAAAGTTTCCTTAATAATATAATCAGTTAAATGTCCTTTACCTGTTAAAGCTAGACTACCATATAAATGAACGATAAAACGATTAGCATTACTGTATTTAGCTTTAAATATTAAAGCAGCTTTTTTAGGCCCCATCGTATGACTTGATGATGGTCCATTACCTATTTTATATAATTCTTGTAATGAATACATTATATCTCCCCTTTAAGTTCCATAATAGCATCTCTAACTTGAGCAGCCATTTCAAAATTAAGTTCTTTAGCATATTGTGTCATTTCTTCTTCTAATTTAGCAATTAAATCAATCTTTTCCGCTTTAGTCATCTTCTTCTTAGCTTTTGTTTCTTCATTCATAGCTTTAATTTGAATCTTTTCTGGAATAGCTTTAACTATTGTTTTAGGAATAATATTATGTTCTTTATTATATTCTTCTTGTATAGCTCTTCTTCTAGCTGTTTCTTCAATAGCTTCTTGCATTGAAGGAGAGATAGTATCAGCATACATTATAACCATACCACTTGCATTTCTAGCTGCTCTACCAATCGTTTGAATTAAACTTCTTTCGCTTCTTAAAAAGCCTTGTTTATCAGCATCTAATATACAGACTAAACTTACTTCTGGTAAATCTAGGCCTTCTCTTAAAAGATTTATACCAACTAAAACATCATATTTTCCTAATCTTAAATCACGTAATATTTCAAGTCTCTCTAAACTCTTTATTTTAGAATGAAGATATGCTACTTTAATATCTAACTTTTTTAAATATGCGGTTAAATCTTCACTCATTTTTATCGTTAAAGTCGTAATTAAAACTCGTTCATTTTTCTTAGTTCTTTCAACTATTTCTGCATATATATCATCTACTTGACCATTTGTAGGTCGCACTTTAACAATTGGGTCTAAAAGTCCGGTAGGTCTAATTATTTGTTCAACTAGTGGATATTGTCTTTCAAATTCAGCTGGGGTTGCTGAAACAAATAGAGCATTTTTTATATGCTTATCAAATTCACTAAAAGTTAACGGTCTATTATCAAGAGCACTAGGTAACCTAAAACCATAATCGACAAGATTTTGTTTACGTGATCTATCGCCATTATACATACCTCTTACTTGTGGTAAAGTAACATGTGATTCATCAACAATCAATAAAAAATCATCTGGGAAAAAATCTAATAAAGTAGCTGGGGTTTCCCCTTCTTTTCTCAATGTTAAATGTCTTGAATAATTTTCTACTCCCGGACAAGTACCAATTTCACTAAGCATTTCAATATCATAATTAGTTCTTTGTTCAATTCTTTCCGCTTCAAGAGGTTTATTTTCTCTTAAAAATTTATTTTTTTGAATAACTAATTCCGCTTTTATTCTTTTTATAGCTTCTTCTAATTTTTCTTTACTTGTCATAAATAAAGTAGCCGCAAAAATATTAACATATTGTACACTTTCAATGACTTGACTAGTCGTTACATCAAATAACTTTATTTTTTCAATCTCATCATCAAAAAATTCAATTCTAATTCCATTTTTATGTTCAGAAGGTTGAATAATTTCAAGTACATCACCCTTCATTCTAAAAGTTCCTCTTTGAAAATCAAACTCATTTCTTGTGTATTGCATCTCAATTAATTTAGCTAACAATTTTTTCCGGTTATAGCTTTCCCCAACTCTTAAACAAATCATTGATTTTTTATATTCTTCAGGGTCACCTATACCATAAATACATGAGACAGAGGCTATAACAATAACATCATCATAATCAATTAAAGCAGATGTTGCACTATGGCGCATCTCATCAATTTCTTCATTGATTTTAGCATCTTTTTCTATATATGTATCTGATGAAGCTACATAGGCTTCTGGTTGATAATAATCATAATAAGATATAAAAAATTCAACATGATTATGTGGAAATAAAGCCTTTATTTCATTATATAATTGACCTGCTAAAGTCTTATTATGAGCTAAAATTAAAGTCTTTTTTCCAAACTCTTTGATAATATTAGCCATAGTAAAAGTTTTACCAGTTCCGGTTGCCCCTAGTAAAGTCATCCGATTAATGCCGTTAGAAAGATTATTAACAATTTCTTTAATAGCTTTAGGTTGGTCACCAGTTGGTTCATATGAAGATACTAAATCAAATACAGCCATAATGATTATCCTTTCTCAAATAGTTATCTATTTAGTAATTTTACCACAAAAACAGACATATAAAAAGAGTAAATAGACTTTGCTATTTACTCAGTTTGAAAATTATTTTCTAAAGCCCTATTTTTACCAACAACTGTATCAGCAATATTCTTACAATGATCGCCAATTCTTTCTAAATTGACTAATAATTCATCATAATAATCTGAATTATCATATGAACACAAACCCATGCTGACACGATGGTTATGTCTTTCATGGAAGACATCATGCATATCATCAACTTTAGATTCTGTTTCTTCAACTATATTAGCTAAATTACTATCCCAACTATTAATAGCTTTAACACTATTAGTTACCATAAGGTTAACTTCATTAAACATTTGTTCTAAATCTTGCATACTATCAGTTGATAATTCAAGCTTTCTTTTATATCTATCAGTATAAAAACCACATATATTAGAACAATGGTCACCAATTCTTTCATAATCTTTAATAGTATCTAAATATTTACTAATTTTAGTCATTTCATCACTATGAATATGCTCTAAAGTGATATTAATTAAATA
This sequence comes from uncultured Acholeplasmatales bacterium, assembly GCA_944323055.1. Classification (GTDB taxonomy): domain Bacteria; phylum Bacillota_I; class Bacilli_A; order Acholeplasmatales; family Anaeroplasmataceae; genus CALUXS01. The sequence continues at coordinate 12,999 of CALUQZ010000009.1, forward strand.
ATCATGAATTCTTTTATCAAAATTATCTAACATATTCTCATAAAATTCAGCATCTTTAGTCGCTGTATCTAAATTAGACTTAGAATATTCTAAAGTAAGAGTAAAATATTTATTGACGATTTCACCCATGTAGTTCATACATTTATCAATAAAAGTTAATGCTAAAGCTGGAGATTTCTTAATTAATGAATAATCTAGTAATTCATCAAGCAATTTAGTTCCTTCTTCTTCAACGCTAGGGGTGCCCTTAACAATCTTACAAATGACTTTACAAATAGGCTTAATAAACCAAAATAATACAAATGTAGTAACTATATTAAAGATAATGTGGGCAATTGCTAAAGTCATACTTGAGTTACCACCTAAAGCCTTATCAATTGGTTCAAGTAATAAAACAAAAGGATACAATATAATCATAAACAAAATAGCACCTAAAATATTAAAGGTAGCGTGAAATAAAGCCGTACGTTTTGACTCACTGCCACCGCCAATAGAGGTTAATACTGCCGTAACAGTAGTACCTATATTAGCACCAATTAAAATAGGCACAGCTCCCATAAGAGTCATATTAGAAGCTCCAAACAAACCTTGTAAGATACCAATTGAAGCAGATGATGATTGGATAATAGCTGTTATAACAATTCCGACTAACAAACCTATAATCGGATAGTCATTTAAAGCTGTAAATAAAGCTTCTGTTTGTGTTTTATAAGTTGACATTAAATAATTTAAACTACTATCCATTAATTGTAAGCCAAAAAATAACAAACCAAAACCTAAACAAACTCTACCGATATCTTTAACTTTTCTTTTACTAATAAAAAATGTTAAAATAGCACCTATCCCCACAAAAAGTAAAGATATTTGCCCAATGTCAAAACCTATAATTAAAGCTGTAATAGTCGTACCGATATTAGCCCCCATAATAATACCTACCGCTTGAGCTAATGTCATAAGACCAGATCTAACAAGCCCAACTACTAAAGCAGTCGTACCTGAAGATGATTGGATAATAGCTGTAAGGCCAGCTCCAACTAATATTCCTTTAAGTGGCGTATTAGTTGATTTTTCAATTATAATTTTAAGTTTCGAACCTGCTAAGTCTTTTAATGAATCCCCCATTAGATTAATTCCGTACAAGAAAATTCCAAGACCGCCTAACATCAACAAGATACATTCCCAAATATTTTGAGCTGCAATTGTCATTTCTAAAAACATTATTTACTCCTCAAATTTACAATTTTTACTTTTTTTACAAAGTTTACAATTAATTCTACTATATCTTTGCCTTAACTGCAACAAAAAAAAGAAGCTTAAATACCTAAAGCTTCTTTAGCTAATTTATCAGCCAAATCATTATATAAATTATTAGTATGACTTTTAATTTTTATAAAATTAACTTTTATTTTATCTTTTATTTGCAAGACAAAATTTACATATAATTTAGCTATATCACTTAGAGCCTTCCATGAACCATTATACCATTTTTCAATCCCTAAATAGTCATAACAAATAGTTATTTCTTTAATATTATTATTTACACAATAATTTAAAATAAAAGCGGCTCCTTTAATTTCACCGGCCACATTATGATATTTAGAAAATTCATCTTTTAGATATTTCTTTTTAAAAGTATACTTAACTCCATCTTTTAATAAAACTCCACCAAAAGAATAATTTTCTGTTAACTTATCATAACTACCATCAATATAACAAACTACTCCCTCTATATTATTTTCCTTTTCATCTAAATACATTTTAGCATCTTCATAAGTACTAAAACTCTTAAATATGGCTCCTTTATAGCCTTTTATTTCCTTTTCACATTCTTCCCATGAATTGTAAATACCTGGATTATTGCCTTTTTTTACAACATAATATTTCATAGTTCGCCTACTAAATCTAATGTTATTAAACTTGATTTTAAAGCTATTTCATCTTCAAACTGCTCATAATCAGCTATTTGCGATTTAGCACCTACTATATCAGAAATATATCTAATCACTAAAAAAGGAACATTAAAATGACTTGCTGTTTGGGCAATAGCTGTACTTTCCATTTCAAAACAAAATACTCCGTCTTTAGGTAATTGTCCTAAAGTTGTCACAAACTTATCACTAGTTAAAGCATGACAAATTTGATATTTATATCCCTTATTATTTAATATATTCTTAGCTTTATTTAATATAGTATCATTCACATTATAGCCTAATTCTTCACCTGGTACTTGTCCAAATTGATAGCCAAATACAGTAGCATCAACATCACCATAATATAGACTATCAATTAGACATATGTCTCGCGTATTTAAAGGACTCATACCACCAGCAATACCAGTTGATATAATTAAGTCTACTCGATAATATATAATTAAAATTGAACTAGCAATACTAGCATTAACTTTACCAATCCCTGATTCTACTAAAAAAATTTCATTATTTTGATATTCTAATTGATAAAAAAGCAAGTTAGCTATTTTTTCATCTTTAATCTTTTTTGTATGTTCTAAAATATGAGCTATTTCTTCTTTCATAGCTCCTATAATGCCTATTTTCATTATTTATTTCCTCTTAATATATCGTTAATACGACTTAATATTACTTCAAGTGCTACATCATGTGATTTATCATTAGGAATAATAATATCAGCATATCTTTTAGTAGGATTGACATAAGCTTCATGACTTGGTTTAACAGTTTCTAAATATTGTTTAATAACAAATTTACCTGTTCTACCTCTTTCAACCATATCTCTTTCAAGTCTTCTAATAAATCTAATGTCATCATCACACTCTACATAAATTTTTAGGTTGGCTAAATCTCTTATTTTTTTATCATACAAAGCTAAAATGCCTTCTAGAATAATGACTTTTTTAGGTGAAATTAAAATATACTCATTTTCTTTTCTATTATGATTAACAAAATCATACACCGGTTCTTTTATATCCTTACCAGCTAATAATTCTTTAAGTTGAATATATAATAAATCCATATCAAAAGAATCAGGATGGTCATAATTAGTTTGTTTCCTTTCATCCATTGATAAATTACTTTGATCATTATAATAATTATCTAGTGAAATGATTCCAACCTCATTAATATCTAATCTAGACATTAAATTTTTAACTACTGTAGTCTTACCACTAGCACTACCGCCAGCTACTATTATTAACATTGTTTCCATATGTCCTCCTAAACCGGTTTTTTAATTGTTAATATTAAATTACCACTTTTTGTCTTACCTAAAATATCGCCAATTAAAATACGACCCTTACCTCTAGTGCTAAGTAAACTATTGACTTTAACAATTTTACTAGGATTAACTATAACCTCATGATTTATTTTAACTAAACCATCTAATATTAACTCTTGAGCTTTTTTTCTGCCTAAATTATAAGCATTAGCTAAAATGTTGTCTATGCGCATACTAGCAATAAAGACAGTTTGTTCCGCGTATTTAACTTCATATGTTACATCTGCAAAATACTCCTCTATTTTAACATTTTTATTGCCAATTTTAACTAAATTTTCTTTGATAAAAGGAGCCATTTTACTAGTAGTAAAAAAATATGATTGATTATTATAATTTATAATATCACCAATTACTTCTCTTTTAAGACCTAAAGCTAAAATACTACCTAATATTTCTCTATGTCCTAAAGTAACATCTTCAAATGTATTAATTTGCATAGTTGATATCATAAAATCTTTGTTATTTGGTTGATTTAAACTTATTATAACTCTTTTATATTCACTGTTTAAATATCCACCATAAAAATAAACCTTTATATCTTCATTCTTTTTAAAACAACGTTTAATTATATCTTGTTGTTCTAAATTATAAAAAGGCAGTAATATATCTTTTTGATAGGCATCATATTTTAAATCATATATTCTATTTTTAAAGGCTTCTAATACATCCATTTTAAACACCTAGACAATTATAATAAAATTAGCTTGTTAATACAAGCTAATTAAAGAAAAAAAGCGTTTATCTAATGACAAACGCTCTATGTTAGTTTCTATCACTATTTGCAAAAATAATTAATAGTAAATATAAAATTTGTAAATAAATATATACTAATGATACTATTAAACCAAGGGAAACAGACCATTCTGTTTGTTTAGTACAACCAGCCTCTACTATCATATTAGCTTCATCAAAATTAAAGATTAAAGTAAAAGCACCATAGATTAATAAGAAAGCTTCAATACCAATTAAAACACCAATATTCATTGAACCAAAATCAATAAATATACTAAATAATGAAACAAATAAAACTAATACTAAAGCACCTATTGATAAAGCATATGCTAATTTACGAAATAATGAACCTTGTCTAAATACGCCTGTAGCATATAAAAGTAACATCACGCCAAAAATTAAAACTGTTGAGAAGGCTGCTATAGTACCGATACCTGGGAAGAAAACCTCACATATAGCACTAATAGTACCAATTAATAAGCCTTGGCATACACTATAAATAACACTACAATATTTAGCAGCTCTAGTTGACATTCTACCAATCATAGCGGCAAAAAAACCAACAAACATAGCTATCATTAAAGATATGTATAAAGAATTAACATTATTTAAATTAGGTAATGTTAAAGCAACTAAAACAGCAACTAAAGCTGTTACTAATAATAAAATACCAGTTTTTATAGCTATTCCTTTATAACTAGCAGCATCAACATCTTCAAAATGAGTAGTTCCAGTTTCTATATTTGCAAAAACAGGGTTTTGATTTCTCATCTAAAGACCTCCTTTTCTTAATGATATTATAGTTTTTTTTCTTATCTATGTAAATATGTTAAATATATTTTACATAATTTCCCATAATAACTAATTAATTTACAAATAAGTTATATTCTTCTTCCTCTTCTTTTTCAGCTAAATCACCAAAAACATGCATAAGCTCAAAATCATGGAAAAGCGATTGATTAATTTTAGTTCTTTTTAATACATCTTCTTTAGAAGTAAATGGTTTTTCATTTCGTTTATTAACTATATCGATTGCTACTGAGGTACCTAAACCATCAACTGCAGCAAAAGGAATTCTTAAACCACCATCTTCAATTTTAAATTCAGTAGCTTCTGATAGATTGATGTCTAGTGGTAAAAATTTAATATTTCTTGCTAACATTTCAAGAGCTACTGATAAAGATGTTAACAAATCATCATCTCTTGCTGTTTTATCATCTTTATTATTAATTTCACTAATCATTGCTTTTATAGCTAGTTTACCACCTAGATATGCTTTAACAGAATGTAATTTAGCTCTAGTAGAAAACCAAGCTGAATAAAACAATTCTGGTGAATAAACTTTAAACCAAGCAATTCTTAAAGCCATTAAAATATAGGCTGTCGCATGAGCTTTCGGGAACATGTATTGAATTTGTTCACATGACCAAATATACCAATTAGGAACTTTCTTTTCCAACATATATTCCTTGTATTTTAGCCATTTTTCTGGGTCTTTTTTAACTTTACCTTTACGGACAAACTCCATTATTTCAAAAGCTTTTATCGGCTCTAGATTTTGATATAGCAAATAAACCATAATATCATCACGACATCCGATAACATCACTAAAAGGAATTTTTCCAAACTCTGTTTTACCAAGTACTAAATCCTGTGAATTGCCATTCCAAACCCCTGTACCATGTGATAAACCTGATATTTTTACTAATTCAGCAAATGTTTTAGGCATTGTTTCTGATAATAATTTACGTACAAAGTTTGTCCCTAATTCTGGTACTGCAAAAGAAGCTACTATTGAATCTATATCTTCTGGTTTTACTCCTATAACATCTGTACAAGAAAATAACCTATAAACATTTTTATCATCAACCGGGATATCTTGTGGGCTAGAAAATGGATATTTATCTTGATGTAAATGAACATAATCCATCAAATATTTAATCATTGTCGGATCATCATGACCTAATATATCTAGTTTTAATAAGTTGTTTTCAAAACTATGATAATCATAATGAGTTGTGCGCCATTCATTTTCTGTATTATCAGCCGGATATTGAATAGGCGTTACATCAAAGATATCAACGTAATGAGGCACAACAATTATGCCTCCTGGATGTTGACCGGTTGAACGTCTAACGTTTACAAGTTTAGTAGATAACCTATCAATTTCACAGGAACGCAAATTAATATGCTTTCTTTCACAATATCCTTTTACATAACCAAAAGCATTTTTCTCAGCTAATTTTGAAATTGTTCCACCTCTAAAGGCATTTTCATTTCCCATAAATTCTCTAACAAATGCATGGGCCTTACTTTGATAATCACCACTAAAATTTAAATCAATATCTGGTACTTTATCCCCGTTAAAACCTAAGAATGTTTCAAAAGGAATATCATGACCATCCTTAACTAATTTGGTATGGCAATGTGGGCAGTAAGCTTCTGGTAGATCGTAACCACTTTCAACGCTTTGTAAAACTTCATAAAAATCCTTATCATCACTAGTCATACCATATTCTTTTTGTTCATCTTCATTCATCTTAAAGACTTGAAATTTACAATTAGGACAACGATAATGAGGCGCTAACGGATTAATTTCTGTAATATGCATCATAGTAGCTACTAAAGATGAGCCGACACTACCTCTTGAACCTACTAAATAACCATCACTTAATGATTTAGTAACTAACAAGTGACTCATATAATATACAGAGGAATAGCCATTAGAAATAATGGAATTTAATTCTCTCTCTAATCTCTTTTTAACAATTGGGTGCGGATTTTCTCCATAATATTTTAAAACATTCTCATTAACAATTCGTTTTAATTCAGCATTAATACTTGGAATATGTAATGAGCTATCCTTAAATTCATCATCTCTAGGTGCATACATTTCTTTTGGGAAAGGTCTAACTTTTTCAATAGAATCAGCTATTAAATTAGTATTTGTAACAACTATTTGATAGGCTTGACTTTCTTCTAAAAAATTAAACTCTTCAAGCATTTCATCAGTCGTTCTAATATGCATTAAAGGTGAATTGTTATATCTATTTAATCTATGATATTTGCCACCTATTTGCGGTGAACCAATTAAGATATCCCGATATTTTTTATCAGTCTTTTTAATATAATGACAATCAGATGTAGCTACAACGATTTTTCCTAATTCATTTGCCGCTTTTAAAATCTTTTTAATTGCAGCTAAAACAGCTTCATGACCATTAGTTATATCATCATCTAAATGACTATAAGCTAATGGAGGTTGTACTTCTATATAATCATAATATGTCATTAATTCTTTTAATTTATCATAATCACCATTTAATGCTTCTTCAAAAATTTCACCATTGACACAACCTGAACCTACTAAAATTCCTTCTCTATAATTTGATAAAACACTTTTTAATAACCTTGGTTCTTCAGCACAGTGAACAGTTAAGGCATCAGATAAAAGCTTATACATATTTTTAAGCCCTATTTGAGTTTTAACTAACATATTAATATGTTTTGGGATGACATATTTATATAATACATCAGGAACTATTTGATTAATATCTTTGTAATTATCTACGCCTTTATTAAAAATTTCTTGTAACATTAAAACAAAACATTCAGCTGTAACTCTAGTATCATCAATAGCTCTATGGTGATGAAGTTGTTTAACTTTATAATATTTAGCTAATTCTTCTAGGTTAAATCTTTTAACATCTGAATAATGTAAAGACCTAAATAAATTTAAAGTATCAATAATTGGATAATCTTTATAATCTAAATTAAGTCTTTTAATATTAGCATAAATCATACCTGTATCAAATGATGCATTATGAGCTACTAAAATACTATCACCAACAAAATCTAAGAATTCTGGTAAGATTTCTGCAATCGTTCTAGCATCTTTAACATCATCATTACTAATAGATGTAAGTTCAGTAATCCGTTCTGAAATAAGCATTTCTGGATTAACAAAAGTCTCAAAACTAGCTATCTCACCATTTATGTCATATTTAGTAGCAGCAATCTCAATAATTCTATCATTATCTTGACTAAAACCGGTTGTTTCTAAGTCAAATATAACATAAGTAGTCTCTTTTAAACTAATATCTCTATTAGTAAAAGCTATTTTTAGATTATCATCATTAATATAATTTAACTCAAGACCAAAAATAGGCTTAATATCTTCATATTTATCCATTATATGAGCTACTTCAGGAATTGAATATACTCCATCATGATCAGTTATAGCAAGGGCTTTATGTCCCCATTTACTTACAGTTTCATAATAATCAGATGCAGTAGCTATACCATCTAAAGCACTCATTTTAGTATGGGCATGTAATTCAACTCTCTTAACTTTCGCCTCATCTTTAATTTCTTCTTCTTTTTTCATTCCTAGTAGTTCAACTTTACTAGCCATAATTATTACATTTCTAGCATAAGGATCATATTCCGCTTTACCGAGTACTCTAATTTGGTAATTAGGAACTAAACTATTATAAACCTTAATTTCGTCTTCGCCTCTCAACCATTTTTTAACAATAATAGAATCCGTATCATCTGTCATTTTGATTTGGGCTAAAGTAGAATTAGTAAATTGTTTTATTTCAACATCAAAAATATAACCTTCAATTAAATATATAGTTATACCTTTAGTATTAGCATAAATAGCTAAATCATTAGATGTTTGTGGTATATCTTTAATAGCTGTTATTTCATTTACTTTATACGCTTTGAAATTTTTGCTATCATTTAATATCTTTTGATTATTTTGTAAAATTTTAGCCTCTTCATTCATTTTTCTTAACTCTTCTTTTTGTGTCTGTTCTAAAGCTTCTAATTCAGCATTAATACTTCTATTTGGATCTTGTTCAAAATCAATTGTTACATTTAACCCATATTTTTTAAATTCATTTTCAATATCAATTGCCACACTAGAAATACCAACTGCATCTTGTTCAATCATATATGTAAAAGTATAGTCTTGATAAGTTGGTTTATTATTAACTAAAAATTGAAAACGAGGTAAATTACTAGCTAATTCATTTACTATATTAATTAAATACTCTCTTAAATCTTCTTCTGGTAATGTTTTATTTTCATAAACAATATCTAAATTAATTTTGATATTATCACCTTTAAAATAATTTAAAAGTGATTCTTTAAATTTAATGTAATTATTATATTTTAAAGGTCTATTAAATTTAAAAACAACATCAAGTTCTTTCCTAATTTTATCATAAACAACCTTGTTAATCTCATATGAATTAGTACTATCATTTAAAATTTCATCTAAAAAGCCTAAATTCATTTTGCCCCCTCCACTTTAACTATACTTCTTATAGCAATGAAAAAATACAATACACTTAAAAACATTCCTAAATAACTTAAAAAACTAAAATTAAATAAAATGCTAGCTAAATTAAAAAATAAATAAGGTATTAATGCATGCAATAATAAAATAAACCGTAATTTACCACGAATTGATGGATTTACATTAAAGGCTAATAAAAAAGTAACTAGTAAAATAACACAAGATAAAAACAATAAATTAAAAGTTTCAACAACTGTATTAACAGCTAATAAAACCGGACTAATAACAGTAAATGGCAAGGAAATAAAGGAAGTTAAATTCATATAATCAATGTTAGTTGTATCTTTATTGATAGTAAAATCTCTAATGATAAATTCATTATAGTTAGCTTCTGTTAAAAAAGTTGTTCCTACATAAATAGATACACTATTAGTATTATACATAAAGTAAATATTATTAGCTTCATTCTTACTTGGATCATTAAAAAAACTATAAACAATATAATTACTTCCACTTAAAAAAGCATAACTTCTACTATCACCACTTAATGTGTTATCTTTAAATGCTAGATTAACTTCTTTATCATTAACAATAGTATTAATAATAGAATTTCTATCATATAAAGATAAATCTTGACTCATATAGTAAACACCTAAATAAGCTAAAGCATTTAAGATTATAAATATCCCTAATAAAACCCAAATCTTCCACATCTTTTCGATGATAAATTTACCCATAAAACGGGGATGTAATAAACAAATTCTAATTCTTTCTAGCATTTTATACCTCCATTTTACAATGGCCAAACAGCATCAACAGCTAATTGTTTAGCATGTATTTCTTCATAATTTATATCTTCAGCTAAACAAGGACATACTATACTAATTAAAGTTAATAATGTTATACCTTGTTTTTTAGTTAAAGTTTCATTAAGCAAATAATTATTGATAAACTCTTCTAAATAAGTAATATACTTAGTCAAATCTAAGCTGACTAAAGCATCATATAATTTATTTTGTAATTGATATAAAGGAAATTCTAAATTGTAATTAGATGCTAAAAAACCTCTTTTATAAATAGCTTTTATTCTATTTATAAACTGTTTATAAGCAAATATTTTATTTTCCGAAAAATATAAAGGTTCATCAATTTTAGTAGAAAAATAATATAATCTCAACGCATCAGCTCCATAAGCAGCAATTATATCATTTACTTTTATACAATTATTATTACTACGTTTAATATTATTACCATATTCATCATAAACAGGGGCAGCCATAATTATTTCTGCTTGTTTTAATAACTCTAAGTTCTCTTCTTTTTCTATTATCGAAATAAAAATAATAGGTAATAATAAATTATTGACTAAATCATTTTTATTTACAATAATACATAAATTATTATACCATTTCTTAATATCTTTAATTACATCTTGACTCAAAATTTCAGTATCTTGAAATTTAGTATATAAAACTGGTAATAATAATTCTATACCTTTTAAAAAGTGATGATTAATTGTAAAATCTAACAATTTAACAATTGGCAAATCTTTTTCATTATTCATTTTGATTTGACCGTTCTTATTATAATATAAAGGAATTTGTTTTTCTAATAATATTAAATTATTATTTTTTAAAGCTAATGGAAAAATAGCTCCATATTTATCTAAACTACTAATTAATATTTCTTTTTTAGCATATGTTTGATAGCTTGTAGCAATCCCTTCTTCTTTAAAAGTTTCTACTATTTTAAGACGAGCTTCTTCTTTAGTTAAACCATTTAAAAAATCGCTATTAATTAAATATGAACCATCATAAATATCTATTACATCTAATCCTAATTCTAAGATTACCTCTTTATCTTCTATACTAAATAATGGTTTAATAGCCATATCATAGCTATCACCTATAAAAATAGGGATTTGTTTTCCAGTTAAAGGATTAGTTGAATAATTACCTGTAAATAAATATTTTTTATGTTTATGAATTAAATAATTTTCAACCGCAAAGATTTCTCTAGGGCTTATATATTCTAAAATATCTACATAATTAGGATTAATAATAATAGCTGTAAGGCTGGCTAATTCTTCTGGTTTAGTTAATTTAATTTTAAATTCTTTTTTATTAGTTGTCATTAGCGTAATAACTAAACTAGTATAAGCTTTCAATTTATTTAATAAATATTCTTTATCATTTTCTGTTAAATTTAGTTCTGCTAAATGTTTTGTTATATTATCTAAATAGTTAGAAAAATCTAAAACTAATACTTTTTCATTCACTAAATCATGTCCGTTAGTCAAACTAATTTCATCATATAGTTTATTTTCTTCTTTATAAATATGATAATCTTTATATTTTATAGCGCCTTTATTAAATAGATAAACAACAAATTTTTCTATTAAAGTCATTATATCTAATTCATTATTACAAATTAATTTATTTTTCGGATAACCTATATTTAATTTTGCTAATTCTGTTAAATAAGCTTCTAGTAAATCTTGATTTTTATTTAAATGATTACCAGTTAAAAAAGAACTATAAGATTGTGTATCAAAACCAATTGTATTTATGACATTTAAACCTTTAAAACGATAATATCTAGCTAAACTATCAGCATATAAGTATGGTCTAAAATCAGCATGTAAAAAGCCTAAATGATTTGGTTTTATAAAATTAGTTGTCACTAATTGGTTCTTTTTTAAAACATTATTTTCAACTTCAAAATAGTTGTTTTTTTGCCATGTTTTATACCAATCCATTAGAAAAAACCTCCTATTATGTAAAAAATACTGTGTCAAACACAGTATTTTATTTTACTTTTTAGATTTTTGTTCTATATAAGTAACTAAGTCACCAACTGTTTTAATATCTACTAATTCTTCATTAGGAATAGATATATTAAAACGTTCTTCTAATTCCATAATAATTTCTACTGCATCTAAGCTATCAGCACCTAAATCTTTACCAATTTCTGATTCAAGTGTAACTTTTTCAATGTCTACATTATCTAAGTTATTAGCAATCGCTTCTTTTACGCTTTCAAATACTGTCATTTTATTCCTCCACAATCTAGTATAATTCTATCAAACTTTTAAATAAAAGTAAATATTATCGTGTTACTTCTAAACTCTTAACTTCATCTATTACTTCGCCATCAATTTGCAATAAATGATAATTAAAATTGAATTTAAATTTCTCACCTGTTAAAAAGTTAACATATTTTTTAGCAATTGTATGTTTACCTATAAATATAAGTGGGAAAATAGTTAATAATCTTTTAAATCCAACACTATGAATAACTACAAATTCTAGTTTATTATCTAATCTTTCTGATTTAGGGCTTATTTTCATTCCGCCCCCAAAGTATTTGCCGTTTTGAACTACAAAAAACCAAACTTTATGATAATGATATACTTTACCATCTACTTCAACATCAATATCAAAAGGTTTAAATCTAAAGAAAGCTTTAAATGCAATCTTAAAATAAGATTCTTTTTTACCTATCAAAAAATTATCTGCTTGTTTTTTACAAGTTAAGGCATCAATTCCAATACCTAAACCATTAAGAAAATAATGATTAGTACCGTTTATATTTGCCTTAGGCAAATTTTTTACTAAATTAGTAATCTCAAAAAACTTACCTTTATTACCTCTAGCAAAATCATTTCCTCTACCAGAACGATACATATAAATTTTATTGTTTAGCGAATTAAAAACGTCATTATTTACAATTTGATGTAAAGTTCCATCCCCGCCAAAAATGACTAAGATGTCTTCAGCTTTTAAATCTGCAACTAAAGCTTGGTAATCATTATCTTCTAAAAGATTAATCATCTTAGTTTGATAACCTTTTTTTAGAAGTTTTTTATTAAATTTAAAACTTGTTTTTAAAGCTTTCCCGGCATTAGACATTGGGTTATAGAGAATGAAAAACATTTTATTCCCCCTAATTAAGATTAATGTTTTTGAATTTGTCTTTTAATTAATTTATAAATTTCCATAAACACAATTGTTGATATAGCTAAAGCAAAACAAATACCTAATTCAGCTATTGATAATGGTGTAAGTTGGAATACAACATTATTTAAACCTGGAATGTATAATACGGCTAATTGTAAAACAATACCAATTATAAAGGCGATATTTAAAGCCTTGTTTTTAAACGTTTCTTTAGTAAATATTGTATTATCTGATTTAACATTATAAGCATGGAATAATTCAGCTGTAGCTAATGTCATAAAAGCCATAGTATGACCATGAATATTTGAATTGTCTACATCAAATATAAACTCACCAATTAAGAAAGCAGCTAAAGTAATTAAACCAATAAATAAACCTTCAAAGAAAATATTATAACCAATATGGCCAGCAAAGAAACTTTCTTTTTTCGGTCTTGGCTTATCTTGCATTACTTTTTCTTCTGGATCTTCCATACCTAAACCAAAGGCTGGTAAACTATCAGTAATTAAGTTAACCCACAATAATTGAACTGCTAAAAGTGGTGTGCCAATTGGAGTGAACATACCAATTATAGTAGCGATAAATATTGTAATAACCTCACCAATATTACTTGATAATAAGAATCTAATACATTTCTTAATATTAGCATAAATTCCTCTACCTTGTTTAACTGCTTCAACAATAGTTGAGAAATTATCATCTGTTAAAATCATATCTGCCGCTTGTTTAGAAACATCAGTACCAGTAATACCCATAGCACAACCGATATCTGCCCGTTTTAAAGCTGGAGCATCATTAACACCATCACCAGTCATTGCGACAACCATATCATTCTTTTGCCATGCATCTACTATCCTAACTTTATCTTTAGGAGCAACACGAGCAAATACGCGGTAATCATCAATAGTTTGAGCTAAAGTTTCATCATCAATTTTATCTAATTCTTGGCTTGTTATAGCCTTTTTACCTTCTTCTAAGATACCTAAATCACGAGCTATAGCTTCAGCAGTTGTAATATGGTCACCAGTAATCATAACTGTTCTAATACCTGCTTCTTTAGCTACCTTAATACTATCTCTAACCTCAGGTCTAGCTGGGTCAATCATACCAACAAGCCCAACAAAAGTCATATCTTTTTCTAATTCTTCTTTAGCTGGTAATGCTTTAAATTCTTTTGTAGCTAAAGCAAGAACTCTTAAGGCATTGTTAGCCATTTCTTCATTCTTTTCACGAGCATTATTAATAACACTTAAATTATTATTAGATAAATTTAAGACAATATCAGGAGCACCTTTAGTGATAGCTACAAACTTACCATCTTCTTCAATGACTGTTGTCATCATTTTTCTTTCACTATCAAAAGGCAAATCTAAAACTCTTTTTATCTTTGTAATATCAGTACCAACGTTATTATTAACATCGAGTAAAGCTAATTCTGTTGGGTCCCCAATTCTCTTATCACCTTCAATTTTTGCATCACAACAAATTGCAAAATATGAAAGCATCTTAGCTTCACTATTAGTTATATCTTTTATGTCTTTTAATTCACTTTGATATAATTTTACAACTGTCATCTTATTTTGTGTTAATGTTCCTGTTTTATCTGAACAAATAACATTAGTTGAACCTAAAGTTTCAACAGCCGGTAATTTTTTAACAATAGCATTATGTTTAACCATCTTTTGTACACCAATTGATAATACAATTGTTACAACTGCAGCTAAACCTTCAGGAATTGCCGCAACAGCTAAAGCAACTGCTTCTTTAAAGCTACCAAGCCAAATATCAGCAACATCTTGATTGCCATTCATATAGCCACTACATACTTCAAGAATAAATACAACAGCACAAATAGCTAAACATAAAATACCAATGATTTTACCTACTACAGCTAATTTATTTTGTAAAGGTGTAGATTCCTTTTTAGCAGTTTGAAGCATAGAAGCAATCTTACCGATTTCTGTATTCATACCAGTAGCTAAAACCACCGCCTTAGCCTTACCATTTGTCGCAAATGTAGATGAAAAAATCATATTTTTTTGATCACCAAGAGGTAAATCACCAGCAGGTAAATCTTTATTATTTTTACTTACCGGTAATGATTCACCTGTTAAACTTGATTCATCTACTTTTAATTCAGTTGATTCAATGATACGACAATCAGCTGGAATAAAATCACCAGCTTCTACATAAACGATATCACCAACAACTACGTCTTTTGAAGGAATAACTTCAATTTGTCCATTTCTTAAAACGCGGCAATTAGGTTGACTCATTTTCTTTAAAGCCTCAAGTGATTTTTCTGCTTTATTTTCTTGGAAAACACCTAAAACAGCATTTAATATTACAACAACTAAAATAATTATTGTTTCAATCCAATCTTCTTGAGCTACGCTTCCCTCAACAATAGCACTTATAATAATTGGTACTATCGCCGCAATAATTAAGATGACAATTAAAACATCTTTAAATTGTTCTAAAAATTTAACAATTAAAGGTGTTTTTTTGCCTTCTTCTAATTCATTAACCCCATATTTTTCGCGATTTTTAGCAACTTGTTCAGAGGTTAATCCTTGAAATTCATTAACTTCATGTTTTTCTAACACCGCTTTAAGCGTATTAGCCTCGTTAATGTTTTTGTTTTCTTGTTCCATTTTAATCTCCTTTTCTTTTAAAAAAAGACCATTATTCTAGTAAGAATAAAGGTCTTGCTAATCAAATGATCATTATATCCGGATTAAAAATCGTGATGTCGAATATAATTACTTTTTTTAAAAGTAAAGCTACTCCCCTTTAAAATAAGGTCTTAAATTTTAACAACTAGATTATATTAAATTTAAGATTTATAGTCAAGTTTGATTTACTTTTTAATAACAGGGAATCACTTTTATTCTAATTAATAAAGTCTACGACATATTATAAAATGCAATAGCTATTTTACTTATCTCATCTTCTGTTACAAATCCGTTATTATAAGCATCTATTAATGGATAACACACTTTATCTTTAAAGTATAAAATACTTCTTCCATCGCTATAATATATACTTACATTACCATAAGTCTCTGTTCTAGACGCTTGACCATAATTTCCTGTCAAACTATAAACTAGACAACCATTATAAATGCCACAATATTCATCAACAGATGCTTTTTCTATACTTTCAACCTCAACACGCGGATAATATAACAAACTATAAAAAGCATTTATTGAAGTAAAAAATTCATCTATACTACAATCAACTTTTAAGCCGTTTTTTAACTTGACATAAATAGTTGTTCCTGGTTCTAATTTTTCATTATTATAAGGTATTGTAAAATCTTCATCATAAAATAAACTAACATTTCCGCCATAAAACCACGGCACATCATCAGTTGTAATAACCTCTTTATAAGCTCCGGTTAATACTAATGTCCCAAAATCATAATTTATATTAGTATTACTATTTAATGCCTCGTATTTCACATATTCGTGATAAAACTTCTCTTCTTCTTTTTTACAAGCTGTTAAAGAACATAATAGTATTAAGAATATTAGAATAATCTTCTTCATATATAAAAATCCTCCACATCATACTAAAGTTTAGTAGTTATAGCTGTCCTAGCATTAAGTCGACCACCATACTTACAATAACCATTTAATGAATCAACTTTATCGACACTTATACATATTATAGTTTTTAAATCTTCTACGGTTAAATTAGGTTTACAACCCCAAATTAGCGCTGCTGTAGCTGTAACATATGGCACTGCATAAGAAGTTCCACTATCGTATATATACTTATCATTAGGTAATGCACAATATATACCTACACCCGGAGCAAAAATATCAACATAATTTTCACTATAATTTGAATCACTCCATTTACTATCATTTTGATCACTAGCTCCTACTATTATAACATTATCTAAATTATAGGCAGCCGGATAAACTTTTTTCAAATCCATATTTATTCCATCATTTCCTGCGGAAGCTACAATTAAACCATTAAAATTCATCATTGCTTGCTTAACAGCCTCACTATATTCAAATCCCCTAATAGAATAATTAATCAATTTTAATCCAATTTCAGAAGCATAATTAATAGAAGCCGCTAACGCACTCGCTTCATAATGATTTATTAATGATGCTTCGGCTCTTATTGAAACTAATTTGACATTTTGCGCTGCACCAACAAAACCTAAAAAATTATTATCTTTTGCTGCTATAATGCTAGATACCATTGTACCATGACCAGTCGTATCTTGAAGAGGGTTTTCTTTGCCATATCCAGTAGCAAAGCTTTTACTATTATTCCAATCCACCATGTACTTTAAATCTTCGTGATACCCATCAATTCCAGAATCTATAATTCCAACTGGCACTTCATAGCAATCAGTTGCTATATCCCACGCAAGCGGAAAATCGCAAAGTTCAAATCCGTATTGTTGTTCGCTAACATAATCGTTTCCTGGAATAAACTGAGAGCGTTGTGATATTTTGCTCGTTTTTGATATATCGTCATTTGTAACTTCTTTAACACTATTTTCAATTATATAATTAGGTTCCGCTGAAAATATATCATCACGCTGTAATAATTTTTCTATAATATAATTTAAATCATATAAATTACAACTTTTAAAAGTTAATTTATATATTTGTCTAAAACTTTCATCTTCAAAAGATGGATTATACGCAGATGTCAATGATGATACTTCTATACAATTTAAATCTTCAAAATCTTCTAACGTATACTTGTGATTTGAATATTCATAATTTATCACTACTAAAACTTCATTCGCATTAGCTGTGACACCTTTAATGTTTTGAAACTCATCTTTTTCAAATGTAGTAAAACTCAACATAAGAAATCCCAATAAAATAGTTGAGCATAATAGTAAAATCTTCTTCATATATAATTTCAACTTCTTACGATGTTATTATAGTAAAATATAAAAGCGTTTTCAATACACTTTTTATAAAATTGTATTATTCTAAAAAAGAATATAAAATAGTAAATGAGCTACCTCGGGATATAAGAATAGCAAAAAATTCGAGAAATTATATCGAGTTTTCATGCTACAAATTTAAAATTATAAAACCCTAATTTTTTGCCTTAGTTAAGACCAAATTATGGTTTTCTTTTAATTGAACTGTTGAAAACTAGATTTTAAATTTAAGATTTATAGTCAAGTTTGATTTACTTTTAATAAAGGGGGATCGCTTTTATTTTATATTGATTATATATAACATTTTAATGATTTTTTTACTATTTAATATCATTAATATAATTTGAAAAAGTTTTAATCCATAAGTCAGATGAACGAAGTTCACATTCAGCAAGTAACTTAGCCATTTTCTCGGTCTTACTTTCCAATCGTATACTATAGCGCACTTTATCATCGTAAGCTCTTAGTGCAGCATAGTAGCGACTTCGTTCCTCATATAAAATATCTATAGGTAAAAGTCCCTGTGAAATCAGCTCATATGTTAGTAACAAACGACCTGTCCTACCATTACCATCTGTAAATGGATGAATACGCTCAAATTCAATATGATGTTCTGCCAGACTATGAAAGAGTTTTGCCCACGAGATATTTTCCTGTGCCATTAAATCTTTATTCTTTTGCCAATCAGACCTAACTTTTTGGACATATTCTTTCATTTTACAAGGAACTTCCTGCGGTGAACAAGGCGTATAAACTACACGAAATAAATCTCCGATATAATTTTGTATTGTCCGGTATTTTCCGGCCTCTTCTGCGCCGTATTCTACTAATGAATGAAGATGTTTTATAAAATCTTCACTTATTTCTACTTT
Source organism: uncultured Acholeplasmatales bacterium (assembly GCA_944323055.1). GTDB lineage: Bacteria > Bacillota_I > Bacilli_A > Acholeplasmatales > Anaeroplasmataceae > CALUXS01. The sequence goes on from CALUQZ010000009.1 coordinate 32,049, forward strand.
TTGATTTAAAGCTTCATATAAAAAGTCAAAACCTTTTTTATAACCTATTATATCCTCATGTTCTAAAAAAGAACGTAAACTTGAAGTTATTCCTTTCTCTAGTAAAAGTTTTGTTTCATCATAAGTAAAAGTATTACCCTCAATGGCATTACTGTTATATGTAGTACTAATTGAAAACTCATTGCGAAAATATGTAACCCCTGTAGTTGGCAAAGGGCGCATTGTCTTAATTTTTTTATAATTTAAATCAAGACGTAATGTAATGTCATTAAAATTCAAATTAGACAACTCGTTCATTGTACCACCTCTTCATAAATTAAATATAATATAATAAGATAGTAAACACAAGGCTTTCCTTGTGTTTACTACTTCTTAAAATTTTTAATTGGTAAGGCATATGCATAAACTAAATCTGAATAGCCTAAATCACTTAATTTAGCTAATATATCTAAATAATAAGTAACTGTTTTATTATTTTTGGCTCTACGCATAAATTTATTTAATGTTTCATTAAAGAATGGGTGACTCATATCACATAAATAAACTCTTTCATTATATAAATCTAAATTTTTACGTAAAAAGCGATAAGTTAGTTTAATGGTATCACCATGACTAGTCTTATTGAGAACTTTAGCTGTTATAATATTATATAATTTAGCTAATTGTAAATAGATGACATCTTCCTTTAAATCCTTATTAATTTCAATATGTTTAAATTTAGCTATTTCTTTAATTAAACTATAACGCCAAACAAATCTATTTTTAATTTCTTTATTGTTATATTTTTCAATATAATCATTATATATAATATCTAGATCATTTAGATAATTAGGATAAGGATATCTTTTAATTAGATTATTAATTAATAAAATTAAATGAGAATTACCTAAAGTTTGATTAGAAATATTTAATAGACTTTTTAATAAAGAATTAGTTTCTTCATAATAAGCTGTAACTAAAGGAATTAATTCTACTTCTTTTTTAATTATCTCTTTATCTTTACATATTAAATAAGTGAACGTCGTATTAGTCATACTATTTTTATCTAATATACAATAAGCAGCTTCTTGTTGACGTGTATTTCTATTAGCCGGATGACCGACTACATCATTTCTTATGTGTTTTAAGTTACGTAAGTCTTTATTTTGATTGATATTTATAAACTTTTTACTGCCACTAATTAAATAAGCTAATTCATAAAGTCCATCAATTGAAACAAATAAGCTTTGTAAAAAGCCATATAAATGCATTAAACGAGCAGATAAATCATTTTCTTTATTCATAATACTAGCAAAGTATTTTTGAACTTCATTAGTTATTTCAAGAGCAGCTAAAGCACCGACAACGGCATAATTCTTTTTAGTTAAATAAGCCTTAATATTAAATTTTTCTATTAAATATTCATTTTCTTCTACATACTTTTCTAAAGTCATAAAATACCTAGATTATATGAAGTTTAAAAGTATCAGTGCCATAATCACCTATTTTTGAACCACCGGTGATGATGACTTTATCACCTTTTTTAACTAAACCGGTATCAATAGCTTTAGAAATAGCATAAGATAATAATTCATCAGTTGAGTTTTTAGATTCACCATAAATAGGATATACATTCCAAGCTAAATTTAATTGCCTACATGCTTTTTCATTAACACAAATAGCAATAATCGGACATTGAGGACGATAAGCAGCTAAATTAAAGGCTGTAACGCCATTAATTGTTACACAAATAATAGCTTTAGCATCAATTTGATAAGCACTATTAACAGCCGCATTACAAATAGCACTATTAAAACTATCCCCTAAATTTAAAGCATTCTTATGATATCTTTCTTTCCAATTGATATTTGCTTCTGTTGATTCAGCTATTTCAGCCATAGCCGTAACAGACTCTAAAGGGTATTTGCCGGCTGCTGATTCACCTGATAACATTATAGCCGTCGTTCTATCATAAATAGCATTAGCCACATCACTAACTTCCGCTCTTGTAGGACGTGGATTTTGTTGCATCGAATCTAACATTTGAGTTGCGGTAACTACAATTTTACCAGCTCTATAACATTTTGAAATAATTTCTTTTTGAATACCTGGTAATATCTTAAATGGTACTTCAACACCCATATCACCACGAGCTACCATTACCCCATCAGAAGCCTCGATTATTTCATCCATTTTACTAATACCTTCTGTATTTTCAATTTTAGAAATAATTTTTATTTTCTTAGATGTATCATATTTATCTAATAGTTCTCTTAAAGCATAAACATCTTCTTTTCTTCTCACAAAAGAAGCTGCAATATAATCTATACATTCTTCAATACCAAAGATAATATCGCTTCTATCTACTTCTGAAATATATGGCATATCAATAATAACATTAGGGATATTAATACTTTTATGATTAGATAAAGGACCATCATTTAAAACTTTAGTTACAATATTACGGCCTTCTATTTTTTCTACTTCAAAACTAATTTTTCCATCATCAGCTAAAATCTTATCACCTTTATGTAAAAAATCAGCTAAATTAGGGTAAGTAAGTCCACAAATAGTTTCATCACCAATTAAATCTTTATCAGGAGAAAAAGTAAATAAATCTCCCGCTTTTAAAGTTATTTTACCATTTTTAAAATCTCTTATTCTAATTTCCGGCCCTTTAGTATCAAGTAAAATAGGTAGAGGAATACCTAATTCTTCTCTAATTCTCTTAACTCTATCCATTCTTACTTTTTGTTCAGCATGAGTACCGTGTGAAAAATTTAGTCTAGCACAATCAAGGCCATGCTCAATCATTTTCTTTAACATTTCATCGCTGTCACAAGCAGGACCTAAAGTACAAATAATTTTTGTCTTACGCATCAAAAGCACCTCTTTTTTTATCTTAGATTTTCTAACATAATGATACTACATTTTCCCTAAAATAAAAAGCCTTTCATTTTAGAAAAAGGAAAAAATATCAAGTTGAAAAATAGTTAGAAAATGATATAATTTACATACGCCGCAATAGCACAGTGGTAGTGCAACGCTCTCGTAAAGCGGAGGTCGTAGGTTCAAATCCTATTTGCGGCACCATTTTTTAATAATTTAGTGAAAATATAAATAAATGGCTATAAAACATACACTAAAATATGTCTTATAGCCATTTTTATCTATTTTAAAAGATTTAATAAATTTTGTTTAGGTTGATAGCCTACTGTTCTAGCTACCTCTTTACCATTTTCAAAAACGATTATTGTAGGAATACTACTAACATTATATAATGCAGCTAATTCTTCTTCCTCATCAACATTAACTTTACCAACTTGATTAGGAACTTCCTTTGCTATTTCTTCAATAATAGGTCCTAACATACGACATGGACCACACCATGGTGCCCAAAAATCTACTAATGTTTTAGTAGAACTACTAACTACATCATTAAAATTTTCTTTTGTTAATTTTAACTCCATTTTTTCTTCCTCCTTAATTCTAGCTTCATTATACCTAAATTAAGATAGCTTGTCTAAAGTTTTGCTTAACAAACACCTTGACTTAACATAGCCTCACATACTTTTTCAAAGCCACAAATATTAGCAGCCGCAACATAATCAGAACCTAAATTATATTTTTTAGCCGTAGCTTCTAAATTTTTAAAAATATTAACCATAATATCTTTAAGTTTAGCATCTACTTCAGCAAATGACCAACTTAATCGCAAACTATTTTGACTCATCTCAAGTCCTGAAGTTGCCACCCCACCAGCATTAGCTGCCTTACCAGGAACAAATAAGACATTATGTTCCTGTAAATATTTAGTGGCTTCTAACGTCGTTGGCATATTAGCCCCTTCTAAAACAGCTATACAACCATTAGCCACTAAACTTTTAGCATCTTCAATATCTAATTCATTTTGGGTTGCACAAGGTAATGCTATATCACATTTAAGTTTAAATACACCCTTACCTTCATAATATTTAGCCGTTGGTCGCTTTTTAGCATATTCCGTAAGTCTTAATCTTTTAACTTCTTTAACTTCCTTTAATAAAGCTAAATCAATACCATCTTCATCATATATATAACCATTAGAATCAGATACACTAATAACTTTAGCTCCTAAAGCCTCGGCTTTTTCACAAGCATATATCGCAACATTACCAGCACCACTAATAGCTACTACTTTACCTTTAATACTAGTATTATGAGCTTTTAATAACTCTTCTGTTATATATAAAAGACCATAACCTGTAGCTTCTGTCCTAACTAAAGAGCCACCATAAGTTAAACCTTTACCTGTTAAAACACCTTCAAAATTACCAACTATCTTTTTATATTGGCCATATAAATACCCAATTTCTCTTGCACCAACTCCAATATCACCAGCTGGAACATCTTTATTAGGTCCAATATATTTATAAAGTTCTGTCATAAAGCTTTGACAAAAAGCCATAATTTCTCGATCACTTTTACCTTTAGGATCAAAATCAGAACCACCTTTTCCGCCACCCATAGGTAAACCAGTTAAAGAGTTTTTAAAAGTTTGTTCAAAACCTAAAAATTTTAAAATACTTTGATTAACACTAGGATGTAATCTAAGACCACCTTTATAAGGCCCTAAGACATTAGACCATTGAATACGGTAGCCCATATTAACTTCTACTTCACCTTTGTCATTAACCCAAGGGACTCTAAAAGAAATAATTCGATCAGGAGTAGTAATCCTTTCTAATATTTTATTATTTTTATAAACCTCTAAATTCCTTTCCACACAAGGAGCTATAGAATCTAACACTTCTTTAGCAGCCTGTAAAAATTCGGGTTCATACCAATATTTTTGTTTTAAATTCGCATAAACTTCCTCAATATAAGTCATAATAATCTTCTCCTCTCGCTATATATAATAATAATTTTTTGATCCTTTTTCAAGATTTTTTAAAAAATTTTAATAATACCTATTGACAGCGCTTTCATCTTTATGTATAATAAAGGCGTAAAGAGGGATACATTAAGTTAACTTCTAAAAAATAAGTTAGAAAAAGAATTTAAATAGAAAAAATTTAAGTATTATCTTAAATAGTTTAAAGGGAATTTCTAATTTATAGAAGTTAGACTTATTGTAAATAAATAGGTCAGTCAAAAGAATAGTAAAGAGATATGTAAAGAAATATGATTTAACTTTTAGAAAAAAGAACTACTATTAATTGACGACAAAAAAAGAAGAAGTTGTTAACTTTTTAAATGACAACTTCTTCTTTTTATTTTATATTAATTCACTAGCTGTATAAGTATTATATCCTTCATAATAATAGCTATTATCTATACCCTTCATATAAATCTCTCTATTATTTATATCTGTAGACAAGGCATTATTCAATATGTCTTTAATCTCCTTATCTCTAATAGGACTACGCTCCATAGCTAATAAATAATCTTCTTTATCAACCTTTGACCAATCAACAACCTTACCTATCTCTACTTTAAGCATTAAATCTAGCCAGATCCGCATACTTCTTCCATTTCCTTCCCTAAATGGATGAGCTATATTCATCTCTACATATTTTTCTACTATTTCAGCAAATGTAGTTTGCGGCATAGCTTCAATTTTTTTTAAGGCTTCTGGCAAATACATCGCTGACGCAAATCTAAAATTTCCTTTTGCTAAATTTACATCTCTTATTTGACCAGCAAATTCATAAATATCTGCAAATAGATATTTATGAATAAAAGCTAATGTGTTAAATGTTCCTGGTTTTAATGTATCTAGATAACCTTGTTCAAATAATTGAACAGCTTTTATTTTACTTGTTTTTTCGTGAATATTAACTAATAAAGCTGGATTAGTGATTCCTAATTTATTTTTTAACATTTCAAATATCCTTTTATATAATCTATCTAATTAATTCTATTTTCATATAACAATTACATATATTAAATATGTTTTGTTATCTAAGTACTTTTAAAGTATAACACAAAAAATTAAGCAAAAAAGAAAGAAGTTGGAGACTGCTGAAAAAGTCAGTATTTTTAAGCAGTCTCTTAATAAAATAGCTTTTTTACTATTATTTAATAACAAAACTAAACTTTCTTCGTAATATCTTCAACATTAATTTCTTGTAGAGGTTTTTCTTTAGTTTCAATTATTTTTGTTTTGTAAAGCTTTATCTTTTTTATTTAAATGTTCCATAAGTTACCCCCTTTAATAAATATTATACTATTAAAGCTGTTTTAAAATAAATTTAAGATATCTATAGCTATTTTAAACAACTCATATTTATAATTGGTTTTTGTACTTACTCTTAAATCATGTGTTTCTTTAGACAAATCATCACCAGCATAAATTAAAGCTCCATATTTAACTTTATAAAAATTAGTTAGGGCAATTAAACCAGCTTGTTCCATTTCAACTAACATTAAACCTTCTTTTTTCCTTAATTCAATTTTAGCTTTAGTTTCTCTATAAATAGCATCTATTGACCAAGTATTAGCTAAAGTATAATTAATATTATGTTCATTTAAATACTTAGTAATTATATTTAATACTTCTAAATTAGCTAAAACATACCTGCTAGCTTCACTATAATGATAAGATAAACCTTCATCTCTTAATGCTTCTTTTATAACAAATAAATCGCCTCTATTACTATTAACTAAAACACCGGCTCCACCTATAAATAATATTTTTTTCAAACCTTGTCTTATTAAAAACTCTAAAATACTACCCATTAAAGGTTCTCCGACATACCCCTTTACTAAAAATATATCATTATTCATTTGATAAATAGGTATATTATTGACTCCATTAATATAGCTTACTTCTTTTATTTTATTATCATTTAACAACTCATCAATAATATCATTAAAATAACATATTAATAATTTACTATTATCATCAAATTTAATATTAAAATCTTCCTTACTTAAAAAAGTGTTAAAATCATGACTATATTCTAAAATAGGATTACTATTCAATATTAAATCATCTAATCTTATTCTTAAATATATATTATTATCATCTCTATGATGAATATAGGCATTTAAAGATAATAAGACTTTTAAAGAATAAATATTATTGATATTAGTTTGAAAATATAATTCCTTTTCTTTAACTAAGTTTTCTTCTTTAATCTTAGCTATTAATAACTCTAATCCTCTTTTTGCATATCCTTTATTTCTATAATCTTTAGCAATTAAATAACCAATATGACCAGCTCCATTTATTAAACTTTCATTTAAATAATGTCTAAGTTTAAATAACCCGACAATATTATCTAAATCATCATATAAAAAGTAATATGTGTTTTTTACTATATCTTTACTAACATAATCATCATTTAATAAAGAAGGAATATCTTTATTACAAAAATCAGAATATGAATGATCATAATAATTATTAACAAACCCATTTTCACTAGGATTAGCTACTAAAAAATTATATTCTTTTAAACTATCTTCTTTATTTAATACTTTTAAATACATAAATTGACACCTAGTATAATTAAATTGTACTTTTAATTATACTAACTCCATTCCATAAGTGTTTTTATAGTTATGAGTACAACATAACTTATATATCATCATTAAATGATGGTATAATTTAATGAAGCACTGTAGTCTGTTTCATAATTTTCACCTACAGGTTCTAATTTAAATTAGTTCTCTGGTTAAAGTAGGATTTTCCCTAAATAGTCAATTTATTATAATAATCTTTCATATTTCTTAATATATATTTTTTTACCTAATTGAGTTAGTATAAAATAAATTAATATCATTATACAAACAAAACCTAAAAATATTATACTTAGTTCTCTCATACTAAAGAAACTATTAATTTGTGGTACATATACTATAAAGAAACCTATTAAGCAAGATACGGCAATAGCTAAAGTAAGCGTAATACTAGGTCTTGATGAAATAAATGGAATCTTTTCAGTTCTTAAGAAGGCATAAACAACATTTTGCGTTATTAATGATTCTAAGAAAAAACCAGTTTGAAAAGTCATCATAAATATGTCTTTATCACACATTACACTATCATAACTACCACCCGCTACTTTAGGAGCTAAATAATAATATAAAAAGGCAAAAGTAGACATATCGACTAATGATGAGATAGGTCCAAACATAAACATAAAATGTTTAATTTGTTTAACTGAATAATTTAAAGGTTTTAAAATAACTTCATTATCAACATTATCAAATGGTAAACATGTACAAGATATACTAGTAATAATATCTAACATGACAATATGTAAAGCTCGCATCGGAATAAAAGGAATCCAGAAAGCTCCAATTACTTGTGATATCATGTTACCAAAATTTGATGAAGTTTGTCCTTTTAAATACTTCATCATATTAACATATGATTTTCTACCTTCAATAATACCTTCTTCTAATACTTGTAGGTCACTTTCAGTTAAAATAATATCACAAGCTTCTTTAGCTATATCAGTAGCTTCTTTAAAAGATATACCTATATCAGCTTTTTTAAGAGACGGGGCATCATTAATACCATCTCCCATAAACCCAACTGTATGTCCGTTTTCTTGTAAAATGCTTACAATCATATATTTATCATCTGGGGTTAGTTCAACAAAGGCATGGGCTTCTTCAACTAATTTCTTTAAAGTTGCTTCATCTTTATTTAAATCACTACCTTTAACTATTTTAGGATTTTTAATATTCAAATTATTACATAAGCTAATAGTTGCTGGTAGAGAATCACCTGTTAAAATTTTAACTTTAACACCATACTCATTTAAGCCTTTTAATGCCTTAGCTGCGCTCTTTTTAACTGTATCTTCAAAACATAAAAAACCTGCAAACAGCATATCATTCTCATCATCTAGCGTAATAGTATCTTTATTTATGTCTTTAGCTAACACTAAGACAACTCTCATACCTTTACTTGCCATTTTAGTGGCTATTTGTCTAATTTTAGTTAAATGTTCTTCTTCTACTTTAACTATCTTATCTTCTAATTTAATACGACTTATTTTTGTTATACAAGTTTCTACTGAACCTTTAGTTATTAAGAAAGTTTTATCATCCTTATCTTTTAATAAAACACTTAATCTTTTACGATGAAAATCAAAAGGTAATTCATCTAATTTAGTTATGCCATGATTCATTTTATTATAATATTCTAAATTTAGCTTCATATGACTAATAATAGCATTATCAATATTAGATCTAATGCCAGTTTGATAAAAAGAATTTAAGAAAGCTAATCTTAAAACACTTAAACTTTCTTTTTCATTAAAAGACATAAATTTAACTAAAGTTGAAGTATTCTCCGTTAATGTACCTGTTTTATCAGTACATAAAACATCCATCGCTCCTAAATTTTGAATAGAATTAATATCTTTAACAATAACTTTTTTACTAGCCATTTTACTAGCACCACGCGCTAGATTAGCAGCCACCTGCATCGGTAGTAAAGACGGGGTTAAACCAACTGCTACTGATATCGCAAAAATAAAAGCACTTAACCATTGTCTAGCAGGATCACTACTATCTATAACAATACCACTAGCTGTTATTCTAATTCCAAAACCATCAACTAAAAACACTAATGGCACCATAATAGCCATAAAAGTAACTAAAAGTCTCGTTATTTTATTAATCCCTTTTTCAAATGGAGTCTTCTCTTTCTTTTCTGTTACTTTTTTAGCTAAACTACCAAAGATCGTATCATCACCAACACCAATGACAAGCCCAACCCCATAACCTGAAGTAACACTAGTACCACTAAAAGCTATATTAGATAAAGAAAATATGTTAGAAACATTACTACTTTCATTACCTGCACTTTTTAAAATCAAATCAGATTCACCAGTTAATGTGCTTTCTGAAACATATAAATCTTTACTCTCAATAATTCTAAGATCAGCAAAAACCATATCACCAGCACTTAAATATACGACATCACCAACAACGAGTTCACTATTAAAGATTTCTTTTTTCTCCCCATTTCTTAATACTAATGTCGTATTTTCTGTCATCTTTTTTAAAGCATTACTAGATCTAATAGATTTAATCTTTTCTCTATAGGTAGTTATAGCAGATATTACTATTATAACAACTAAGATGAGTGGAGTTACCCACCACGTCTTCTTATCATCAGCATCAGATAAAAATAAACTAATAATAGCATTAATAACCGCAACTACCCATAAAACTAAACAAAACGGATTAACTAAAGCTTTAAATAAGATTTCCCACTTACTTTCTTCTCTACCTTTAGATATACTATTACTACCATATTCTTCTCTTCTCTTATTAATATCTTCTTCTTTTAATCCTACTTTAATGTCAATTGCTTCATCTTTTAAGATATCTTTAATATCTTTATTAGCTAAACTAATAATCTTATTAGAAATATCTTTTTTTAAACTAGTAGATTTAATATCTACTTTATTTTGTTTTCTTAACATATTTTCACTTCCTTTCATTTTCTTGTGTCTCCACAAGTCATAAAAGGATACCATGAAAATTAATAAATGTCGATACAAAAATTAAAATAATTATTCATTTATTATTTAAAATATAAAATAATCCTTTAAATAAACGATAATTACTATCACTATAGTGATTCCCATCATTAAGTTCAAAATGGATATTATACTTGTCTTTTAAATCTAAATAAAACTTATTTGTAATATCAACCATATTACCATATTTTTTACTTATTTCTTTTTTACCTATTGATAAATAAATATTAATTAACCTAAGATCTAATGATTTAAAATAGCTTATAAAATTAGGGTACCATAAACTAGCTGAACAAGCTATAACTTTATTAAATAAACTAGACTTACTAACTAAATATAAAGCAAATAAACCAGCTAATGAATAGCCACAAGCTATTAAATTAGTATACTTAAAATTAATAATTGTAGGTAATATATCTAATATTTTATTAACTAAAATATCTCCCTTACCTTTACTAATATCACTAGGCCATGGGGTAAGATCATCATACCAATTAAAATTAGTTATATTTATTAACATAAAATTATTTATATTATTTTCTTTTAATTTCTTATATAAATACTTAACATTAACATCAAATAATAAAATAACATCTTTAATATTAGCTATATTATCATAATACCTAACTATATTTAAATTATTTATATTAAATTTATCTTTCATTATCTCACTCTTTTAAATCTAAAGGTATTTCAAAATCAAAATGTAAATTATCAGGAACTTCATTATCTAAAACAATATCAAAAAGTAAAGTGTTACGTTTCATTCTTTTACCATTTTCTAAACTCATAACATAAGATTCACGCACATTTGCAAACTTACCCGTACCAAAATAAGTAAATGGTAATGTTATACCATCTTCTTCATCTACTTTTCTAATAAATAAATGAACAATCTTAGTATCTAATAACTTTTTACCTATACTATTAGTTAATGTCGTATCATTTTCTGATTCCCATTCAAATATACCTTTATTTATAAATTTATCTTTATAATTCATTCTTTCTTCTTTTGTCTTGTCTTTTTTTAAACCGACAAAACAATAAGTGATTTTATTAATAGTATCAAATTTAGTTCCCTTCATGAACATAGTTGATTTTTCTAATAATTCTTTCATTATTTGTTCTTTATAATAATTAGCATAAAGCTTAAAAGAAGTTGAAAAATCACCAAATTCAATTTCATATCTAGACATACCATAATTTAATAAATCTAATAAATATTCTTTAAATTCAATACTTATATTATCTATATTTAATTTATCATCAATAATTACTTTATCTCTTTTTAAAAAATATAAAGCATTATTTAAGGTATTAAGATTAACTCTATTATTAAAACCTACTATTTTAGATAAATCTAAAGATTCATTTAATACTTGATTAATTATTAAATACTCATCTACTCTTGTTAAAGGTAAATAATCAGAAATTATATCTATTAATTTCTTTTCCTTCTCATTAAATAAAGGAATAGAATCTTCTTCTATTTTTTGTAAAAAAGAATAATAACTCATAGATTTTTTACCATTTATTTTAGCTTTCATAAAACGAATTAAATCAGGAGCTATATCAGAATTAAGATAATCTATATGTTTAGGATACGATCTAAGTTTTAAATATTTTTTAAAATTATTATAATCACTTGTTAAAAACTTTTTTAGATTAAAATTAGTTTTATTTAAATTATTAATAATTTCTTCTTTAGCTAAATTATCAATAACAATTTTAACTCCCGGAATATTTAAAGATGTAAAATCTGTTCTAACTAACTCTCTTAAATAGGCTTTTTCAATTCCACAATTAGTACCAAGTGAACCAAGAGCACTTGCAATTTGAACTGATCTATCGTAATTGTTACCTATAAAATCTAAAACTGTTAAATACTCTTTACCTATTGTTTTTCTTAAACCTCTACCTAACTGTTGTAAGAAGATGGTTGGTGATTCTGTTGGACGTAAAAATAAAACCATATTAACTCTAGGGATATCAACACCCTCATTTAAAATATCAACAGCACAAATAATTTCTAAAGAATTAGTGTCATCTTGTAAGTCTTTAAAAGCTTTAATCCTTTTTCCTAAATCACTATCACCAGTTAAGGAAATAGCATCATAGCCTGACTCTATAAATTCTTCTGCCATTGTTTTAGCATGAGCAATATTTGTACAAAAAGCAATACATTTAAGTTTATCTAAAGGACGATGCTTTTCAATCTCACTTACGATAAAGTCCACATTATTTACTTTAGCTATTTCTTTAGCTATTATAGTTTTATTTTCAAATGAATAATCAACTAATTGATCTCTAATCCCGTAATAATGAAATGGAACAACTAAATCATTAATAATAGCATCTCTAAGCCGTAATTCAAAAGGAACATTAGTGTCAAACATTGAAAAGACATCTTCATTATCTAACCTTTCTGGCGTAGCAGTTAATCCTAGTAAAAACTCTGGTTTAAAATAATCTATAATCTTTTTATATGAACTTGCGACACTATGATGACATTCGTCAAAAACTATATAATCAAATTCATTAGGTAAAAATAAATCTAAATGTTTAGCTAACATTAGATTGCTGGCAAAAATAAAATCACAATTTAAGTTGTTTTCATCACCTGTATATAAGCCATAACTTCTTGATGCTGCAAAAACTTTGACAAAAGTATTCATAGCTTCTGTCAATATGGCATCCCTATGCACGACAAATAACAATCGTTTAGCTCCAAAATTACGAGCATCAAAAGCTGCAAGATAGGTTTTCCCTGAACCTGTAGCGGCAATAACTAAGCTTTTTCTAACTCCTAAATCTCTATATCTTCTTAATTCTTTTAATGCTTTTCTCTGCATTAAATTAGGTTTAACAACTAGACTATCAAAATCAATATAATCCATATCCCATTTTTCAATGGCATATTCTAGTCTTATTTTATATTTTTCAATTAAGTCTTCATCTAATAATAACGTTTTATCCCATAAACAATTAAATTCATTAAGACTATCATTATAAGCATTAAATTCATTTTTAGAACATAATGAAACATTCCATTCAATATTTTTAAGTAAAGCAAACCTAGTTATATTTGTAGATCCTACTACAAATTCAAAAAAATCATCATATATAAATATATAACCTTTAGAATGAAAACCATTATCACCAAATGATTCAAAATCTAAATGACAAGAAAAATTAGGATATTTTTTCATCCAATTATAAAAAGTTTCTAGTGAAGCTATATCAGTAAAGTTTTGATATGTTGATGTAATTAAATAACCTTTTACTCCTCTTTGTAAGGCTTCTTCTATTTCTTGTTCTATAAGAATTAAACCTGCCTTTTTTATAAAACTAACTGAAAAATAAAAAGCCTTACATTTATTAATAGAATCTTTAATCTTATCTATAAATTTAATATCTGAATAATTTGTTAAAAATAGATTTTGCATTATACCAGCTCCTAATTAAATACAGTATACCAGATAAAAAAATTAATTTATAGGTTAATTTATAATATTATTTATTATAATAGCCCTTATCAATAAACTCATTTATAATATCTAATAACTCTTTAGGAAAATATGTTAATGCTTTATTTATTAAACTATTATCTATACCATAATAAGCTTCAGCAATCGAACATGCTATACAAGCAAGCGTATCACTATCACCACCAATAGAAATGGCTGTTCTTAAACAATCTTCAAAATCATTACTTATTAAAAAAACATAAATAGCTTGAGGAACTGTACCTTGACAGGTTACATCAAATGAATAGTTTTTTACTAATTCTAAATAATTAAAGTCTAAATTATAATATTTACTAGCATATTCTTTAATGTCATTTTTAGATTTACCAAGTCTAGCATAGTAAATACTCATAGCAATAACTTCTGCCCCTTTTATTCCCTCTAAATGATTATGTGTTACTTCAGTAATTTTTTTACTTAACTCTATAACTTCTTCTTCACTATTAGCTACATAAGCTACCGGACTAATCCGCATGGCAGCCCCATTACCAAAACTGTTATACCCATCTCTTCTATCGCTATGTAACCATCTAAAAAAAGATGCGCCATAACCTACATTATACTTCCTACCATAATATTTAAAATAATCAATTATTTTATTTTTATCATTATATACCTTATCCATTAAAACTTTAGCTACTGCTAAAGTCATTAAAGAATCATCAGTAAATGTACATTCATTTGTAAATAAGATAAAATCTTTTGTTTTTATATTATTAAACTCAAAACGTGAACCGACAATATCACCTATTAAAGCACCTAACATAAAATTCCTCCTAAATAAAAAAAGTAACCATAATGTTACTTATAGTTACAAAAGAGATATACTAGCAGCAAATGCTATTAGCCATAAAATAACAACTAATACAACCCACGCAATAGCTATACCAATACCTATCCAACATAGCTTTTGGTTTTCTTTTTGTTTATATGTACATAAACCAATAACACCAAAAATAATCCCTAACAATACAAGAGCTGGAATAGCCGCAAAGACTATTGAAAGAATACCCCATACTTTTGTTTCTTCTGTTTGTTGACCTGCCTGTGGAATAGGTTTTTGGTTAGCCCCACATTCAGGACAATATAAAGAATTATCTGGTATTTCTTTACCACAATTTCTACAATACATTTTTTATTTCCCTTCTTAAAGATAATTACTTATAAATACTCTAAATTAAAATATATATAATCATCCAACAAATAAAAGCAACAATGCCTATTATGCACATTATTCTATTTTGTTTATTTTTAGATAATACTAAACCTATAATACCAAATACTAACCCTAATACGCCACCTAGTAAACCAAATATTAAAGATAAAACACCAAAAACCTTTGTTCCTTCTTTTTTACTAGGTTCTACTGTCGTATTCATATCTTCTTGTTTAGCCCCGCATTCAGGACAATATAAGGAATTATCAGGTATTTCTCTACCACAATTTTTACAATACATTTTTTATTCCCACTTCTTAAAGATAATTACTTATCAAATAGATTATAATATAAAAATGATTAGCTTTCTATAATTAAGTGAAAAATAATGAAAAAATTTAATGGTTATTTGCCCTCCATAAAGCTTCAAAAAAGGCGATTGTTCCCATATATATAACAAATAATAACAAAACTATATATATAATTAGCATAGCTATAAAAAGACCTATACCAATCCAACATAATATCTTATTTTCTTTTTGTTGATATGTACATAAACCAACTATCGCAAAAACTAAACCGAAGACTAAAAAGCCTGGTACTAAATCAAAAATAATAGATAATATTCCCCATACCTTTGTTTCTTTATTATCATCTATTAGCTTATCATTAGTTTGACTAGCTCCACAATTATTACAATATAAAGAGTTATCTGCTAATTCTTTTCCACAATTTCTACAATACATAATATTATCCTCTTTTTCTAATAAAATGTAAAATAAGAACTATTTTAATCAATAAAAGTAGAAAATGAACTTCCAAAATCAGCCGATTTGTACATTCATATTTTAGCGCTAACACCCCACCAAATTTCTCTAGCAGGGCATAAATATATTACTTACTAAATGTTAGTCTTTCTTTTCTTTCTCAACAATTTCCCAATGGCTGTTTTTTGACGAACCAACGTATTTAATATTAGGATTGTTTTTTAAGATTCTAAAAATTGTGCTCATTGATTTGCCTAATATAGTAGACATTTCTTTTCTTGTTATTTTAGGGTTGCCTTTAATTAATTCTATGATACTTTTTTGTAGTTCATCTTTTTGAAGTTCATTTTGAGATTCATTTTGAGGTTCAAAACCTAATCCGGTAGTATCTATAGGGTTTAGATTAGGAAGATTAACAATAAAACAGTGCTCCATATTGAGAAGTTCAGCTTTTGAGGTAGATTTATTGTACGCACCAATAATTCTTGGTAACCCGCTACCATAATTTTCAATAAAACCTAACATGTGTAAAATTCGTACAACTCCTGGATTCCTAAATGATTGCTGACCAGCCAAAATTTCTTCCAAAGTATATTTGTATATGGAACCAGGATTAGAAATCCTACAATGCGTAGGGAAAAATTCAATTTTAATATTAGATGGAAAACTATAGTCAGCATGACAAATTGCATTCAAAATTGCTTCTCTCAAACTTTTACAGGATTTTTTCAAAAAAGTCACTTATGTTCAATTTATGTTAAATTACCGCTATATTTTGCTAATTTTGGCACAAAAAAGGTTTTGATTTGCTATTTCTAGCGTATCAAACCTATGCTTTCTTTATGCCGTGGTTAATGTTATTCGATACTTTGCACACCCTTATACTCTTACACGACACCCCTAGAAAGCGCTCATTTTATCGATGTTTTTAATACTTGCAATCACGATCTTACTATTTGAGATGTAAAAGCCACCTAACTCTTATAAGCTGGATGACATTTAATGTTTTAATTTAATCTTCTTTATCTTCTTCTACGATTTCCCAATGCCCACCTTTATCAGGACCTACGCGTTTAATTTTCTTCTTCTCTTTTAAATTATTTAGAATCCTATAAACAGAAGTTGTTCCTATATGAAGTTTTAATGATAATTCTTTTCTCGTTATTTTAGGATTGAGTTTTAACTCCAAAATAATATCATTTTCCAGATTATTTTCTGCACCATTTTCTGCACCATTTTCTGCACCAACATCACTAACTCGCATAGAAGCCATCACTTCTGCATCATATGGTATGGAAACATTTATATAGTTTTCTTCAATATCAAATACATTCTTATCATAGTGCTTTAAAACTTCAGGCACTCCATAACCTGTTTGTTCGACATATTTTAAGTCAGATAAAACTCTCATTAGTTCTTTATTTCGAGGAGTACTTATTCCTTTGAAGAACATTTCTTTGGTTTCACCCTCTGGTAATCCACCATGAGATATAACTTCAATATGATTAGAAAAAATATAAACAGCTGGCTCTACAACAGACCAATCATTATGAGCAATAGCGTTTATAAACACTTCTCTTAAACTAGCCATATCCATGAGTCTTTTATCTACTCTTTGAGCACCAACAATTCTAGATTTAGTAATATTTTCTGCTTCTAGCCTATTAATTACCCTATCTATAGCGACTAATAAACATTGGTAACCATACTCACTTTTTTCTAATAAAAACGACTTATCTCCACCTTGAAATCTAGCTACTTTAATAGAAATTCTATTTTTATCAGATAAAAGTTCAGCAAGAAAGTTATATCTACCATCATCAGTTTTTAAATGAAGATTCTCTACCAAAGTTTCGTCGTTTAAATGATAGCCTTTGCTAGAATAATAAATCTTTAGTTGGTTAAAACTAAACTCTTTTTGACTACTTGGAGTTTCAACCATACTTAAATGTTTTGAATAAGTTTTTATAAATCTTCTTTCAATCTCTTCTTCACTCATAGGTGTTGAGGATGTTCCGTCTCTATAAAAACATCCAGTTGCACTTCTTCCCTCTTTCTTGATGTAATAAAGTTTGCTCCCTTTAGTCACTTTAACAACAATAATTGTTTTATCGTCTTCTAATAATGAACCTATTTCACATAATCCTTCAGTTGATGGAAGAATCTGATCACGAATGATGTCTCTTATTTCTCTCATCGTTTTATCGACGTTGGAAACACCTAGAACATCACCATTATCATCAACGCCAATATAGATAGTTCCATCTCTCGTATTAAGAAAAGCAACGACTTCTTTTGCAAAGTCTTTCGTTAATGTTCTTTTAAGTTCTATAGTTTCAGATTCTTGAAATCTCATTATGAAAAACACCTGCTTTCTTAGCTAGGTTAATTATAACCAAAAACAGGCCATTTTTCCATATCTTAGACAAATTTAAAAAGATAAAAAGACCAAGGAATTTACTCCCCAGCCTCTACTTTTATTTCTATACCCGATAAGAATATAAACATTTTTTTCATAGAAATGCTAAATAAAGAAAAAATCCTGACTCATTGTTGCGCTTTTAGCGGAAACCAGGATAAATGGATGCCTATTTAAGATAAAAAGGCCCTAAAAAGCCTATAAAAGACGTAAAAAGGCTTGATACCTTAATTTCATTGTATCAAACCTATGCTTCTTATATGTGTATAAACAACAAGTTTGATACAAAGCGGCTAAAATGCCATAGGTGTAACAACAAGTTTGATACACTGGTGGAAGATAAAACTATTTAGCTAACATATTTTTTGCCCAAGGGACAAATTTTTGTCTATGTTCTTCTCTCCACTCTTTGCACAAATAATATTCTGAACCATTGATAATAATCTTATTTTGATAGTATCTACTTCTTCCAGAATTATCTCTTGTCTCGCTTTCACTTGATACAAGAATAGGTAACCAACAGCCCAGTGATGAAGAGAATTCTCTATCTTTAAAATTGAATATATCATCATTGTCCAACTTATTGTTTTCTGCGAGATATTTAATAGTATTGCAAACAAGTTCACCCATCTTAGTGACTCTAAAATATTTTTCATCAAACATATTCATAGGTTCATTTGACACTACTTCTACTACTTGAGCATTCTCATCTACATTTGTAAATCCTAGTGAGGCTAAAAACTTAGTCTTAATAATTTTATTTCTATTTTTAATAAATTCTAAATAGTAAGTTTGCAATGCATCAAAATCATTTTCGCTATAAGGCAAGTCCATAAACTCTAAATCTTCAGAAGTAGTAAAACTATACTTTTCTTCTATATCTTGCAAAGTGTTAATTGAATTATTTAGGTAGTCAGAATCTTGATAGAAATTTTTAGAACCTTTTGATCTATTTTCATACTCTGGTAAATAGCATAAATTTGCAATGTGGGAAATTGGCAATCCCCATCCATTAGCTTGTTTATTTAATGATTTCATTTGATCCTTAGTTGCTATATGTTCAACATCAAACTTGTCGATTGATAATTGATCCATTGCCGAAAAAGAAGTTACATAAATTGTATTTAATATTACATAATCTAAATCAGAAGGATTTGGTACTTGTCTATTTTCGTGTCGTCCAATTTGAGATTCAGAATAAGCATCATATGCGGTTGAGAATTGTCCTGCTGATAATTCCTTAAAATATCTATTTTCAATATTGGCGGTATGAATCTTTCCAGTTCCACCTTCACCCCAATATTTAGTAATAATATCAAACACATAATATTTCCAAATATTTGCAGATAATTTTGCCTTAGATTCTTTCCATGTATCCAAAACTCTTAAATTATCATCATTCACTTCATATTTCTTTCTAAACGCAAAAGAGATGTAAGACATTATTTGATATTGAGAATGGAAAATTTTGCCATCGTCTTTTCTATTATTTCCTTTAAATTTAAGAATAGGCTCAATGCATTTATTTACAAATTCAATTGACTCAAAAAGTGCCTTTTCTAATAAGTCAATTTTGTTCTCAAATCTTGCAATTATTTTGTGAACATCTTTGATTTGACCATGAGAAGAATTGAAACAAGCATTCAATAGTTGGAATGCCACTGGGTTCGTTTCATCGTCTTTTAAATTCTTATAAAAACATAGTGATGTATATTTGTTTTGGATAAATTTAGATACGCCGAAAACATATTCAAAAGAATTCACATTTTTATTAATTCTCTTAGAGTCTCTATCATAATCCTTTATCGCATACTCGCTATCGTTCAACGTATCATATTTCTTTAAAATATAGTCGATAATACCATCGTTATTGATTTTAAATTCTTTTCTTGGCCACGAAGCGGCATATATTTCATATTCTGTTAAAGCAACACCTTTAGAGTTAATACGTTCGAAAATTTCAGGTAAAGTGTTTTCTTCGCCAGTATAAACTATGGCAGGGATTGTCATTGCACTTAATTAATTGTAATTATCTTTTAATGCTTTAATGTCATCTTTTAATGCTTTGCCAAATTCAGATGATTTTGAGCCAAGAATAGGAAATTCGTCTAGCAATAAATTATACAATTCAAAAATTTCCATATCTTCGTATGTTTTCAAACTATGAACATATTCAATTATTACTGAATTAATTTTTTCAATTTGAGCTTCTCTTGATCCACCAACAACAATAAGATCATAGACCTTGGACATAGATTCTTCTCTAATATCATTTATTGAGAAAAACTTTGAAGGATTAGACAAATATTCCCTCACGCATGATCCACGTTGTAATCCATCAATTAATGTGTATA
>CALUQZ010000010.1 GCA_944323055.1 uncultured Acholeplasmatales bacterium
TAAATAAAAAAGTGATTTTGATGGGTAAAAAGGTTCAAAACCACTTAATATAGTAAAAAGTGTATGCGTAATCACTAATTTACTAGTATTGCTTTTGACATGTGAATGTTTTAATAGTATAATACGCTTGTAAATTTTGTCTTCCGTAAAGGTATACCTTTACGAACAATGAGTTGGAGAAATGCTATATGAAAGAACAATATAAGAAAAAACCTGTTTATGAATTTGTTAAACGATTATTTGATATATGTGCTTCTACTTTAGGAATAATACTAATATCTTGGTTACTAATAATTGTAGCAATAATTATTAAATGTACTTCTAAAGGGCCAGTTTTCTTTAAAGATAAAAGAGTCGGAAAAGGTGGAAAAGAAATTCACGTCTATAAATTTAGATCAATGTATGTTGATGCTGAATCTAGACTTAAAGAATACTTAACACCTGAACAATTAGAACAATGGTATAAAGAAAGAAAAATAGATAATGATCCAAGAATAACAAAAGTTGGTAAATTTATAAGGAAAACCTCAATTGATGAATTACCTCAAATGTTTAATATCTTTATAGGTAATATGTCTATTTTTGGTAATAGACCAATAACTAAAAAGGAACTTGATGAATGGTATACACCTGAACAAAAAGAACTCCTATATAAAATAAAGCCAGGTCTTACAGGCTACTGGCAAGCTTATGGTAGATCTGATGTAACATTTGCTTCAGGTGAGAGGCAAAAGCTAGATTTAATCTATGTTTACAAAAGATCTACTTGGTTAGACATCAAAATATTCTTTAGAACTATCTATGTAGTTCTATTTGGTAAGGGGGCAAAGTAATGAAAATATTACAAATTTCTAATTACTATAAACCTCATATTGGTGGTATTGAGCAAACATCACACGATATTTCAGACTCACTGAAAAAGATGAACGACATTATGGTTCTTTGCTTTTCTGAGGATAAAAAAGATAAAGATGAAAATATAGATGGTGTTAGAGTCATAAAATGTGGAGTCAACGTAAAAGTCTCTAGTCAAGCCATATCTACATCTTATGGAAAAAAACTAAAGATGGTATTAAATGAATTTAAACCTGATATTGTTATATTTCATTTTCCCAATCCTTTTGTTTCACATTACTTACTTAAGTATAAGAAAAGAAACTTTAAATTAGTTGTTTGGTTTCACGCTGATATAGTTAATCAAAAGATACTAGGTAAATTTTTTGTTAATCAAACTAATAAATTATTAAAAAGAGCCAATAGCATTATTTGCACATCTCCAAATTATCGTGATGAAAGCAAGACACTTCAAAACTTTAAAAACAAAGTACAAGTTATTCCATCTTGCATAAATGAAAAAAGACTTGTTAAAACTAAAAGTACAAATAAAAAAGCTATAGAAATTAAGAATACTTATTCGAATAAAACTATAGTATTTGCTATTGGAAGACATGTTAAGTATAAAGGTCTAACATATCTTGTTGAAGCTGCTAAACATTTAGATGATAGTTATCAAGTATTAATAGCTGGAAGTGGCCCATTAACGAATGAATTGAAAGAGCAAGCTAAAGGTTTAAACAATGTACAATTTTTAGGGCGTATTAGTGATGAAGATATTGTAAGTTATTTAAGCGCTGCAGATATTTATACTTTCCCATCTATAACAAAAAATGAAGCGTTTGGCATATCTTTAGCTGAAGCAATGTATTTTGGTTTACCATGTGTTACATTTAAAATTCCAGGTTCAGGTGTTAATTATGTTTCACTAAATAATGTAACAGGTATTGAAGTTGAAAATAGTAATGCTGAAGCCTTTGCTATGGCTATTAAGAAATTAGCAGGTGATAAAGTTTTAGCAAATGAATTTGGCACTAATGCTAAAAAGCGCGTTAATGATTTATTTACGTTTACCATTTTTTCTCAAAGAATTAATAAATTGTTGGAGGATTTAGAAAATGATAGTAAGGAGTAAAACACCTCTAAGATTAGGGTTAGCTGGTGGAGGAACAGATGTATCACCTTTTTGTGATCTATATGGTGGTTGTGTCTTAAACGTAACAATTAATATGTTTTCATATTGCACAATTATCCCTAAAGATAATGGAAAAATAGTGTTTATTTCGCCAGATAGGAATATAAGATTAGAATTTGATTCAAAAGATGTATTAGACATAGATAAGACGTTACCACTTCATTGCGGTATTTATAATCGAATTATTAAAGATTTTAATAATAATAAACCACTATCATTTGAAATGACTACTTATAGTGATGCTCCAGCAGGTTCAGGATTAGGTACATCTTCTACCATGGTTGTAACTATATTAAAGGCTTATCAAGAATGGCTAAACTTACCTTTAGGTGAATATGATATGGCTAAATTAGCATACGACATTGAAAGAAAAGACCTTGGTTTTAGTGGTGGAAAACAAGATCAGTATGCCGCTACTTTTGGTGGTTTAAACTATATGGAATTTTACGATAATGATAGAGTAATTGTTAATCCACTTAGAATGAAAAAATGGATTAGAAACGAGATTGAGAATTCGTTAGTCTTATTCTACACTGGAACTTCTAGAGATTCAGGAAAAATTATAGAAGAACAGACTAAATCTACAAAAAATGAAAAATCACTTGAAGCAATGTTTGAAATAAAAAAACAAACTACAATAATGAAAGAAGCTATCCTAAAGGGTGAGTTCAATAAAATTGCTGAATCATTACACCAAAATTGGTTAGCTAAGAAAAAGACGGCCTCTGTGATTTCTAATCCTTATATAGAGGGAACTTACAACTTTATTATGGAAAACGGCGGTATATCAGCAAAAATAAGTGGCGCCGGTGGTGGTGGATTCATGATGATATGGTGTGATCCTAAGGATAGATATCAATTAATAAAAGCATTAAAGCAAAGACAAGAAGGAAAAACTAAAATAGTCAATTTTGTTGATTATGGAACGCAGGCGTGGACACTATATGATGAAGAATAGTTTAATTTATATTGAAGAGTTAATTAATAGATATCCAGCACTAAAGGTGTGTGAAGATAGCATAATTCAATCTACACAACTATTAACCAAATGTTTTTCAAACAAAAATAAACTTTTATGTTGTGGTAATGGTGGAAGTGCTGCAGATTGTGAACATATTGTTGGTGAATTAATGAAAGGTTTTATTTTACCTAGAAAACTATCACTTGAATTAAAAGCAAATATTGATGACGAGGTATTAAGTGGCTCACTTCAATATGGTCTACCTGCCATTTCATTAGTTTCGCAAGTAGGATTATCAACAGCCTTCATAAATGACCAATTACCAGCTGCAGTCTTTGCTCAACAAGTGTTAGGTTATGGAGTAAAAGGTGATGTTCTTTTATGTATATCTACTTCTGGCAATTCATTAAATTGTGTATATGCCGCTAAAGTAGCTAAAGCATTAGGATTACACGTAATATCTTTAACAGGACAAAAAGATTCTAAACTTAGTAATTTAAGTGACATTACTATTAAAGTTCCTGCTGTAGAAACGTTTAAGATTCAAGAATATCATTTGCCAGTTTATCATGCCATATGTTTAGCACTGGAAAATGAGTTTTTTGGCAATAGGGAGTGATTTTATGGAAGCAATTATATTAGCTGGTGGTTTTGGCACTAGACTACAGTCTGTTGTTAAGGATGTACCAAAACCAATGGCTGATGTTCTTGGAAGACCATTTTTAACTTATATTTTAGATGAACTAGTAAAATACAATTTTACTAAAGTAGTTTTAGCTGTTGGATATAAAAAAGAAATAATTGAAGATTATTTTGGAGACAGCTATAAAAGTCTTAAGATAATCTATTCAATTGAAGATGAACCTCTAGGAACAGGTGGATGCGTAAAAAAAGCATTATCTTATGTAAGTGATAAATTTGTTTTTATAATTAACGGAGATACTTTATTTAAAATAAATTATGAAGATATGTCCTCTATCAAATCTACTTCTATTGCTTGTAAATATTTAGAAAATTTTGATAGATATGGTGAAGTTATTATTAATGATAATGGCGTTATCACAAGCTTTTTAGAAAAGAAACATGTAGATAAAGGATATATAAATGGTGGAATATATTATTTACCTAAAAATATATTTGATAATTATCAACTACCTAAGAAATTTTCACTTGAAAAAGACTTTTTTGAAAAATATATTGTCGATCTACAAATTAAATCATTTAAGTCTACTGATTATTTTATAGATATAGGTATCCCATCAGATTATCAAAAAATACAAAAAGATTTAGCTAAACCCAAAGCATTATTTTTAGATCGTGATGGCATTGTAAACATTGATTTTGGTCATGTATATAAAATAAAGGACTTTAAATTTACTGATTTTATCTTTGATTTATGCAAAAAATATCAATCTAATGGCTATTTAATTTTTATTATCACAAATCAAGCTGGAATAGGGAAAGGTTTATATACTGAAAAAGATTTCTTAATATTAACAGAATATATGCTTAATGAATTTAAAAAACATGATATTAGTATTACAAAAGTATACTATTGCCCTCATAAGCCTGAAGATAATTGTGACTGTAGAAAGCCAAAACCAGGTATGTTTTTAAAGGCTATTAAGGAATTTAATGTTGATGTAGAAAATTCAGTAGCTATTGGTGATAAAATGAGTGATTTAGAAGCAGCTCATTTAGCTGGCATAAAAAACTTATTCTTTAAATACACAAAATATGAAAAATATAATGTTAATTTTAGATATATTGCATTAACAACATAAGAATATGGAGGATAATATTTTGAAAATACTACTAGTTTGCCCTGAATTTTTCTATCCTGCAAATACAGGTGGGAAAGTTGGAATTTTACAAAAATTTGAGATATTATCAAAAAGTCATGAACTATATTTATTTTGTGTTGATAAAGTAATACCTAGCAACGATAGTATCCAATATATAAAGAAAAAAGCAAAAAGCATTAAAATAGTTAAACGGAGAATAGACTTTAGTGTAATAATAAAATTGTTTAAATATCCGTATTGCATAGCATCTAGAAGTTCAAAAAAAATATTAACTGAGTTTAACAATTTTCTTAGGTACGTTAATCCAGATTTAATATTATATGAATTTCCACAAATGGCTCAATTAGGTAAAAAATATAATTATAATAAGATTATTGAATTTCATAATGTTGAATATTTAACATTGAATAGCATTAGCAAATCTATAAAGAATCCATTTATAAAGCTATTATATAAAATAGAATCTTATAGATTATTCTTATATGAAAAAAAAATTTATAAAGGAAAGTTCAACGCTTTCACATATGTATCAACTAGTGATATTGTTTTTTATAGAAAAAAATTTAATCCAAAAAACATAAAGGCTTTTGGTATCTTTCCACCACTTTTAAAAGCTAAATTTGTAAATGAATCTCAGCTGTTCTCACCAAAATTGAACATGATTTTTGTTGCTAATTATTCATATCTACCTAACTTGGATGGTGCTTTTTGGTTAGTAGATAAGATTATGCCAAAAATAATAGAAAAATATAACTTTGCACAACTATATATAGTTGGTAAGAATCCTTCAAATGAATTAATAAAAAAATCAAATAATAATGTAATAGTTACTGGTGAAGTTTACTCACTAAATTCTTACTATGAACTTGCTGATATAATACTTGTTCCGATTTTTCTTGGGGGCGGTATAAAAATTAAACTTTTAGAAGCATCATCTTTTGGTAAGCTTATCCTCTCTACTACTTTTGGAATAAATGGTACTTATTTCGATTCAAATTCTATATTAATAGCTGACACAGAAGACGATTTTATAAAAAAAATAATTGATGTGTATAACAACAAAGTTAAATACTTAAAATATATATATACGTCTAGAGAAATTTTTAAATGTCATTATGACTATGAGACCAATTATGTAAATTACACCCATTTCATAGAGGAAAATACGAAATGAAAAAAATAAATATAAAGTACTTACTATACTTAACATTAGTTATATTGGCAATTTATCAAAATTGTATATTTGGCAAATTTATGGGAGAATATGGAAAATATCCAATATTATATATTTCATTAATTTTATGCTTTCTTATGCTATGTTTTCGTAAAATTAAAATAAATAAAACTATTATAAACCTGTTTTTTCTAGGTATTATGTTATTTATTATTAGCATTGTATCTAACGTGATATATTTGCTTATTAATCATGATATTATACTATTGAGAGAAAACATTTTTATAAAATCTATATTTGGATTTATTACATACTATTCATATTTATCAATTTTGGTCTTATTCTATAATTTGACCAAAAACATGCCAAAAAAATTTGTATTTAAACCTTTTTTTATAGCTTCTATATTGTTGTGCATAATAGGATTAATTGAATTATTTACTATTCCTTATGCGTTCACATTCATACCGACCATAAATACATATCCGTACTATAGAGTAAGACTCCTAACTACCGAATCATCGTTAACAAGTCTATTAATAATAACATATTCCGCTCTTTCATTAATTTATTCACTAATTAGTAGAAAAAGAACTAATATAATTATCTCATCACTTTCAACACTATTTTTAATATTAACTAGTGAATCCAAAGGAATTTATGTACTTATTATTTTTATGGTTATTATACTATTTATAAACATTAGAAGTAAGTTATTACGTTCAAAATCTTTGATTATTTTAATATTATTAATAGCATCCATATGTGTGCTTTTTGGAGTAAAATTTTTTTCTGCATTAAATCAAGATTTAAGAAACTATACTTCTTTTATCACAAGAAGTTATACAATAGTTGTTGCTTTTATATTATCAATTATTTACCCATTTGGAATCGGAAATGCTGTCTATATGAGTGTTTTCCCACAGGCATTGGAAAAATACTTGCCGTTTGTCAAAGAACTTGCACCTAATCTTAATTTTAGTGAGATTTTAAGTTATATTAATGCAACTACTGATGTAGCCGTAACCCCAAAGTCTGGATTATCAGCCTATTCAATATATTGGGGAATATTTGGAACATTATTATTTTTAAATATTATGTTCAGTTTAAAACCTAGACATAGCGATGCTTTATCCATTATATTACGTTTATTGTTCTATGTATCAATTTTATCCATCACTTTTTTAAATGATTTTAAATGCGAATTTTGGATATTTTGCTCAATCTTAATATATTATAAGGAAACAAACTTTACAACTAATGTGGAGGAAAATTGTAATGAAAGGAATAATTTTAGCAGGAGGTAGTGGAACAAGATTATATCCACTAACTACCGTAACAAGTAAACAATTATTACCAGTATATGATAAACCAATGATTTATTATCCATTGAGTGTATTAATGCTTGCTGGTATTAGAGATATTTTAATTATTTCTACACCTGAAGATACACCTAGATTTGAAACATTATTAGGTGATGGTAAACATTTTGGACTAAATTTATCTTATAAGGTTCAACCTTCACCAGATGGTTTAGCTCAAGCTTTTATCCTAGGTGAAGAATTTATAGGTAATGATTCAGCTTGTATGATTTTAGGAGATAATATCTTCTATGGTGATGGTTTAAAAAGAAGATTAAGACAAGCTTGTGAAAATGTTGAAAATGGTAATGCGACTATATTTGGTTACTATGTACAGGATCCAGAAAGATTTGGCATAGTCGAATTAGATGAAAACTATAATGCCATTTCAATCGAAGAAAAGCCTAAAAATCCTAAATCCAATTTTGCTGTTGTGGGTCTATATTTTTATGACAATAGTGTAGTAAATATTGCTAAAAATATAAAACCTTCTTCTCGTGGTGAATTAGAAATTACAAGTGTTAATCAAGAATACTTAAAACAAAAAAGATTAAACGTTATTACATTTGGGCGTGGTTTCACTTGGCTTGATACTGGAACTCACGAATCACTTGCTGAAGCTACTGCTTTCGTTAAGATGATTGAAGATCACCAAGGTCTTAAAATATCTTGTCCAGAAGAAATTGCCTATACAAATGGTTGGATTACTAAAGAAGAATTATTAAAGATAGCTGAACCAATGAAGAAAAATCAATATGGTCAACATTTAATTAATGTAGCTGAAGGGAAGATTAGATACTAATGGAAAAGATAGTTGGAAATTTTAAATTTATTGAAACTGAAATTAAAGATGTTTATATTATCGAACCTAAATTGTATGGAGATAATAGAGGCTACTTTATGGAAACTTATAAGGAAGAATCTTTTAAAGAAGCTGGCTTAAATTATACATTTGTTCAAGATAATCAATCTAAATCTAAAAAAGGGGTATTAAGAGGCTTACATTTTCAAAAGACTCATCCGCAAGCTAAACTTGTTAGAGTTCTTGAAGGTGAAGTATTTGATGTTGCTGTTGATTTAAGAAAAGATAGTCCCACATATGGTAAATGGGTTGGTGTTATTTTATCAGCTGAAAACAAAAAACAATTTATGATTCCACGTGGTTTTGCGCATGGTTTTGTCGTATTAAGTGATACTGCTACTTTTTGTTATAAGTGTGATGAACTATATCATCCTGAAGATGAAGGTGGCATTATGTGGAATGATAAAGATATTAATATAAAATGGCCTTATGACGGGGAAATATTATTATCTGAGAAAGATAAAAAACATCCAACATTTAAAAAAATCTATCCCAATTTTGAGGTATAATATGATTGGAATAGTAATAGTAAATTTTAATGGTGCGAATTATCAAAATGAGTGCATCAATTGCATTCTAAATTCAAAATATCAAAGTTTTAAAATTATAATAGTTGATAATGGTTCCAAGGACAACTCTATGAAGTTACTTGATATATTTGATGATAGACGTATAATAAAAATTTATAATAATGACAATCTTGGCGTTGCTGCTGGTAACAATATTGGAATTAAAAAATCCATTGAGTTAGGCTGTGAATATACTTTACTATTAAATAATGACACTGTTTTTGATGATAATATGATAAATAATTTAGTTAGTGAAAAAAAGAATGTAGTTAGTCCTAAAATTTTTTACTACAACTCAAAAAAAATATGGTTTTTTGGTGGCAAAATATCTTTAATAAAAGGAAATGGTATCCACTATTATTTTAAAAAAGAAAAGTATAAAATTAAAAAAACAACTAAATATGCACCAACATGTTGTTTACTAATAAAAAATACGATTTTTGAACAAGTTGGATTATTTGACGAAAAGTACTTCCTATATTTTGATGATACAGATTTTATATATCGTCTCAATAAGGAAAAAATTAAAATATATTTAGCCAATGATTCAGTAGTCTATCATAAAGTAGGTTTATCTAGTGGTGGAGAACTATCAAATATTCAAATTTATTATTCTACTAGAAATAGGTTCTATTTTATATCAAAACTTCCTTTATTGAAAAGGATTATTCCATATTTATTTACTTACTTTACAAGATTAATAAGAAAAAAACGATTTCCTATAATTGAAAAAGGAATGAAAGATTACAAAAATAATATTTTAGGGAGATGTGACAGCTTATGAAAATACTTGTAACAGGAGCCAATGGATATATAGGTTCATATGTTGTTAAACACTTGTGTGATTTAAATCAAGATGTGATAGCTACAGATATTAACAACAATCAAATAGATAATAGGGCAACTTTCATAAAAGCCAATATTTTTGAATCAAATAATAACTGGTTTGAGTATTTTAATAAACCAGATGTATGTATACACTTAGCATGGCGAGATGGTTTTAAACACAACTCTAATGCTCATATGCATGACTTATCTTCGCATTATGATTTCATTACTAATCTAATAGATAATGGTTTAAAGCATATTGCTATAATGGGTACTATGCATGAGGTTGGTTATTACGAGGGAGCCATAGATGAAAATACTCCTTGTAATCCACTCTCTCAATATGGCATTGCTAAAAATGCCTTAAGAAAATCAATTGAGTTATATTCTAAAGAACATAATTGTGTATATCAATGGTTAAGAGCTTTCTACATTTTTAGCGACAATGATAATGGTAACTCAATATTTGCTAAAATTAGGCAAGCTGAATCTAATGGTCAAAGCGAGTTTCCATTCACTTCTGGAAAAAATAAATACGACTTTATCAATGTAGAAGATTTGTCTAAACAAATAAGTGCCTGTATTCTACAAGATAAGATTAATGGAATTATAAATTGTTGTTCAGGTAATCCTATATCATTAGCTGATAAAGTAGAATGGTATATAAAAAAATATAATTTAAATATTAAGTTAGCATATGGTAAATATCCTGATAGACCCTATGATTCACCTTGTATTTATGGTAACAAAAAAAAGATTTGTGAGGTTTTTAAAAATACCAATGAGAAGTATTAAAAGTATTAAATTAGCTGTTGCAAGGAGATTCAACATATTTTTCGCAAGAAATTATGGTCAAATTGGAACAAAAAGCATCATTTATAAGCCAATCTCTATTTGTGGAAAAAAGAATATTTTCCTAGGAGATAATATTTTAATTAGAGAAAATGCAAGAATAGATGTATTATCTAATTGGAATGGTGATACCTTGTTTCCCAAACTAAAAATTGATTCTAATACTTCTTTTGAACAAGGTGCAAAAATAATATGCACAACAAATTTAGAAATAGGTAACAATTGTGTCTTTTCTTACAATGTATTTATTTCTACTGCTCATCATGAGTATAAAGAAATAAGCAAAAATGTTTTAAAACAACCTCTAATCAATAAACCTATAAAAATTGGTAACTATTGCTTTATTGGAATGGATGTTAAAATATTTCCTGGCGTCACAATAGGAGACAATGTGATCGTAGGAACAAATTCAATTGTCATAAACAATTTACCAAGTTATACAGTTTGCACTGGAATACCTGCTAAACCAATTAAAAAATACAATTTCACAACAAAATGCTGGGAGAAGATTAATGAATACTAATATAAAATATACATTCATAATTCCTGTCTACAATACACCTACAAAATTATTGGATAGATGTATATCAAGTTTAATTAACCAAAATGTAACTCATCAAAACTATGAGATTATAATTGTTGACGATGGTTCAAGTAATCGTGAAACATTAGACTATTTAAATAAAATTAAAAATGAAAAATGCACAATATATTATGAACCGAATCATGGTGTATCATATGCTAGAAATTATGGGATTAGGAAAGCAAATTCTAACAATATAATATTCATTGATTCTGACGACTATATTTTAGATAGTTTAATTTCAAAACTTGAAGAAATACAAATAGAAAATTATGACATAGTATACTTTAAAAACTATATTAATAATGAAAATTCATCAAGGTTATTCAAAGCAAAAAATTTTAATCTTGGCGTCGTATGGGCAAAAGTATTCAAAAAAAATATAATAATTGAAAATAATATTACATTTAATACATATTTAAAATTTTGTGAAGACTCAATTTTTTTACATCAATATCTAAAATGTGTGAAAAATATTTATAAACTATATAACTACGAATACGTATATTTTATTAATAAAAAAAGTGTTGGTCACAAATATAATGATAAAAATTATATATATTTTAATGACTCAATAAATTACCTTAAACTATATTTATCAGAAACAGAGTTAGATATGGTAATACTGCTTTTTTTTATAAACTATGTTTTACCAACGACAATTTTTCACAAAGAATCAAGTTTATCATATTTGGAAAAAAAACATAAAGCTATCTCAATATTACATAATAGCGAGTTAAATTATCAAAAAATATTATCATTCAATTATAAACAATATAAATTAATACAAAAAATTGATATTTTTTTGATTAAAAAATATAGATTTAAACTATTATTAATGTTTAATAAAATATTAAATATTATAAAATATATAATAAGGAGAAATTAATATGGCAGTATTTTTAATAACTGGTGGTGCTGGTTTTATCGGTGGTAATTTTTGCCACTATATGGTAAATACTTACCCTAACGATAATTTTGTATGTCTAGATGCCCTAACTTATGCTGGTAATCTAGAAACCTTAGAACCAATTAAAGATAAACCTAACTTTAAATTTGTTCATGGTAATATTTGTGATAGAGAATTAGTTTATAAACTATTTGAAAAAGAAAAGTTTGATTATGTAATTAACTTTGCTGCTGAATCACATGTTGATAGGTCAATTGAAAATCCAACTATCTTTTTAGAAACTAATATTATTGGTACTAGTGTTTTAATGGATGCTTGTCGTAAGTATGGTATTAAAAGATATCATCAAGTATCTACCGATGAAGTATATGGTGACCTACCTTTAGATAGACCAGACTTATTATTTACCGAAAATACCCCAATTCACACATCTAGTCCTTATAGTGCCTCTAAAGCTTCAGCTGATTTACTTGTTTTAGCCTATCATAGAACCTTTAAATTACCAGTAACTATTTCAAGATGTTCTAATAACTATGGTCCTTACCATTTCCCAGAAAAATTAATACCTTTAATGATTAAAAAAGCCTTAGCTAATGAACCATTACCAGTTTATGGTAATGGGGCTAATGTCCGTGATTGGTTACACGTTCATGATCATTGTACAGCTATTGATTTAATAGTAAGAAAAGGGCGTGATGGCGAGGTTTATAATGTTGGTGGTCATAATGAAAAGAGTAATTTAGAGGTTGTTAAAACAATACTAAAAGCTTTAGATAAACCTGAAAGTTTAATTCATTATGTCAAAGATAGACCAGGTCATGATTTAAGGTATGCGATGGACCCAACTAAACTAATGACTGAACTTGGCTGGAAACCACAATACACTTTTGAAACCGGCATAAAAGAAACAATCAAATGGAATCTAGATAATCAAGATTGGATTAATCATATTATTAGTGGTGAATATCTTAGATTTATGGATAAAAATTATAAAAATAATTAACATCAATATTGGAACCTAAATATGGATAAAAGAAAATCAATACAAAACATTGTAACGGCCATCTTTTTTAAGATAATTTTATTAGCATTAACAATATTTACAAGAAGATTTTTAATTAAATATGTTGGCAATGAGGCTAATGGTGTTTTTAGTCTTTACACCTCTATTATTGGATTTTTAGCAATTGCTGATTTAGGTATTGGGACAGCTATAACTTTTTCAATGTATAGACCAATTGTTGAGGGAGATAATTATAAAGTATCTGCCCTTTATAAACTCTTTATTAAGGTTTACCGAATTATAGGTGCTATTATTTTAGTAGCTGGTTTATGTATATTACCCGTTCTACCTTATTTAGCTAAAGATTATAATGCCAGCTTTAATTTATACTACACTTTTCTTTTAATGTTAGCCTCTGTCGTTGTAACTTATTTCTTTAGTGCTAAAACGTCACTTATTAATGCTTATAAAAATAATTATATAACAACAACCTTTAACTCAGTAGCTATCTTAATCTCTAATGTTTTACAATTATTAGTTTTGTATTTATTTAAATCATTTGAACTCTATCTTATTTGTAAGATAATTGCTGGCTTAATTGAATGGATTTTAACAGACATCTATTTTAGAAAACATCATAAAAAGCTACTTGACCTTAGTGCTAAATTAGACGATGGTACTAAACGAGAAGTTATGCAAAAAACTAAAGCGATGTTTATGCATAAGATTGGTAGTTTACTAGTAAATACTTCTGATAGTATTATAATTTCAGCCTTTATTAGTGTTGTTATTCTTGGCAAATATTCTAACTACACAACGATTGTCGTTTCTATGAATAGCGTCCTAACTTTAGTTTTCATTCCTTTAACTTCCGTAATCGGTCATTTATGTGTTGGAGATAATAATAACTTAAAGCTCAAATACTTTAATTTCTTTTACGGCATTAACTTTGTTATAGGTATTATCTTTTACCTAGGTTATTACGCTGTTATTGATGATGTTATTACTATTTGTTTTGGCGAAGGACTAGAACTAAGTAAAGATATATCAATAGTTATTACCATTAACTATTTTATTCAGTTTATGCGGCAAAGTGTCTTAACCTTTAGAGACGCGACAGGCACCTTCTATAATGATCGTTATAAACCAATCGTAGAAGGTATAATAAACATTATCCTGTCAATTTCCTTAGTTTATGTTTGCGGGGTAACTGGCGTCATTATAGCAACTATTATTACTAATCTTCTAATTTGTCATACTGTAGAACCTTATGTTTTATTTAAAGACGGGTTAGAGATGAGTCCTAAAAAATATTATTTAGAAAACTATTTCTTTATTATAATTTTTGGTATAGCTTTAACTGCTCTTCACTTTGCTCACATTGATATTGCTAATGTTTGGTTAAGTTTTGTTGTTAATGGTTTTATAGCAGTAGGAATAAGTATAATACCAGTTATTATAATGTTTATTTATAATAAAGACTTTAGAACGGAAACAAATACCATTATTAGAAAACTACTAGTTAAAATTAAAATAATCAAAACAACAAATTAGATTGACACACATAATACTATAAATGTAAAATAGACACAAAGTTATATTTATGGAGATGTATTTATGTTCCCTAAAATTAAAGAAAAATTAATACCAATAGTAAATGATAAATATTTTAATGAGTTTTATGCTGCTATCTTTATGTTTATAGCATTATTTAGTTGGCGTTTTGATACAATAGTTGGTATGTCTATAATGTTAGTGCTATCAGCTATAATATTAATATTACTAGATGATTTTAATTATATTTTGCCACCTGTTATATATTTATTATTTACTATAAGTACAGGCTTTTCTAATAATGAAATACCTATACCAATTATTATTTTTGTAGCGGTATTTATAGTTGTTTTATTAATATTTTTAATTAAGACTATTAAACAAAATGGCATTAAATTTAAACGAATGTGTTCATTTTGGGGTTTATTAGGTCTTGCTATTATGAATGTTATACCAATATTTTGGTGTAACACTATTGAAAGTGGCTATGAAGTGTTTTACTTCTTCTTTGCTGATTTAGCCTATTTATTATGGTGCAACAAATTTAGCGGAGTAGAATTAATTCTCTAACTTCCAATTTGGCGGTGTAAATAAGGGTGCTAAGTAGTCGGAATTACAGACACTATAAAGCACCCTTTTTGCGTGACATTATTTAGTATACGTCTTATATTACACGCTTACATTAGTTCAATATGTAGGAATGTGTATTTCGGCAATTGTAGGCCATTATTTCTAAACTTTATTGACATATAATATTAGCACTTTAAACTAGAATTATAATTCTAGAATGAGGTGATAATATGTTTAGTATTAGATTAAAAAAATATAAAGAATTAAATTACCAAATAGAAGAAAATACTAAAGAAGAAATCTTATATGAAATTGATAATTATAAAGACATATTATTAGAAGATTTAGGGCTTGCTGATGAAGTTATATTTATTATTAATTATGGTATTAATAATATTATTGAAGAACTAGCAGCTAATGTAACTAATTTAACTATTATTACTAATATAGATTTAGAAAATATTAATGTAAGAGTTATTAAAAAAGAAGTAAAAACAAATGTTATAATTATAGATCATAAATTAATTTGGCATGGGGAGATTAATCCTTTTAGTTATAATTATAAAGATTCTTTTAGTATAATTAGACTAGAAGATAGAGAATATGCAGATACTATTATAAAAGAAGTTGATGTTTTTAGATAAATATTGCAATTTTTGAAATTTTACGTAAAAATAATCATACTAGGATGTGATAATCTATGTTTAAACGTAAAGTTATGGCAAAACTTTTATTGTGGAAAAAAGTATGCAGGTAAATATGCCGTACTTCTTGAAGGCGCTAGACGTGTAGGCAAAACCACAATTGCTGAAGCTTTTGCAAAGGAAAATTATAAATCATATATTATGATTGATTTTTCTAATATTTCAAAAGAAATGAAAATGGTGTTTGAGGATTTTTCAAACTTAGATATTTTTTTCTTGCGGTTACAAACACTTACATCTACTAAACTATATGAGCGAGAATCTGTAATTATTTTTGATGAAATTCAGTTAATGCCAACTGTTAGACAAGCAATTAAACATTTAGTTAAAGATGGTAGATATGATTATATAGAAACTGGTTCCCTTATTAGTATTGAAAAAAATATAAAAAACATTCTTATTCCATCAGAAGAAATGAAAATTAATGTTTATCCATTAGATTATGAAGAGTTTTGTTGGGCATGCAATAAAGACTATTCATTTCTTGAAAAAATTGTAGAATATAATAAACCGGTAGGGCAAGCAACTAATAGGGTATTAATGCGTGATTTCAGAATTTATATGGCTGTTGGAGGTATGCCTCAAGCAGTAGAAGCGTATATAGAAAAAAAGACTTTTCAAGAAATTGATATTATAAAGAAATAAATAATTGAATTATATAAAGATGATTTTAGAAAAATTGATAGAAGTGGTCGTATTTCAACAATTTATGATTCAATACCAGCTCAACTAGCTTTAAGTAAAAATAAATTTAGTTTAAATAAAGCAATTAATAAAGAAGCTAGTAATAAAGATAAAGCGTTATTATATGATTTATTAGATTCTAAAACAGTATTAATTTGTTATAATGTAAATCAACCGAGCTTAGCTTTGAATTTAACTAAAAATATTGATCGGTTTAAATTATATCTATCAGATATAGGGCTATTTACTACAATGTTATTTAATGATAAATCTATAATTTCTGAAAATATATATAGTAAATTATTAAGTGATAAGTTAGAGGCTAATTTAGGGTATTTATATGAAAATGCTATAGCACAAATTATTAAATCTAATGATAGAAACCTTTACTATCATATGTGGTATGATTCAAATAAGACAAGACCATATGAAGTTGATTTCCTACTTTCTGAAGGAAATAAGATAGTTCCAATTGAAGTTAAATCATCTAATTACAACAATCATAAATCAATTAATGAATTGGCTAAAAAATACTCATCTAGTATTTCAAGAAGAATATTATTTTCACAAAAAGATATAGGCAATGAAGGCATGTTAGAATTAAAACCTCTTTATTTAGCATCTATAATTATTAGCCAAATAAATTAATCTTTAATATTTATTGATTATCTATTTATTTGTTTATTTATTTCTATTACTAGATTATATTTACCTATACTGGTAAAAGAGTAAATAGAGCTGTGAAACATAAGATTTCTTGTTATCATTTTAGATGACAGAACATACTATTCAAATTAAAAACTAATCTCAAATTATATAGTGATATAAAAAAGAGATTAGTTTTTTTGTGTTATGATAAATATTTAAATAGATGCTATAGGTATAGCATAAGTATCATTACCTAAACTATAAATACTATTTGTTAAACAAATAATACATTTAAAACCAATAGGCATATTAGTTTTATTAGCTAAAGTATTAAATCCTTTAATATCATTTAAACTATAGCTTATACCAGACTTACATTCTACAAAATTAAGCTTACCATAGATATTTATTACTAACTCAATTTCTTTTTGATCAATATCACGATAATAATAAAAGTAAGCTAGTGTACCACTATTTTTATAGGATTTTATTATTTCATTAATAATATAAGTTTCAACAAAACGACCAGATAAATAGCTTTTTTGTAGAAGAAGAGGATTATTAATTCTAGCTAAATAACAAGCTAATCCAGTATCATAAAATATATTTTAGGCCTTTTGACCAATCTCTTTAAAGTACTTCTTTCGTTATATGGTTCAAGAAGATAAATGATATCGCTAACTAATAAAGTACTTAAATAATTATTTAAGTACTTTATTAGTTAAACCTAAAGATTAGCTAGATTATCAACTATTAGTTCTTCACCAGTTAAGGAAGCTAACACTTCCATAAACTGTTGAGATTTATATTTTTCATTAATATTTACTATTTGTGATATATCTCTATCTATGTAAGTTGATACATAATTAGCACAAAAATCTTCTATTTTCAAATTATAATTATCATATAAAGAAGGATAAAATCCTTTATAAATATAATTAAACAATTCGTTTTTATTAATGTTAATTATATTTAATTTATTTCTTATAGCAGCTAAATCTAAATTAAATGGTTTATCATTTAGATTATTTATTTCATTAAAACTTAATGGCTTTACATTAATTATAGCTACTCTACCAGCCATTAACTGTGTTACACCTTGTATCAAATTATATGATTCAGAACTAGTTAAAATATACATTCCATTATTATTGCCTGTTTGTTTTTTTGCTCATTGACAATACCTTCAATTACATCAAATAAGCCAGGCACATATTGCACCTAGTATAATTAAAGGCCAAGGATGAGTTTCTAAAAAACCATCTGGGTCATTTAAAGCATCAAACCTATTTCTGGTGTTGTCTAAAGAAATGTAATTATAATCTAGTTCTTTTTCTAAAATATTACAGATAGTTGTTTTACCTACTTGTCTAGCTCCCGTAATTAAAACAACAGGCCAGTTCTTTAAATAATCGGTAATTTTATACGTATTTTTTTCAAAAGTCATCAAAAAAACATGATACATTTACAAAGTTTATAATATGAGTTGGAAAAATGCAAAATTATAAAATATTTAGGGTGGAAAAATGCATAAATAGTGGTATATTTAGGGTGGAAAAATGCGAGGTGTAATTGTATGCTAGAGCGTAAAATATATAAAAAATTAGAAAATTTAATTAAAGAAGATTTGTTAAAAAAAGAAATAGTTGTAAAACTACATATTATTTAACAAATAATGATTTAGTTTCATTAAAATAAAGAACTTATTTACTTAAATAATTCAAAAATTTACATATTAAAAAATATGTGGTATAATTTCCTAAATCGATAAGGAGGCTCTTATGAATAATAATGAAAATACAACAATAGTAGAAGATGAAGGCGTAAGCTTAGGTGAAATATTTTCTTGGATTTGGCGTAAAAAAATCTTAGGATTAATTGTGTTTTTAGCTGTAGCTTTAGTTTCTTTTCTAGCTATTTATTTTATAGGTAATAGAAGTGTACAATATACTGTATCATTTGATTATGGTAATACTCCACGTTTAGAAGAAGGTTCTCATTTAGATGGTTCTACTTTTAATTATTTAAGTTTAATAAGTAGAGAAAGCTTAAATGAAGTAAAATCTAATGAAGAATTTGCATCTATTGATGTTAATGAGTTATTAAAATCAATAAGCATTACAGAAACAAATGTTTATGATAGTACTAATACAACACAATTAGTAGATAATTATTATATTTTATCAGCAAATGTAAGTAATTTTTCATCTGATGAACAAGCTAGAAACTTCTTTTTAGCTTTAATTAATTCACCTATTGATTACAATCAAACTTATTTAACAGCTTTAAATTTTGAATCTGGTTTTTCATTAATTGAACAATCTAGAACATATGAAGATGAATTAACTTATATTAATAATCAAGTTAACTTAATTATTAATGGATATAATAGTTTAATTGGTGAATTTGGTGATGTAAGTGTTCTGTTATCAAATGCTAATGGTAACTACATTATGTCTTCTTATGAAGAAGCTACAAGTTACTTTACCTTATCACAAATTCAAAGTAACATTAATATTACTTTAAATTCTTATAACTATAATTATTTATCAGATATTTTAGCTTCAAATAACTATATTAAGATTTCTGATACATCTGATTTAACAGCTAATAATCCTGATATTATTTATTATCAAACAATGTATAATTCACGTGTAAATGCCTTAATAAAAGCAAATAAAGAATTACAAGCTCAAGTAGATGCGTTGACACAACAAATTAATGAAGTATTAAATTCTGGTAATGGTAATATTATTGATTCTGCTGCTTTACAATCATTAATTGAAAGACGTAGTAATTTTCAAGAACAAATTGTTAATAACAAGAATGATTTAAAGATCATTCAAGGTGAAGATGGACTAGGTGGTATTTTAAATCATATCACAGACGAATTAGCTAAAGGAGAAGAAGCTTTTAAAGCTGATATAGCTTTTGGCACGACTTTAGATGAAATAGTAACATTACTTGAAAATGAAACTAGTACTTATACATCTATTTATAAGTCTTTATATGCTAATAGATTTAATGTAAATTATCGTAATGCTGGTATTATAGATACAACAGGTGGTATTTCTTTAATAATCAATTTAGCTATTAGTGTTGTATTAGGTTTAATTGTAGGGGCAGTTGTAGCTGGTATAGTTGGTTATAACGATACTAAAAAAGATAAACCTAAAAAAATTAAAGAAGTAGAATTAAAGGCATAGTTTTATGCCTTTAATTAATGTAAATAGGAAAATGTATATTAAGATTTAAAGGAGATTATTATGTCTATAAGTG
The DNA here is from genome assembly GCA_944323055.1 of uncultured Acholeplasmatales bacterium. Lineage (GTDB taxonomy): Bacteria > Bacillota_I > Bacilli_A > Acholeplasmatales > Anaeroplasmataceae > CALUXS01. Next base: position 20,377 of record CALUQZ010000010.1, read on the forward strand.
TTAAAACAAGTTGGCAAAACTTGCAAAATAAACTACATAATTTGACTAAGTGGAAGTATTTTAATGAATTTTATGCAGCTATTTTTATGTTTATAGCTTTATTTAGTTGGCGTTTTAATTCTTTAGTTGGAATGTCTATTGTTTTAGTATTAGCCGCTATTATATTAATTTTATTAGATGATTTTAATTATATATTACCACCATCTATCTATTTTATTTTTATGATAAGTGAAGGATTCTCTAGTGAACAAATACCTATTCCAATTATTGTTGTTGCATCAATTTTTGTTTTAATTGCCCTATTTTTTGTTATAAAAAATATTAAACAAAATGGTTTTAAATTTAAAAAAATGTCTTCTTTTTATGGATTACTTGGTTTAGCTATTATGAATTTAATACCTATTATTTGGTGTAATACTATTGAAGCTGGTAATGAAGTATTTTATTTCTTTTATATTGCGGATTTAGGTTATTTAATCATTTATTTATTATTTATAAATGGTATGAAAAAACTAGATTTAAAATTAATTGCAGTTTCTTTTACCTATTTATCTTTACTTATTACTTTTGAATGTACCTATAAAGTAATAGAATTAAAAGACACCGTTTCAAGTATATTTGATCTATGGTATTACATGGGATGGGGTTTATGTAATGAAGCAGGTATTATGATTTGCTTTAGTGTGCCTTTTATCTTCTATTTAATGAGTCAAAGTACAACATTAAAAGACTTAATATTTCAAAGCTTAAAAATAGCTATAAGTGTTGTTGGTGTTTTATTTACTACATCAAGAGGATCATATTTATGTTTAGCCGTAGAGATTATTGTATTAGCTATAGCTTTAATATTTACAACTAAATTAAGAAAACAATATATAATATATATTTCATCTATTTTAGTTGTTTTAATAGCTTTATTCTTTATTATGCATGATTACACTTTCCCTTTAGTAAATAAGGTTATCGATAGTGTATTTACTATGGGTCTAGATGATAATGGTAGAGTAGAATTATGGGAAATGGCCTTTAATGAATTTAAACAATCACCTTTAGATATTATACTTGGGCCTGGTATCTGTTGTGTAATAGACTTTAGAACAACGGCAGCTGGTTATCAACTAACTCCAATTGTATTCCATTCAACGATTGCTCAAACGATTGCTATGGGTGGTATATTTGGTATGTTAATGTTATTACTACATTTATTTGAAAAATACCGAAATGTAATTAAAATAGGTTTACCTTTTATTTTATCAATAGGTTTAGGCTATTTAATTGTTGATTTATATGGTTTAATTGATAATACTTATCATATGTTTTATTATATGATACCACTTGTTATAACTTTAGCAGCTATAGATAATACTATATATTATAAGGAAATAGAAAATGATAGTATTAAGTAATATTAAAAATAGATTTTTAAATATTACTAAAAGCCCTTATTTTAATGAAATTTATTGTTTAATTTTAATGTTTATCGCTTTATTTAGTTGGCGCTATAACACTTTAATAGGTTTAAGTATAAGGGGCTGTGAAAAAATAAATTTCTAATATTTAATTAGAGGCTTATTTCACAGCCTTTTTATTTTTAGTCAAATCAAACTTCTTAGATATACTGTAGTGGATATTATTATGGTATAATTAATCATATAATTACTATGAAAGTGGGTGAGAATATGATTGATATAAATGCCGATAAACCAATAAGTTCAATAGAAGATGATATTCTAGGTAGAAGCAAAATTGTAAATACTTTAGTAAAAGTAATATCTTCATACAATCATAAAGATTCGTTGACGATTGGTTTGTATGGAAAATGGGGAAGTGGTAAAACATCCATTATAAATTTATCTGTAGAAGAATTAAAAAAATTAAAATATAAAATAATTAATTTTAATCCTTGGAATTTTAAAGGAGAAGATGATTTAATTAAGTGTTTTTTTAAAGATTTACATTATCAAATTAAGTTTAGATATTATAGTAGAATTACTAGGTTTTTTGCAAAAGTTTTTAGAATACTTTCGCTAATAATATCAGTAGGTCATTATATACTGCCTATTTTCCCTTTTTTAAATATTATTGCACCACTTATTAAAGAATATGGAAAGGTCTTAGAAAATGCATCATATAACAAATCATTAGATGCTATAAAAGAGAAGATTTCAAAAAAACTATTAAAATTAGATGAAAAAATTGTTGTATTTATAGATGATGTCGATAGACTAACAGATATAGAAATCTGTCAAATATTTAAATTAGTAAAGCTATTAGGTGATTTTAAGAATGTAATATATATTTTGGCAATGGATAAAGATGTTGTGCTTTCTGCTTTAAAAAATTCACAAAAAGATTATTCTGAATTGTATATGGAAAAAATAATTCAACTACCAATAGAAGTTCCGACTGTTTCTCCTTTGAAAATTCAAGGTGCCTTAATTGATAAATTGAATATGTTTTGTAAAGATTTACGTGAGTTTTTGCCAAATAGAAATTATGAACTAAGCAAAACAAATTTTTGGTTGCAATTTAAAAATTTAAGAGATGTTAATAGATATTTAAATTTATTTACTATTAAATTTGATTTTTTAAAACGTAATGTAGATTTCCATGATTTTTGCATAGTAACTCTTTTAGAAATAAAATTTCCTAAGATTAAAGAATTTATTCTAAAAAATAAGAGTAAATTTACTGGATATTGTAGCCATGATCTGGATGAAGATAGAAAAAAAGAGATAAAAGAAATTATGAAGAATTTCCTTGACAAATTAAAAGTAGATTCTCAAGAAATGATATTTATTAAAGAAGCACTATGTTTCTTATTCCCTAAAATTTATTATGCGCTCGATTTGTCGAGTAGATACACATTACATAAGTATGAAGATATGAGAATTAGAGGATTCATTTGTATTGCTGATAACTTTGATTATTATTATCAATTCGATGATGAAAATATCATATATAATAATACAGATATAGACAATATAATAACTAATTACAAACAAGATGACTTTCTAAAGTTAATAAATAAATTAAATGAAAAAAGGGAACTTTTTGTTTTTCTAACACACATATCATTTTACATCGATAATAACTTAAAGGATGATAGAATAAAAGATTTGTTATATTGGTTGGTTGAATTTTCTGATAATATTGATCCTGAAATTTCGGATAATGATGTATTTAAATATCCATGCGATAAGAAAATAGCAAGAATGATTAGAGATTATCTATTGAAAAAATCTGATAAAATAGATATCTTCAGTTTCTTAATGGAGATTTATTCAAGAGGAAAACTTAATATCACGAAAGTATATTTATTAAGGTCGTTACAATTTTCTTCTAGAAAAGTCGCAAAAACTGGAGATGTTGATGAAAAGAAGTTAATTTTAAAAAGGCCAGAGGTTGAAAAAATTGAATCTACGATAAAAAATGAATTATTTAACTATGTTGTTGATACGAACAACTTAATAGACAATAATTATGTACAGTATTATTACTTAATGAAATATATAGACGATAAATGTTGTAAGTCATTAGTTGATAAAGCAATTAAAGATAATTCAATGATAGGTAGTTTTATTAAGAATTTTTGTATTGTTGGCAAAATTATTAGTGAACCAGTTGAAAAGACATATCAGTATGAAAAAACTATTAATGATGAATTTGATACAAAAATAATGTATAACAAGCTAGTTGGCAATATAGGTGATATGTTAGATTTAGATATAGATTATAACCTTTTCAAAGTGTGTTATATAATGTGCTATGAAAAAGATTTTAATACTGAAGGTTTCACTAGGAAAGAAATAGAGAAATATATAAAAGATAAATGATTTTTATAGTGATTTTTCTTTTAATATTAAAATAGAGGTTAGTATGGAAGAAACCGATTTAATTAGTCAATATAAAAATTTAAATGAGGATGTTAAAAATAAAAAGATAGAATTGTTTGAAAAAATAAAAGAAGAAGGGAAAGATATTGTTAGTGATCATGAAGGCGTAAAGAATTGTTGTTTCATTTTATCTTGTCCCGGAGAAGATGAACTGATTAATGGACAACTAGCTAGTGGACAAACTGGTAGAAATATTTGTACTTTTATGAATACAGTAAAAGAAGTTTTGAGTTATCATGAAATAAAAAGCGATATTGAATTTCATGATAAAAATCAATATGATTATTCTATTTGCAATTCGGATACACATGTGTATTTTAGATTAGTAAATAAGTCAGAACCTGATTTTGATGAAATCAATACAGATGAAAATATAAAAAGATTTATTGACTTTATAAAAACAATAAATAAGAAGTACATTTTTGTATGTGGCGATAATGCTGAATATATTGTTAAATTAGCAAAGAATAAAGAGAGTGATTTATTTGAAAATTGTGTCATGATTGATAAGATTCCACACTTGGGATTTGTTGGATTAAGAAATTTATACAAAAATAATTGTATTTATAAAGATAAAGAATTAAGTGAATATCCTCAAGCTGAAAGAGATAAAATTAGGTTTAAAATTCTTGCAGAAGAAAAAGTTCTTATTAAATTTAAAGATAGTAGCAAGAACGATTAATTTTAAAAGTTTTTTTATTCATAATGAGAAGGGAGACTTTTTTGTGAATTTTGAAGAATTTAAAATAAAGTATGCTGAAACAATGCTTAATTATCAAGCAATTGAGCATGACATCAAGTTTATATATGCATATATGAAGGCTGGAGATGTTGATAGACATTTTGATGAAATAGAAAATAAAACATTAGGACAAATGATTAGAAAACTAAAAGTTTTAGATAATTCAGATGGTAAACCATATATTGACTCTGGAGATTATAATTTTTTGGAACAAATTTGTGATAATAGGAATTATTGGGCACACAGTGTTTTTGTTGAATTTATATATAAGAAAAATTGGATAAATTCGAAAGAATATAAAAAGCAGTGTTTAAAACTAGAAAAAGATTTTAATAGAGTAAAGAATGCTTCAGATATACTTGAAAATATAAGAGTTGAATATTGTAAAAGCATTAGAAGGTAAATAAAAATATGAATTGGGAACATGAAATTAAAAGTATAAAATGTCCTTGTGGTGAAGGTACAATCGAAAAAGATACTAAAAGTGATGATTGGGGTAGATACGAAGAAAGTGAGCCTTACATAAAATGTCCAAAGTGTAATGACAAATATAAGTTGATTACAATTTCTTATAGTTCACCATTTAGTTGGAAGGGTGGAAATACTGCTCATTTTTTGGTTGATAAAAATATTGATTTACCAGTTAAATATAATAATAAATATCCAAGAATAGATAAGTATGAATTGCAAAAGACGGATTTTTCGCATTATTTAATAGTAGAATATAGATTACCTGATTTAATATTTTGTCAAAACGAACTGAATCAAAAAACAAGTGTAGCATCTTTAAAAGGTCTAGCATCAAAAATTGCTAAGGATAGAAAAAAATATGTTGGAAGTGCAAAGATTAATGATATTAGAAGTGATGTTACTATAGCAGTTGAAGAATATAATCAGTTTATTGTAAATAGAGAACAATTGGATGAGCAAGAAAAACTTGATAAAAAAGCAAGAGAAGAATGGGAAGATAAAGTAAGAAAGAATGCTATTTTGCTAGATATCTAGAAAGGAGAATCGAATGATAATTAATTCTAAAAATATATTAGAAGATATAAATAATAAGATTCGAAATAGAGAGATATTTAAATTAAATAGAGCATTTTTGGTAAAGTCACTTGTTATTGCATCTACAAAAGTTCAATATATGTCATTTATTTATTCACAAAATATGAATATGGTTGACCAAGTAATCGAACAATTTAGAACAATTTTGAAGTTCATATTTTCGGTTGATAATGAAAATGGAATGATTCCAAATAGTGATGAAGAAACAATAATAGAATTTTCAAAAATGATTTTAGAATTTGTTTATAATTATACTCCGATTAGAAATTATCTAGATCAATGTATTATTGGAACAAGAGAAATTCAGTTTGATGAAGATAATAAAATATACTTTGAAGAAAAATACGATGCTTATTCAAATTATGCGAGAATGCTAGATCAAGTAAAAGAATATCCAAATGAAGAACTTAAACACAATATTTTAAATAGTGTCGGAAGTTATTTATCAGCTAATAAATTTAAACCAAGATTATTTAAAGATAGATTTTTTAATGGGTTAATGAAAGATTACAAAGAAATTTGTTGGTTAGATTCTGAGATAAAGTTTGACCATGATTTTGGTGATTTTACTTATGAAGAATTGATTTCATTTTGTGCTGCTCTAAAATTGATGGCAGATTATTATTCATTTATGCAAACGAAACAATATTGTCCTACAATCGAATATGAATCTTTAGTATATGGAATTTCAAAACTAAGTAATTTATCAAAAGATAAGGTTAGATCTTTTCTAAAGTACCAAACGTATGATTATGAATACCAAAAAGATAAACTTACTTTAATACAAGCGTTAATCAGATGTGCTAATAACTACTATTTCTATCCAACAACTTTATCAATTGGAATGTTACCCGTAAAGATGTATAGGTTAATTGTTGATTATGATAAAGAAAAATATAAAAAGGATATTTCAGTTATAGCTAATCAAAAGGAGAGACAAATGACTGAAGAGATAGTTGAACAATTTAATAAATATGATTTAAATATTGTGTTAAATCATAAAATTAAGGAAGAAAATAGAGATTTAGCAGAATATGACATGTTGGTGTTTGATAATAAAACTAATAATTTATATATTTGTGAATTCAAATGGTATTTTATTGGAGATGGTGAGAAAGAACATAAGAAAATTGATGATAAAATTGAAGATGCGATTAAACATAGAAAAGACAAGGATAAGTACATTTTAGATAATCCACAGGGTATAAGCGATGAATTATTTGGTGGTAAAAAGATAAATAAGATGTATGAGATTTTAATTTCACAAAATTTTAGTGGAAGCACTAAACATGATATGTCAGTTATTGATTTTGAAACACTTAAATGTAGTGTTGAAAAACACGAGACTTTTGAAGAACTGATGAACTATTTTTTGACTGATAAATTTAGAGAATCAATTCAGGTGGAAAATGTGATTAGAGACTATGTAATTGAAGGATGTAAGTTTAGGTTTTATTGTATGGTTATGAAACAAGATTAATTGTTATAGGATGAAGATTATGAAAAAACAGTTAAAAAACCTTGTTAAATTATACGAAGGGAAAGATTATTTATATCTAACCAAATAAGAGAATTATCTGAAAAAAATTAAAATCATCAAAAAAATTAAAAAAATCGAATATGTTTTTGTTGTAGATAATCCAGGTAAAAAAGAAGTATTAGATAAAAATAACATCATTTATCTAAATCCAAAGTGGCAAGCAGGAAAAAACTTAAAGAAATTGACATAAAAGAACATGTTATGAACAATAAACCAGTTAGAGTATTAGTTAAAGAATATAATATTAGTAAATCTACTATATATAAATGGTTAAAAGAAAATAATAGTGTAGCTTTTTCTAGTTATGTAGATGTTTTATAAAATTATCAAGCATATCTTAACGAAAAACAAGCAGGAGCTTTATTAATTATAGATAATAACTATCAAATCAAATTAAATTTAATTTAAATAATTTAAGTTTCGTATTGGAGACAATTGATGATGTTAAGAATAGAAGACACTCCTAAAGTCAATTTATTTAATGGCATTACCGACTTTAGATTAGGAATAAACGTTCTTTGTTTAAAAATATATATAGCTTATGGATAAGCTGATCGAGAAAATATATTATTTGTCTTTTGTTCTAAATTAAAGAAACAAATTAAGATATTAGCACTAACAAGCGACAGGGCAAGGATTGAAAACGAGATAACAAAGCTAGATAGTATTGCAGTAAACCTCTGATGCCAGAAAAGAAAAATTGGTGTTAAATTAAAAAAATGAAAATTTCAAGAGTGGAAAATGATTGCAAAACATTGATTTTATAGAGTTTTTAAGAAAAACAAAAAAATATTAGCACTCATGTCTAGTCAAAACTTTTAGGTAAAAACAGCCTTATATAGATATCATTAATCAAAAAAAGTTGACAATTTTTTTGTTTAAGTATAAAATATTATTACAAAAACAATTGATTTAGGGGGGATATAATGAATAAAATTAAATTGTTATTTGTAACTTTATTATTAGGTACTATTTTACTCCTTTCTTTTAATGTTAAAGCAAGCAGTAATGAAGTGTGGAAAATAATAGGTTTACAAACGCGCATTTACGAAAAAGATGGTAAGTATGGCTCATTAGAGTTGCAAGTTACTAACTATAAGTTAAATGACTCTTATAATCAAGATTCAACTTATGATTATTTTGCTGTTAAAGCAGTGGCATACTTAAACCTTTTTGAACAATATAGAAAAGAAGTTGATAAATTCTTTGGCGGTATTAAGTATCTATGGCTTAATGCAGGAATTGAATTTAAATGTTATATTGATGGTTATGATGAAGGAAATCTAGAATTGGTATCATATTCACCGTCTACGCAATTTAATGATGTTACATATAATACTTCTGTTGGTATTAATCTAGGCTTTTCAGGTAGGGATTTACAAGCTGGAATTAATGCAGCATTTGGTGAGAGCTATACGACAGACTTTAAAAAACTTATTAATAATTCTAGTATGACCGATGAAATTGTTGATATTAATTTTATTTATGAAGGATTTTATATTCATGATATACCAAATTATCAATATCTAATTAGTGCATTAGTTTCAGGTGTAGGTACAATATTACTGGGTTTAGAAGATGGTGCGGTAAGACATATTGATGATTCATATCAAACATTTCAACAAGAAGTTAGTGATTCAGTCGTATTTGTATATAGAAGACCCAAATCAGTTACAGGTGGCTTCCCTTTAAATGTTTTTTGTTATGGAAGACAATTATATATAGATTACGATTGGAAAAACTCACATGATTTTGATGAAATTATGCTTTCAACAGGTATGATGACTATAGCCTAGTAGTAATGGATTGGTGATATAGTGCTAGAACTAGTAAATGTTTCTAAATATTATGGTAAGCAAAAAGTATTAGATAATATTTCTTTAAAATTACCTAGTAAAGGTCTATTTTTAATAAAAGGTAAAAGTGGAGTTGGTAAAACAACTCTCTTTAATCTATTAAGTAATCTTGATACTCCAACAACAGGTGAAATTTATTATAATGGTAAAGCTTACACTAAAATGAATGATAAAGATGTAGCTAATTTAAGAAGAGAAATAGGTTTTGTCTTTCAAGATAGTACATTAATTAATCACTTAACTATTAAAGATAATTTAGAATTAGTTAAATTAATAGCTAAAACAAACATAGATATTTCAGCTATTTTAAAACAATTAGATATAGAAAATACTATAAATAAATATCCTAATGTTTTATCTGGTGGAGAAAAACAAAGAGTAAGTATTGCGATATCTTTAATAAAAGATGCCAAAATCATTTTAGCAGATGAGGTAACTAGTAATTTAGATAAAGATACAAAAGAAGAAGTCTTTAATATACTAAAAGATATAGCTAAAGATAGGCTAGTTTTAATAGTTAGTCATGATGAATATTTAATTAATAATATAGATAACAATATTCTATTAACTGATTTATTTAATAAAAATACCGATTTAACAAACAATGATATTAATAACAATATTTCTTATAATAAAGCCAAAAATAATCCATTTAGCTATTTGAAATATGAATTTAAATTAATTAAAAAATCTAAAATATTATATTCGTTTAACGCTTTAATTTTACTTATCATATCTTTTATTTCATTAATAATATTTTCTTTAGCCTTTACAACTAAAGGTAGTGTTATTTATGATATTAATAACTATTATAATTTAGATACAATTATAGTTTATGATAAACTATATAGTCGAAATGAAAATAGTGTTAATAATAGTATAGATATCAATTATTATATTAATCTTTATCCTAATACTAAAATAAATAAAGTTTATTATACTTGTTTAGATCAACATAATGTTTATGTTGGTATCATCATAGATGACAGTTTAGCTGATTTTGAAGTTAATGTTGATGAAGGATTTTTAGATGTTTATGATGCAACTATTAATAATAATATAATCTCTATATTAGGTATTGATTTTAAAGTTAAAGATATTAAAAAAAGAACTAATGTCGATAATTATAATTTTTCTTTAGCTTATAACCATGCTATTTATATGAATACTACATCTTTTAATAAATTAAATGATATTGAAGTATTACATGATTATTATGGTGCTTATTACATCAATCAAAAAGATAGAACAGATTTAGATAATTTTGCTATAGGAACAGGCATCTATTATGATGATAGTTTAAAAGATAATGAAATAATTATTCATGAAAAAATGGCAACAGAAGGAACAACACTTAATTCTAATATAATACATAAAGGTATAGAATATAAAGTAGTAGGTTTTACTTCTGGTGATGAAGTTTTATTTAGTCATAATAGATTTAATGAATTAATAAATAAATATTCTTATACACCTATAAATATGTTAAGGTATTTTGGTTTAGAGTTTAGTATTAATAAAGAAATGTTATCTATTTTTAATGAAAATTATGAGTATGATACTATAATATCTACTCAAATTGGTAATATTGAAGATTTTTATGATATTACAATTAATAATATTTTATCTATAATATATCCGTTAGTTATAGTTATCTTAGTTATTTTCTTAATGTTTGTCTTTTATAATTTTTATAAACACTTTAAAAAAGATATGGGCTATGTCTTATCTTTAGGAGCTAGTAAATTTGTTTTAGTTTCATTATATTTTACACCTATCTTATTAGCTATAATTATTATGTCTTTACTAAGTTTAATATTAGTATTACCTATCTTAAATCCATTTAATAATGTTTTATTAAATTTATTAAATATAGAAGCAACTATTAATATTTTACATATTAATATTTTAGCTATAATTACTACATTAGGTATTTTACTTGCTTGTTATTTAATAGCTGTTACTATAATATATTTGTTATTTAAAAGACAAAAGACAATTAATATTATTTATGATAGATAGGTTAGAGAACTAGTTAAGTGCTAGTTCTTTTTTTTTACTAAATTATTAGTTTATAAAACTGTTTATTTACTAAGAGATAAATTAATGGTATAATTGCATTAGTTCAAAAACCCTGAACTAATAGGTGGTGTAGTTATGATTTTAATGAATTTAGAATTAGAAAATATAATGTGTTTTAATGATTTTAAAATAAACTTATCATATCCTAAAAAAATAGTAAATTCAGCTTTAGATTTTGAATATCTAAAAGATTTTCCTAATTTTAGATATAGAAAGATAAATATAATATATGGAGCCAATGCTACAGGTAAAACTTCTATAGCTAAAGCTCTTTTATATATTGTTAATTTTATATCTAATAAAAATATTAATAATATTAATGAATTAAAAGGTAATTCTTGCCAGTCATATTTTTTAATTGATTTTTTAGTTCAATCTAATCTATATAGGGTTGAGTGCTTAATAGAAAATAATACTTATACAATTAATATGCAAAAACATAGATTGCTTAAATCTGATACTTATGAAAAAGCTATTAGTGATTTTACAAAGAAAAAATTTGTTGAAGCTAAAAATAACATTGAAATTTTAGATGAGTTTTCTAATAAAATTGGTATTGGTTGGTTTTTCTCTTTTTCAAATGATTTGTTAATGCAAACATTTAAAGTTTATAGTGAAAGTGAAACAAAAAAATATCAGTTAAAAATATTAAAAAATATATTAACTTCATTAGATTCTAATATTAGAGATGTTAGACCACTGATTGATGTCAAAAATGAAGAAATTAAAGATGCATATGTGATAGAATTGCGTTCTAATAAACTTATTATCTGCCAAAATGGGAAAATTATTGACAATAATATATTATCTTCAGGAACATTATCGGCTTTTAATTTTGCTGTTTGTTTAACATCTATGTTATTTAATTTTCATCAATTTTATTATTTAGATGAATTATTTAGTTATTTAAATACAGATGTAGAAAAATCAATTATCTCATTAATTTCCCAATATGTTAATGATAAGGATGAACAGGTTTTTATAACTACTCATAATTTAGATATTTCTGAGATAAATCTTCCTAAACATTCTTTTTGGTTTTTAAGAAAAGAAGTTAATGAAGATGAACAAGCTGATATAAATATTATTTCAGCTAGTGATATCATAATAAAAAATAATGTTAATTTACGTAATGCTATTGAAAATGATGTTTTTAATGGGACCCCAAGATTAGAAAAAATAGATGAGTTAGAAAGTTTGTTGGAGAATTAGGAATATCAACAAGACAGTCATTTAATTAAGATAAAAAGGACATAAATAATTACTACATTTAGTGTTTTATTTGCTTGTTATTTAAAAGACAAAAGACAATTAATATTATTTATGATAGATAGGTTAGAGAACTAGTTAAGTGCTAGTTCTTTTTTTACTAAATTATTAGTGATTATTTAAATTTTTAATAAAATAGAAAGCACTTTTTCATTTTTATATATAGGCTTTTTTTAAGTTTTATGCTAGAATACTTATGTCTTATATAATAGCTATGATATGGTTAGCAAGTCTCTACCCTAAAACCGTAAAATTTAGGACTATAAGACAAGATATACGAGAGTATATTTTTTTGTGTTGTAGAGACGACTTTTGTCGTCTTTTTCTATTTTAAGGAGCTTTATTATGATTATTGGTATTATTGGTGGTGGCCAACTTGGCATGATGATTTGTCAAAGTGCAAAATTAAAGGGTCATAAAACAATCTGTTTAGACCCTAATCCCTTATGTAGTGCAGCGAAGTATTGTGATAAGGTTATTGTAGGGTCTTTTAATGATGTGAATAAGTTAAAAGAATTAGGAAGCTTAGTAGATGTTTTAACTTATGAGTTTGAAAACATTGACGCAAATAATTTAACTTATATTAATGAACATTTTAATTTAAAAGCGGGGACGTTACCACTTTATTTATCACAAAATAGATTAAGAGAAAAAGCTAATGCTTTAAAATGTGGTTTAAGACCGGTACCATATTTTAAAGTATTAACAGAAGCTGATTTAATAGAGGGAATAAAACAATTAGGGTTACCTGTTATTTATAAAACAACAACTTTAGGATATGATGGTCATGGTCAATATTTTATAAAAGATATGAATGATATAAATAAAGTTAAATTAGCTAGTGAAGGTATTTTAGAGAAATATCTACCTTTTGATTATGAGTGTTCTATAATTATGATAAGAGATAAGAATAAAATTGTAAGTTTACCTATAAGTAAAAATATCCATAAGAATGGTATTTTAGATTTATCTATTGTTACTAAGGAAGAAGAAATATTTAAAGAAATAAAAGAGGCTTCTTATAATTTTATGATTAAGTCTAATATATACGGAATATTATGTATTGAGTATTTTGTTAAAGGAAATGATTTTTATTTTAATGAAATGGCTCCCCGTCCTCATAATAGTGGTCATTATTCAATTGAAGGATGTAGTTTAAGTCAATATGATTTATTAGTTGATTATTTGACGGAAAATGAATTAGAAGAACCGGTTTTAAAATATGATACTATTATGAAAAATATTTTAAGTGAAGATTATGATAAATTAGTTTTATTTAAGAATAAAGAGAATGTTTATATTCATGATTATTATAAAATAGAATTAAAGCCTAGAAGAAAGATGGCGCATATTACTTTTACTAATTTGACCTATAAAGATTATCAAAATAAATATCAAAAAATATTTGAAGGAGAAGGCAATGAATAGACGAATCTATGTAGAAAAGAAATTGGGTTTTGAGGTAGAAACCAAAAGCTTATTAGTTGATTTAAATTTAAATTTGAGTTTAGATTTAAAAGAACTAAGACTATTAAATGTCTATGATATCTTTGATTGTGATGATGATTTATTAGAAAAAGCTAAGTGGCAAGTATTAGGAGAAAAAGTTACTGATAATATTTATGATGAACTTGATTTGAGTGATTATAAAGCTTTAGCTATTGAATATTTGCCAGGACAATTTGATCAAAGAGCGGATGCGGCTATAAGTTGTTTTAAATTAATTGATCCGAATACTAATGTTAAGATTAAAAGTGCTAAATTGTATTTATTTAATAAAGAATTATGTGATAAAGATCTTCTTAAAATTAAACATTATTTAATTAATAAAGTAGAAGCTAGAGAAAAAGATTTAAGTGTTTTAAATTATGATATTAATACAAAAATTGAAGATGTTAAAGTTTTAACAGGATTTAGAGAAATTAAAGATTTTGATTATTATGTTAAATTATATGATTTAGCGATGTCTTCTAGCGATTTAGAAACGGTAGTAAATTATTTTATTAAAGAAGGTAGAGACCCTTATGAAACAGAAATAAGGATTTTAGATACTTATTGGTCTGACCATTGTAGACATACTACTTTTACAACTGTTTTAGATAATATTTATTTTTTAGATGCTGACTTAAAAAAAGAAGTAAAGAATGCTTATCGTTTATATAAAAAAGTAAGATGTGAATTAAATAGGGAAGATAAACCGATGACTTTAATGGATTTAGCTACTATTGGGGCGCGTAAATTAAAGGCTAATGGTTATTTAAATGATTTAGAAGAATCAGAAGAAAATAATGCTTGTTCTATTTATGTGGATTTAAAGAATAAAGGTAAGAAAGAAAAATGGTTGGTTCAATTTAAAAATGAAACTCATAATCATCCGACTGAAATTGAACCATTTGGTGGAGCTTCAACTTGTTTAGGCGGAGCTATCAGAGACCCGCTAGCTGGTAGAGCTTATGTTTATCAAGCTATGAGAGTAACTGGAGCTGGAAATATTTATGCCGAAGTAAAAGACACAATGCCTAATAAGTTGCCTCAAAGAGTTATCTCTTTAAAGGCGGCTAGTGGTTATTCATCTTATGGCAATCAAATTGGACTTGCTACTACACATGTCAGAGAAATATATCACCCGGATTATGTTGCTAAAAGACTAGAAGTAGGAGCGGTAGTCGGGGCTTGTAAGGCTAGTGATGTTAAAAGAGAAAGACCAGTAGCTGGTGATTTAGTTTTATTACTTGGTGGTTTAACTGGTCGTGATGGTATAGGCGGGGCTACTGGTTCTAGTAAAGAACATAATGAATTATCTTTAGAAAAATGTTTTTCTGAAGTTCAAAAAGGTAATGCTTTAGAAGAAAGAAAATTAGAACATTTATTTAGAAGAAAAGAAGTAACTAAATTAATTAAAAAATGTAATGATTTTGGTGCTGGGGGTGTCAGTGTTGCCATAGGTGAATTAGCTTCAGGTCTTGATATTTATTTAGATAGAGTTCCGGTTAAATATTTAGGTTTAAACGCTACTGAATTAGCTATTTCGGAATCACAAGAACGTATGGCTGTCGTTATAGATAAAAAGGATTTAGAAGAATTTAATAAATATTGTACCGAAGAAAATGTCTTAGCTACTAATGTGGCAGTAGTAACTGATACTAATAGACTTAAAATGTATTATCATGATAAGTTAGTAGTAGATATTAGTAGAGATTTTATTGATAGTGCGGGCGCTAAACATACAACTAATGTAGTTGTTAATGCTAAATTAAATGAAATAGCTAATGATTATAAACCAGGTTCAAATGTTAAAGAAAGCATGACAAAAATCTTGACTAACCCTAATGTTACAAGTCAAAAGGGTTTGATTGAAATGTTTGATTCAACAATTGGTCGTAGTACAATTTTAATGCCTTTTGGTGGTAAAACTCAAAGGACAGAAACTCAAGTTAGTTGTGAACTCATTCCTACTAACACCCAAACAGCTACTGTTATGTCTTATGGTTATAATCCTTATTTAGCTTCAAGTAATCCGTATTTAGGTAGTATATATGCTATTATTGAATCAATTGCTAAAATTGTAGCTAGTGGAGCTTTTTATAAAAAGATTAGATTCTCTTTCCAAGAATATTTTAAAAAGATGTCATCTCCAGAAGACTTTGGTTTACCATTTATGGCTTTATTAGGCGCTTTAAAGATGCAGGTAGAGTTTAAATTACCATCTATTGGTGGTAAAGATTCTATGAGTGGTTCATATAAAGAATTAAATGTACCACCAATGTTAATGAGTATAGCTTTAGCTACAGTTAATGCTAAAAATATTATTTCTCCTGAATTTAAAGAAGCTAATAATTATATATATTTAATTAAACATCATCCAAAAAGTAATAATTTACCAAATATTAAAGAATTAAAGACTAACTTTAAATTAATTAATAAATTAATTAAAAATAAAACTATTGTTTCTGCTTATGCTTTAGGCTTTGGTGGCTTAGGTGAAGCTTTAGCTAAGATGTCTTTTGGTAATAATATTGGTTGTGATATTAAATATGATTTAAATAAATTAGGTAGCTATGACTATGGTTCTATTGTTGTTGAAAGTAAAGAAGAGATTGAAGGAGCTATCTTATTAGGTAAAACTACTAATAATAAGTTTATTATTAATAAAGAAGAACTAGCTATTGATGAATTATACAATATAAATTTAACACCTTTTAATACTATTTATAAAGATAAAGTAACTGAAAATAGTCCACTTGAAGATTTTAAATTTTATCATACCGATAAAGAATTTAAAAATTATAAAGATGGTAATGTTTTAGTATATATTCCTGTATTCCCAGGAACTAATTGTGATTATGATACACGTGATGCTTTTATAGAAGCGGGGGCTTTAGTAAAAGTTGAAGTATTTAACAATTTAAATAGTGAAGCTATCTTAAAATCTATTGAACAAATGGCATCAAATATTGATAAAGCCGATATTTTAGCTTTAGCTGGTGGTTTTAGTGCTGGTGATGAACCTGATGGTTCTGGTAAGTTTATAGCTAGTATTTTAAATAATACGTTAGTTAAAGAAGCTATCTTACGTTTATTAAAACGTAAAGGTTTAATCCTTGGTATTTGTAATGGTTTCCAAGCTTTAATTAAAGCCGGTCTTTTAAATGTGACAGAACCGTTTGATGTTAGTGAAGATAACCCAACTTTATTTAGAAACGATATTAATAGACATATTTCTTTAATTGCTAAAACAAAAGCTATGTCTAATAATTCACCTTGGTTAGCTAATATGGGTGAAGATGATATTTATAATATTGCTTTTTCACATGGTGAAGGTAAATTTGTTTGTGATGAAAATACATTTACTAAATTAAAAGACAATGGTCAAATTGCTTTTGTTTATGTTGATGATAATAATAAGATAACTAATGTTTCACCATATAATCCTAATGGCTCATATTACGCAATTGAAGGTATAGTAAGTAAAGATGGTTTAATTTTAGGTAAGATGGGTCATAGCGAAAGATATAAAAAAGGTTTATATAAAAATATATATGGTAATAAAGAACAACTTATATTTAAAAATGCAGTAAACTATTTTAAAAAGGGGTAAAAAACATGGAAAAGAAAGAACAATTATATGAAGGAAAAGCTAAAATTATTTATGCTACAGATGATCCTAATTTAATCATCATGCATTATAAGGATGACGCTACTGCTTATAATGGTATTAAGAAAGCTCAAATTAAAGATAAAGGGGAATTAAATAATAAGATTACAACTATTATTTACAATTATTTAGCTCAAAATAATATTCCTACTCATTATGTAAAAACTTTAAATGATAGAGATGAGTTATGTAAAAAAGTTAAAATTTTTCCATTAGAAGTAATAGTTAGAAATTATATAGCTGGTTCAATGTCTAAAAGATTAGACATTAAAGAAGGAACTAAGCCTAATAATGTAATATATGAATTATGTTATAAAAATGATGCGTTAGGTGACCCGCTTATAAATGATCATCATGCTGTAGCTTTAAATGCTTGTACTTATGATGATTTAGCAGTTATTTATGATTTGACAGCTAAAATCAATAAATTGTTAATTGAACTTTTTAAAAAAGTAGGCATTATTTTAGTTGATTTTAAAATTGAATTTGGTAGAACTAGTGATGGAGAAATTGTCTTAGCTGATGAAATTTCACCAGATACAGCTCGTCTATGGGATGAAAAAACCCATGATAAATTAGATAAAGATCGTTTCAGACGTGATTTAGGTCATGTTAGTGAAGCATATCAAGAAATATATGCACGTTTAGGAAGATTATAATGATACTTGATAAGAACATCCATGAAGAATGTGGTGTCTTTGGCGTTTATGGTTGTCATAATGCTAGTGATTTAGTTTATTATGGTTTGCATAGTTTACAACACCGCGGGCAAGAAGCTTGCGGTATTGTAGCTTGTGAAGATAAAAACTTTAACATAGCTAAGGGATTAGGCTTAGTAACAGAAGTGTTTAATGAACAAAATATGGCTAAATTAAAAGGTCTTAATGCTATTGGTCATGTTAGATACAGCACGGCTGGTGGCGGAGGTCTTGAGAATGTACAACCGATGTATTTTAGACATCATACAGGTGATTTTGCTTTAGCTCATAATGGTAATATTGTTAATTCTAATGAGTTAAAAAGATATTTAGAAGATTTAGGTTCAATTTTTCAATCTACTTCTGATACAGAAATATTAGCCCATTTAATAAAAAAAGATAAACGAGATAGTGAACGCATCTTAGCAATATCTGAAGCTTTAAATATGTTAGAAGGGGCTTTCTCATTCTTAATATTAACGGCAGACAAGTTATATGCGTGTCGTGATAAATATGGTTTAAGACCATTATCTTTAGCTAAATTAAATGGCGGGTATGTCGTAAGTAGTGAAACTTGTGCATTTGAAGTTATCGGTGCTAAATATATTAGAGATATTGAACCAGGGGAAATTGTTGTTATTGATAGTAGTGGAGTTAAGTCTTATTACTTTAGTAAATATCAAAAACATAAGATGTGTGCGATGGAATATATTTATTTTGCCCGTCCTGATAGTGATATTGAAGGTGCTAATGTTCATACATTTAGAAAAGAAAGTGGAAAGTTGTTATATAGACAACACCCTATTAAAGCTGATATTGTAGTCGGGGTTCCGGACTCAAGTTTATCAGCGGCTATTGGGTTTGCAGAAGAATCAGGGATACCTTATGAAATGGGCTTAATTAAAAATAAATATATTGGTAGAACATTTATTCAACCTAGCCAAGAATTGCGAGAACGGGGAGTAAAAATGAAATTAAGTGCCGTTTCTTCAATTATTAAAGGCAAAAAAGTTGTCTTAATTGATGATTCTATTGTTAGAGGTACAACCTCTAAAAGAATAGTCAAAATGTTAAAAGAAGCAGGTGCTTTAGAAGTACATGTCTATATCGCAAGTCCCCCTATTACTTCTCCTTGTTTTTATGGGGTTGATATTTCTACTTATGAAGAATTAATTAGTGCTTTTCACAAAATAGAAGAAGTAAAAGAGTTAATTGGGGCAGATAGTTTAGTATTTTTAAATGAAGATAAACTATATGAAGCAAGTAAAAGAAAAGAACTTTGTACGGCTTGTTTTTCTGGTAAATACCCAACTGCTTTATATCAAAGTTTTAAAGAAGCTAATAAAGATGGCAAATTTTAGGAGGATATTATGGGATCTATTGAGTATATGAAAGCTGGCGTTGATTTAGAGGCTGGTTATGATGTAGTTAAAAGAATCAAAAAACATGTAGCTAAAACAAATAGAACAGGTGTTATGTCTGGTATCGGCTCTTTTGGTGGTTTATTTGATTTAGCAAGTTTAGGATATAAAGAACCTGTTTTAGTATCAGGAACAGATGGGGTTGGTACTAAATTAAAATTAGCTTTTGCGATGGATAAACATGATACAATTGGTGAAGATGTAGTAGCTATGTGTGTTAATGATGTTTTAGCTCAAGGTGCTGAACCACTATTTTTCTTAGATTATGTAGCAGTAGGTAAAAACCATCCTGCTAAAATTGAACAAATTGTAGCTGGAGTAGCTAATGGTTGTGTTAAAGCTAATTGTGCTCTTATTGGTGGTGAAACAGCTGAAATGCCAGGACTATATGATATAGAAGAATATGATTTAGCCGGTTTTTGTGTTGGTTGTGCCGAAAAGAAAGAATTAATTGATACTTCTAAAGTTAAAGTAGGTAATGTTTTAATTGGTATTGCCTCTAGTGGTGTTCATTCTAATGGTTTTAGTTTAGTAAGAAAAATATTAAAAGATAATAATATAAATTTGAAAGAAAATTATGGTTTTAGTAAACCGATAGGTGAAGTTTTACTTGAACCAACAAGAATCTATGTAAAACCTGTTTTAAAAGCTATTAAAGCTGGCTTAGTTAATGGGGTTGCCCATATAACTGGTGGTGGCTTTGATGAAAATATTCCTAGAATGATACCAGAAGGGGCAGGTATTTTAATTGATGAAGGCACTTGGCCAATCCCTGATATTTTCCCATTTTTAGAAGAAAAAGGACATATTAATCATCGTGAAATGTTTAATATTTTTAATATGGGTATTGGTATGGTTCTAGCTTGTCAAGAAGATAAAGCTATCGATTTATTAACTTTATTAATAGATGAAGGTGAAAAAGCTTATATCATTGGTCAAGTTATTAAAAATAGTGGAGTTGTTATTAAATGAAAATAGCTATTTTTGCTAGTGGAAATGGTTCAAATTATGAAGCTATTGCTAAGGCATGCAAAGAGGAACGTATTAAGGCGGAAGTAGCTTTACTTATTTGTGATAAAAAGAATGCATATGTTTTAGAAAGAGCTAAAAAATATCAAACTAAGACTTATGTTTTTACTCTTAAAGATTATAAAGATAAAGAAGAATATGAAAAAACTATTATAAAAGTCTTAAAAGAAAATAAGATAGACTTAATTTGTTTAGCTGGTTATATGAAAATTTGTGGTAGTACCCTATTAGAGGCCTACCCTAATAAAATTATTAATATTCACCCAGCTTTATTACCAGCTTTTAAAGGAGCTCATGCAATACTTGATAGTTACAATTACGGGGTTAAAGTATTTGGAGTTACTATTCATTATGTGAGTGCTGAAATTGATGGTGGTAAGATAATTGCTCAAGGTGTCATTGATTATAAAGAGGGAGATTCAATTGAGGTAGTTGAAGAAAAAATCCATCAATTAGAACATATTTTATATGTTGATACTATAAATAAATTAATTTTAAAAGGGGTTTAATATGAAAGCTTTAATTAGTGTATCTGATAAAAGAAATGTTGTTGATTTTGCTAGAAATTTAAGTGAATTAGGTTATGAAATTATTGCGACCGGAGGAACTAAAAAAGTTTTAGATGCTAATGGTGTTAAAACAATTTATGTAGAAGAAGTAACTAATTTTAAAGAAATATTAGATGGTAGAGTTAAAACATTACATCCTAATATTCACGGTGCTTTATTAGCAAAAAGAGATGATAAAAAACATATGGATACTTTAAAAGAATTAAATATTGATACAATTGATATATTATGTGTCAATTTATATCCTTTTAAAGAAACTATTAAAAAAGATGGTATTAGTTTAGAAGAAGCTACTGAACAAATTGATATTGGTGGTCCTAGTATGTTAAGAAGTGCTGCTAAAAATAACGCCTCTGTTTATGCTATTTGTGATCCAGATGATTATGATTTAGTTATTAAACATTTAAAAGAACATAAAGATGATAGAGAGTTTAGATTAAAATTAGCAGCTAAAGTTTTTGCCCATACGGCAAGTTATGATATTGCTATAGCTAATTATTTTGCTAAACAAATTAATTCTAATGAAAATTTATTTATAGAAGGTAAAAAAGTTAGTGATTTAAGATACGGAGAAAACCCTCATCAACAAGCAGCTTTTTATCAAGTAGGAGAAAAAGAAAGCTACAGTTTAGCTAATGCTAAAATATTACAAGGTAAAGAATTATCTTATAATAATATTCAAGATGCTAATGCGGCAATAATGATAACTAGTGAATTTAATGAACCTTTTGTCGTAGGTTTAAAACATATGAACCCTTGTGGAGCCGCTGTTGGTAAAGATAATTTAGAAGCTTGGCAAAAAGCTTATGCTGCTGACCCTGTATCTATTTTTGGTGGTATTGTATGTACTAATAAAGAAGTTAATGAAGAATTAGCTTTAGCTTTAAAACCAGTCTTTTTAGAAGTTTTAATTGCTCCTAGTTATACAGAAGGAGCTAAAAAAGTATTAGCTAAAAAGAAAAATTTACGAGTTATTGAATTAGATATGACAAATATTAAACAAGAATTAATGTATACATCAGTTCACGGTGGTATTTTAGTTCAACAACAAGACTTAAATACAACCTTACCATTGACAAAAGATATGAATGTTTGTAAAGCGGAAGTTAGTGATGAAGTTTTAGCCGACCTAGATTTTGCGTGGAAGATTGTAAAACACACTAAATCTAATGCTATTGTTCTTGCAAGTAATAAAACTACTTGTGGCATTGGGGCAGGACAAATGAATAGAATTGGTTCTTTAGAAATAGCTTATAAAGAAGCTAGTGAATTTAAACATACTGATAACTTAGTTTTAGCTAGTGATGGTTTCTTCCCATTTGATGATTGTGTTACTTTAGCTAGTAAAATAGGTGTTAAAGGAATTGTTCAACCTGGTGGTTCAATTAGAGATGAAGATAGCATAAATAAAGCTAATGAAAATAATATTCCTATGCTATTTACAGGAAGGAGACATTTTAAACACTAATGATAAAGGTATTAATTATTGGTAGTGGTGGTCGTTGTGACGCTATTTGTAAAAAAATTAAAGAATCAGAACAAGTAGATTTAATATATTGTGCTCCTGGTAATGCTGGTATGGCTAGACATGGAATAAATATACCTATTAAAGTTGATGAAGTAGATAAACTTTTAGATTTTGCTAAAGAAAATCAAATTGATTTAACAATCGTCGGACCAGAAGTAAGTTTATCACTTGGTATAGTCAATAAATTTAAAGCAGCTAATTTAGCTATCTTTGGTCCTACTAAAGAAGCTGCCCAAATTGAAACTTCTAAAAGTTTTGCGAAAGAGTTAATGAAAAAATATGCTATTCCAACCGCGGCTTATGAAGTATTTACTAATTATGATGAAGCTTTAGCTTATATTAAAACAAAAAATTTACCAATTGTATTAAAATATGATGGTCTTGCAGCTGGTAAAGGTGTTATAATAGCTAAGACATATGAAGAGGCAGAAAAGAATCTTTACGAAATGTTAGTAAATAAAGAATTTGGCGAAGCTAAAGTGGTTATTGAAGACTTTTTAGTAGGGGAAGAATTTTCTTATATGTGCTTTGTAAATGGCACTAAAGTATATAAAATGATTCCTGCTCGTGATTATAAAAGAATTTATGATAACGATACCGGTTTAAATACAGGTGGTATGGGAGCTTTTACTAATTTGCCTTTCTTAACTAATGATGATATTTCTTATGCTTATGATAATATTATGTGTAAAACAGCTGCGGCTTTAGTAAAAGAAGGTATTCCTTTTACAGGTGTTTTATATGGTGGTTTAATAAAAACAAGTGATGGTATTAAAGTAATTGAATTTAATGCTCGCTTTGGTGACCCAGAAACTGAAGTTGTTCTACACGCTTTAACAAGTGACCTTTATTTAGCTATTAAAGCTATCTTAAATGATGAAGAACCTATTTTAACGTTTGATCCTCGACCTGTTTTAGGTGTTGTATTAACTAGTATTGGTTATCCTTCTAGCTATCAAAAAGGTTATGTCTTAGATATCCCTAATTTTAGTGATGGTTATGTGTATCATATGGGCACTAAAATTAAAGATGGTAGAGTCATAACTGATGGTGGTAGAGTTTTAATGGTAGTAGCTAGGGGTTATACGTTAGAAGAAGCTAGAATTAATGCTTATAATATGATAGAAGAAATAGATACTAAACATTTATATTATCGTAAAGATATTGGACTTAAATTTATTTAGCCTCAAGGAAAGAGGAAGAATATGACTAATATTATAAGTGGTACTAAATTAGCTAGTAAAAGAAAAGAAGTATTAAAAGAAGCTATTATTAAAGCTAATCAAAAATATCATAGATCTCCTAAATTAGCAGTTATTTTAGTAGGTAATGATGTTGGTTCTTTATCTTATGTTAAAGGTAAAGAAAAAGCAGCTTTAGAAGTAGGCATAACAATAGAAACATTTCATTATGAAGATAATATAACAGAAGAAATATTAGAAAATAAGATTAAAGAATTAAATTTAGATGATAATGTTGATGGTATTTTAGTTCAATTACCACTTCCTAAACATATAGCTCAAGATAGAATTATTGATTTAATATTACCTAGCAAAGATGTTGATGGTTTCCATCCTTATAATGTTGCTAGCTTATATTTAAAACATGAAGGTATTTTACCTTGTACCCCTAAAGGTGTAATAGCTATGCTAGATAGTGAAAATATTACAATTGAAGGAAAAAGAGCAGTAGTAGTTGGCAGATCAAATATAGTTGGTATGCCTCTTGCTAAAATGTTACTAGATAGAAATGCAACTGTTACTATTTGTCATTCACGAACAAAAAATTTAAAAGATATAACTAAAGAAGCTGATATTTTAATAGCTTGTTTAGGAAAAGCTAAATTTATTACTAGTGATATGGTTAAAGATGGGGCTACAGTTATAGATGTTGGAGTAAATAGAGATAAAATAACTAATAAATTATGTGGTGATGTTGATTTTGACAATGTATCTTTAAAAACTAGTTATATAACAAAAGTCCCTGGTGGTGTAGGCCCTATGACAATTTGTTGTTTATTAGAAAATACCTATATCGCTTATTTAAATCATTTTAATAATAAATAGGACAATTTCTTGATTTATTTAGTCATTAATGTTAATATTTAAATATAAATATGACCAAATAAATCAAGGGAGTGAAGGAATATGAAGTATATTGAAGATATTACCCATGAATTAAAAAGTGAACTTAATGATAGTGTTATTAAAGAGGTTATAGCTTTTTTAAATAGTAAAGGTGGAACTATTTATATTGGTGTTAATGACGATGGTAGTATTAATTTAAATTATACAAATAATATTGTGGTTGATGATGTTTATACTAAATTGCCTAATATGCTAGCAGATAATATTTATCCTTCATGTTATTCTTTAATTGATTTTCATTTTAATAATGATAATGTTTTAATAATCAATGTTAAAGAAGGAACAAAAAAGCCTTACTTTTTATCTAGTAAGGGACCTAGGCCAAGCGGAGTATATAAAAGAGTAGGATCAACAACAAGAAAAGCTAGTGAAGATGAAATTTTACAGATGGTTTTGAGTTCTAATAAATATATGTATGAAGATGAAGTATCTGAGGAACAAGAGTTAAATTTTACTTATTTAGGAAAAGTTTTTTCAGATAAAAACATTGAATTGTCAGAACATAATTTCTATTCATTTGGTTTAAAAAATAAAGATGATTATTACACTAATTTGGCTTATTTATTATCAGATGAATCTAATATTACTATTAAAATTGCCGAATATGATGAAAATTTAAATTTTAAATTAAAAAAAGAGTTTACTGGTTCGTTAATTAAATTATTCTATTTAACTAAAGAGCAGTTAGATAGAATGAATGATAAAAAGGCAATTATTAATCTTAAAACTTTTTCTCGAATAGAAACTTTATCATATCCAGAAATAGCAATTAGAGAAGTGTTATTGAATGCTTTTTGTCATGCTGATTATTTTATTAGGTCTAATATAAAAATTGAATTTTTTGCTGATCATTTAAAAATTACAAATCCAGGCGGGGTTTATAATGCTACTTTAGCTGATGTTTTAAAAGGTATTCAAACATATAGAAACCCTCATTTAGTACATATTTTTGATAAATTAGGGTTAATAGAAAATTATGGAACTGGCATATCTAAAACTTTTTTAGCTTATCAAAATAGTGATAAAAAGCCTATATTTGAATCTTCTGAGAATTTCTTTTATGTTACATTACCTAATTTAAACTATAGCTCGAATGTTGACCAAATAAATGACCAAATAAACGACCAAATAAATGACCAAATAAATGACCAAATAAATGACGTTGGACTTGAGATTCTTAAGATTATCGCTGAATATCCAGGTTCTAAAACAAAAGATATTTATGAAAAACTACATGCTAAAGGGTTTAATGTTAGTTTAGATCAAATTAGGAATGCAATTAAGAGAGAATTAAAACCATATATAGAATTACGTGGTTCACGTAAAACAGGTGGATATTATATTAATTTTAAGTAAGTTTTATGTTAAGAGTATTTAGACAAAAGTGGTACATATTTAATTAAATAATGTGTATAATTTTTGTCTTTTTTATATATTACAAGGTTATGATTTAGTTGATAAAGAAAATATACCTATTAATATTAACAACATTATTAACAGTAGTATTAAGTTCTTGTGCTTTTGATAGTTAATGAGGGCATATTATACATTTATAGAAGATGATTATTTCGTGTATGCTACTTATAATGATGTAGAAAACAGTTATATTTATATAATTATGAAGAGCCAAATGATGGATATTATTGGGTAGATAATTATGATAATAGTCTAATTGAATATATACCACCAGAACCTATAAGAGAAGGTTATGAATTTGCTAGATGGTATAAAGAAGTAGAGTATATAAATAAGTGGGATTTTAGTAAAGATAAAACCAGTGATTTATATCGTCGTTATTATGAACCAGATGAAGATGATAGTGAAGAGTATAAAAAAGAATATTATGAATATATAAGTACACATACTTATGTAGAAACTAAGTTGTATGCTAAATGGATAAGTAAAATTAATTAGAGGTGGATTATGATTTCAAGATACGCACGTAAAGAAATGTCTGAAATTTGGACAGATGAGGCTAAGTTTAATGCTTATTTAAAGGTTGAAATAGAAGCATGTAAAGCTTGGTCTAAATTAGGAGTTATTCCTAAGGAAGATGTAGATTTAATAGAAAAGAATGCTACATTTAATGTAGATAGAATAAGAGAAATAGAAGAAATTACTCGCCATGATGTAGTAGCTTTTACTAGAGCTGTTTCTGAGAGTTTAGGTGAAGAAAGGAAATGGGTTCACTACGGTCTTACTTCAACTGATGTTGTTGATACAGCTAATGGTTATTTATTAAAACAAGCTAATGCCATTCTACATAAAGATTTATTAGCTATTTTAGCTGTTTTAAATGACAAGGCTGTTTTATATAAAAAGACACCATGTATTGGGAGAACACATGGTATACATGCTGATATTACTTATTTTGGTTTAAAATTTGTATTATGGCATGAAGAAATGATGCGCAATTTAAAAAGATTTGAAGAAGCAAGTAAAGCTGTAGAAGCTGGTAAATTAAGTGGGGCAGTTGGTAATTTTTGTAACATTCCTCCATTTATACAAGAAGAAGTTTGTCATAATTTAGGACTTGAAAGTGCTAAAGTATCTACCCAAGTTTTACAAAGAGATAGACATGCTTATTATATGGCTACTTTAGCGGTAATTGCTTCTACCTTAGAACAAATGGCAACAGAAATTAGAAATTTACAAAGAACAGAAGTTCATGAAGCTGAAGAAGCTTTTAGAAAAGGTCAAAAAGGTAGTTCAGCAATGCCACATAAGAGAAATCCAATTGGTTCTGAAAACATATGTGGTTGTGCGCGAGTTATGCGTGGTTATATGCTTACAGCTTATGAAAATGTAGCTTTATGGCATGAAAGAGATATTTCTCATAGTTCAACTGAAAGAATAATTTTACCTGATGCTACATGTTTACTTGATTATATGTTAAATAGATTTACTAATATATTAGCTAATTTAGTTGTATATCCTGACAAGATGCTTACAGATATTTATATGACTAATAAAGTTATTTTTGCTCAAAGGGTAATGAATGCTTTAATTAATAAAGGATTAGTTAGAGAAGAAGCCTATGATTTAGTACAACCGATTGCTATGGAAGCTTATAATAACAATTTAGATTATGAAGAACTATTAAAGAAAAATCCTAAAGTATGTGAAAAGTTATCTATTAAAGAAATAGAGAATTGTTTTACCCTAGATTATTATTATACTAATGTAGATTACATTTATAAAAAAGCAGGTATTAAGGAGGTAGCAAATGAATCTAGATGAAATTAGAGTTGGCTTAACATTTGATGATGTATTATTAGTACCACAAAAATCAGAAGTATTACCAGGTGGTGTATCTTTAAAAACTCATTTAACTAAGAATATTGAATTAAAT
The DNA here is from genome assembly GCA_944323055.1 of uncultured Acholeplasmatales bacterium. Taxonomy (GTDB): domain Bacteria; phylum Bacillota_I; class Bacilli_A; order Acholeplasmatales; family Anaeroplasmataceae; genus CALUXS01. The sequence continues at coordinate 48,726 of CALUQZ010000010.1, forward strand.
ATTCCGATTGTTAGTGCAGCTATGGATACAGTTACGGAATCTAAATTAGCTATAGCTTTAGCTAGAGAAGGGGGAATTGGCTTTATTCATAAAAATATGAGTATTGAAGCTCAAGCCCAAGAAGTAGATTTAGTTAAACGTAATGAAAGTGGTATGATAACAAACCCAATCACTTTAAAACCTAATCAAACAGTTAGAGAAGCTTATGAGATTATTACTAAATTTAAAATTGGTGGTTTACCAGTAGTTGATGATGATAATAAGTTAGTTGGTATTATTACAAGTAGAGATATTAAATATGTATCTCATGATGATACAGCTGTTAGTGAAATAATGACTAAAGAACATTTAGTTACAGCATCTGTAAAAACTAGTTTAAAAGAAGCAAGTCAAATATTATGGGAAAATAGAATAGAAAAACTACCTATTGTCGATAAAGAAAATCATTTAATGGGCTTGATTACTAATAAAGACATTGATAATGCTCTTAATTACCCTAATGCTTGTAAGGATAGTAAAGGACGTTTACGTTGTGGTGCGGCTGTTGGGGTTGGTGAAGATACATTAAAGAGAGTTAAAGCTTTAGTGGAAGCTGGTGTTGATGTTATCACCGTTGATAGTGCACATGGTCATTCTAAAAATGTTATTGAAACAGTTAAAAAGATAAAAAAAGCATACCCTAATCTAGATTTAATTGCTGGTAATATTGTTACAAAAGAAGCAGCTGCCGCTTTAATTGAAGCTGGTGTTGATGCTGTTAAAGTTGGTATAGGACCTGGTTCTATTTGTACAACTAGAGTTATCGCTGGTGTTGGGGTTCCTCAAATTACAGCTATAGCTGATGTTGCTTCATATTGTAAAGATAAAGGAGTATGCGTTATTGCTGATGGTGGTATTAAATTTAGTGGCGATATCGTTAAAGCTTTAGCCGCTGGTGGCGATACAGTTATGTTGGGTTCCTTATTAGCAGGTTGTGAAGAATCTCCTGGTGATGAGGTTGTTTTCCAAGGCAGACGTTTTAAAGTTTATGTTGGTATGGGTAGTCTTGCAGCTATGAAAAGAGGCTCAGCTGATAGATATTTCCAAGCTAAAGATACAACGACTAAAAAACTAGTACCAGAAGGTATTGAAGGTAGAGTAGCCTATAAGGGTCCTCTAGCTGATACAATTTATCAATTATGTGGTGGTCTTCGTTCTGGTATGGGTTATTGTGGTACACCAACAATTAAAGATTTACAAGATAATCATGTCTTTATTAGAATTACTAATGCTGGTCTAAGAGAAAGTCACCCACATGATGTCGATATTACAGTAGAAGCTCCAAATTATACAAAGTAGGTATTTTATGCAAAAAGAAAAAATATTAGTATTAGATTTTGGGGGTCAATATAACGAACTTATAGCTCGTAGAGTTAGGGAACTTAGTGTTTATTGTGAAGTTCATCCTTATAATATGAGTTTAAATAAGATAAAAGAATATAATCCTAAAGGTATTATTTTTACTGGAGGGCCTAATTCTTGTTATGCTAAAGATGCCCCTACTATTGATAAAAAAATATTTGAATTAAATATTCCTATTTTAGGGATTTGTTATGGTTCACAATTAATGGCTAACCTTTTAGGAGGTACTGTTAGTAAAGCCAAAATATCAGAATATGGTAAAACAGAAATAAATATAATTGGTGAATCTAAATTATTTGATGATTGTCATAGACAAACAATAGTATGGATGAGCCATACTGATTATATATCTAAAGCTCCAGAAGGTTTTCAAGTAACAGCTTTTTCTAATGATTGTCCGGTAGCGGCTATGGAAAAAGATAACTTATATGCTGTTCAATTCCATCCGGAAGTTATGCACACAGTTGAAGGCATGTTAATGTTAAAAAACTTTGTGACTTTAATATGCGGTTGTCACGGCGAGTGGCAAATGAGCGATTTTGTCAAAAATAGTGTTAAAGAATTAAAAGAAAAGATTAAAGATGGTAAAGTATTATGTGCTTTATCAGGTGGAGTAGATAGTAGTGTAGCTGCGATACTATTATCAAAAGCCATCGGCAAACAATTAACCTGTGTTTTTGTTGATCACGGTTTACTTAGAAAAAATGAAGCTCAAGAAGTAGAAGAAGTATTTGGCCCTAATGGCCCTTATAAACTTAACTTTATTAAAGTTGATGCTAGTGCAGAATTTTATCAAAAACTAAAAGGAGTAGTAGACCCAGAAGAAAAAAGAAAAATAATCGGTAAAGAATTTATTAGAGTTTTTGAAAGAGAAGCCAAAAAAATTGGTGAAGTTGATTATCTTGTTCAAGGCACCATATATCCAGATGTTATTGAATCTGGTTTAGGTAAATCAGCTACTATTAAATCTCATCATAATGTTGGTGGATTGCCTGATGTTATTGATTTTAAGGAAATTATCGAACCACTACGCTTACTATTTAAAGATGAAGTAAGAAAAGTAGGTTTAGAACTTGGTATTCCAGAAAAACTAGTATATCGCCAACCTTTCCCAGGCCCTGGTTTAGGTATAAGAATAATTGGGGAAGTAACTAAAGAAAAAATAGAAATTTTACAAGATGCCGATTATATCTATCGTGAAGAGTTAGAAAAAGCAGGTGTAGCTAAAAATTTAGGCCAATATTTTGCTGCTTTAACTAATATGCGTTCAGTTGGAGTTATGGGTGATGAAAGAACTTATTTATATGCTGTAGTATTAAGAGCTGTTAATACAAGTGATTTTATGACGGCAGATTGGGCTCAAATCCCATTTGATGTTATGGATATAATATCAAGAAGAATTGTCAATGAAGTTAAAGGCATAAATAGAGTACTTTATGATTTTACCTCAAAACCACCAGCAACAATAGAGTTCGAATAGTAGTAGTCGGCTTTGAGGTCGTCAAAAAGCCTTTATTTATCGGTGCTAGCCACGTGATTATTATTCTCCAGAGGATTTTTGCAACACTTTT
>CALUQZ010000011.1 GCA_944323055.1 uncultured Acholeplasmatales bacterium
AAATAAAAAAGTGATTTTGATGGGTAAAAAGGTTCAAAACCACTTAATATAGTAAAAAGTGTATGCGTAATCACTAGCTATTGTGTTATTTTTTGCAATTATATTTAAATTTTGTTATAATAAAAAGCAATTGGTGGTGATTAAAATGATATCTAATTATAAAGAATTTAAATTGTTTTTAAAGACAATTGAAAATAGACCAAAGCTTCTTTTACATAGTTGTTGTGGTCCATGTTCAAGTCATGTTTTAGAATTGTTAAACAATTACTTTTCAATAACTATTTTTTATAGTAATGATTGTATCTTTCCTTTAGAAGAATATTATCATCGTCTACATGAACAAATCAAAATCGTTCAAGAAATGAATTTAGATATTAATATTGTTATACCACCTTATGATAAGGCTGATTACAATAAAGCTGTTAAAGGACAAGAAAATTTAGGTGAACATAGCATTAGATGCTATTCTTGTTTTTTAGAGAGATTAACTAAAACTGCTAAATATGCTGCTGATAATCAGTTTTCTTATTTTACTACAACATTAAGCATATCGCCTTATAAAAATAGTTCATGGTTAAATGAAATTGGTTATAAATTAGAAAGAGAATATGGCATTAAATATTTATATTCTGACTTTAAAAAAGAAGATGGTTATAAGAGGAGTATCGCCCTATCAAAAGAATATGATTTATATCGTCAAGACTATTGTGGATGTATATATTCATTAAATGAAAGGGGATTAAAAGAATGAAAAAAGCTCTAGCATTATGTGGCGGTGGTTCTAAAGGTTCCTATCAAATGGGAGTTTGGAAAGCCTTAAATGAATTAGGAGAAAAAATAGATATTGTGTGCGGCACTTCGATTGGGGCACTAAACGCTTCAATGATTGCTCAAGATAAATATGATGAATGTCTAGATTTATGGAAGAAAACTAGAAATGATACTATTTTAGCCACTCCTATTAGTATTGATGAAAATTCATTAAAAAAATCTTTTAAGAATATGAAAGATTTAGTACCATTTCTAAAAAATTATCTAAAAGATAAAGGAGCTGATATAACTCCTTTTAAAAAGAGTATAGATTATTATATTGATGAAGAAAAAATAATTAATTCACCTTTAGATATAGGTGTAGTTTGTGTTACTTTTCCAGGTTTTAAACCTCATTTTGTCCGTTTAAAAGAAGTAAAAAAAGAACATATTAAATCTTATATATTAGCTTCAGCCTCTTGTTTTCCGTTATTTCCTTTATGTAAAATTGGTAATACTAATTATATTGATGGTGGTTACTTTGATAATTTGCCGATTGATTTTTGTTTAGATTTAGGAGCTCATGAAGTTATAGCAGTTGATTTAAATTTTAATATAACGCATAAAGAATATTTAAATAAGCCTTTTATAAAATATATATATCCTTCACATGATCTAGGTGGTTTCTTTAATTTTGATAAAGATTTAATTGAAAATAATATGATTCTTGGGTATAATGATGCGATGAAAAAATATGGCAAGTATTTAGGTTTTAGATATACTTTTTACAAAGAAGAAGATTTGTCTTTCATCGCGCAAAAATTTATGATTATTTTAGCAAATATATTTAAGGATTTTCGTAAAGCTAAAATTAGATCATTATATAAAGAAGAAATTAATCTATATGATATTTTAGAAAAATATACTTATAGACCATTATCTTATATTGAATATTACATTAGAGCTGTTGAAGAATTAATGGAATATTTAAAATTTGATTATTTACAAGTTTATCGATTAAAAGACATTAGTTTTCTTTTATTAAAAAAAGTATTAGAAATTAAAAGTAATAATATAGTATTTAAGGAAAACTACGATAAACAAAAAACTAGTTTAAAGAAACGTGATTATTTAAATAAAAGCAAAGCAGAAGAAATATTGTCTTATTCTTTTCATACTTTAAATGCTGGTAAAATCTTACCTTCTGATTTTGTTTTAGATGTTTTAGCGGTAAATCCGTATTTAGTTATTTATATGATTTTAGAAATGACTTGGAGTGATTTTGATGCTGAAGAAGAAAAAAACTTTGGTTTTACCTTTGAATTTACAGATTGAAGGTAGGTATTTATTTATATCTGATATTCATGGTAGTCTTGACTTATTAAAAATGGCTTTAGAAGAAGTAAAATTTAATAGTTCTGATGTTTTATTTTTAATAGGTGATATTATTGAAAAAGGTCAAGAAAATATAGCCATTTTAGATTATTTAATGGAATTAAAAAAAAGTTATAAAGTTTATTTTTTAGCTGGTAATTGCGATGAAGTATTGCGCTATATTATACCACCAGTTGATAAAGAAGCATTCTTGTTTTATGCGGTAGAAAAGAAGCATTCAATTATTAATGAAATGGCTAGTATTTTAAATATAGATTTAAACAAAGATATAGATGTTGACTCAATATGTAGTGTTTTTTATGAAAAGTTTAAAAAATATTATGATTTTGTCGACTCATTTTATGATGTCATTATTTTAAATAATAAATATGTTTTAGTTCATGGTGGACTTGATGATATTGAAAATATTCCTTATTATAATGCTAGTTTATTAAAATATGATTCCTTTTATTTGAAGGCAAAACCAACCTCTTTTGTAAGAATAGTTGGTCATTTCCCAGTTGTTAATTATACACGTACTATTCCATGCAATAACCCTATTATAGATTTAGATAAAGGAGTCATTTCAATTGATGGTGGTAATAATGTTAAGCCTACTGGCCAATTGAATGTTTTAATTTTAAAGGATAATATTTTCAGTTATATTTATGTTGATAAATATGTTAAACAAATATGTAAGACTGATGTTTTAGATGCTAATATAAATCCTATTCATACAAATTCTTATTTAGAAAAAATAACATATAAAGGAGAACGATTAGGCGATTTTTATGTTTGTTATAATTCTAAAGAAGAAAAATGCTATGCTTATAAGACAAATATAATAGAAAGCAAAAATAATTTTTTTTGTTATGATGCTACTAACTATTTTATACCATTAAAAAAAGGAGAACGTTATAGCTTGATAATTAAAGCTCAACCTTTTTCAATTATTAAACATGAAGGTTATATTGGGTTAGTAGATACAAAGTTAGTTGATAATGATGAATTATAAGATTTTTAAAAAAATTTCTTTAAATGATTATCTTTTAAGTTATCATTTAGGCAAAAGTACTATTTATAAGTTATTGTTAAATAATAAAATATTAATTAATGGTAAGATAATTAAATCTAATACTATATTAAATAAAAATGATATTTTAACGATTATAGCTGATAAAAATGATTTAATGCCTTTTAAATATGAGTTTAAAGTATTGTATGAAGATGATTATATTTTGATTATTGATAAACCATATGGACATATAATTCATGGTTCTTTTGATGCGGTCGATAATATGGTCAGTTACTATTATCAAAAGAATAATTTAGATATTAAGGTTAGACATGTTCATCGTTTAGATAAAGAAACAACAGGCATTTTAGTTTATGCTAAAGATATTTTGACTGAGGCCTATTTTAATTATCACTTAGCTAATCATGATTTTATTAGAGAATATATAGCGTTAGTTAAGGGCAATTTAAAAAAAGATTTAGTTATTGAAAAACCGATTGGTAAAGATAGACATAACAATAATAAATATGTTATAAGCAAGACAGGTAAATATGCTAAAACATATGTTCATGTCTTAAAACATGATGTTAACAAAAGTTTATTATTAATTAGATTAGAAACAGGTCGTACGCATCAAATACGTGTTCATTTAGAAAGTGTGAATCACCCGCTTATAAATGACCCTATCTATAATTATGGCACAGGTAAGATGTTTTTACGTTCTTTTTCTTTTAAATTTAAACATCCATATACTAATTTAGAAATATATATAGAGGCACCAAATGAAAAATAAAATTATTATAATAACGACACTAAGTTTAATAGCTATAGGGCTTTTAACTTTAATTTTATTTAATGAAATACCTAGACTTTCTTTTCGTTATGATGAAACTTTAGATGGCTATTTTATAACACATTGTTACGGAAATAGTAGTACTTATGAAATACCTGAAACATATAAAAATAAAAAGATAGTAGGAATGGATAGAGAGGTTTTTAGAGATAATAAAAGTTTGAAAACATTAGATTTATCTATGACAGAAATTGTAGAAATTCCTTTAGCTACTTTTAGTAATTGTAGTAATTTAGAAAGTATCATTTTGCCTAGTAGTTTGACATATATAGCTAATAATGCTTTTTATCGCTGTGAAAGTTTAGAAAATATTAATTTAGCAGAAACCAATTTAACTATTTTAGCAGGTAGTGTTTTTTATGGTTGTACAAGTTTAAATGAAGTTTATTTGCCAGATACTTTAACAGAAATAGGTAGTTATTGTTTTTACAATACGAATATAGAATCATTATCTTTATCTAGTAATACAAGATTATTAGATAACGCCTTGACAGGGGTTAATATAGAAAATATCATTTATCGGGAGGTAAATTAATGATCAGACTACAAAAAGCTTTAGCTTTAGCTCAAGTAGCTTCTAGAAGAAAAGCTGAAGAATTGATTTTAGCTAATAGAGTTATGGTTAATGGAGTGATAGTTAATGAGTTAGGGACGAAGGTTAGTGAAAAAGATGAAATAAAAGTAGATGGCGTTCTTATTAGTAAAGGCGAAAAAAAATATTATTTGTTAAATAAACCAGAAGGATATTTGACAACTTTGTCTGATCCTTTAAAGCGTAGGACAATTGCTGATTTATTTAGTGAGCAATTAAAAAAAGAACGTGTTTATCCTATTGGTAGGCTAGATTATGAATCTAGTGGAGCTTTATTACTTACTAATGATGGTACGCTTACAAATAGATTAATAAAAGCTAATAATAATATTGTCAAAGTATATCATGTCAGAGTATTTGGTATATTAACTCAAGAAATGGTTGAAAAATTACGTAAAGGTGTAGTTATTGATAATATTTTAGCTAAAGTTGATAAGATTTCAGACATTAAACTAGATCGTAAAGTATCTCAGTCAGAATTTGTTATTACAATAACAGATGGTAAAAATAGACAAATTAGGAATTTGATTAAAGCTTTAAATTTAGAGATTAAATGGGTTAAACGACTTAGTTTTGCAGATATTAGTATAGATGGATTAAAGTCAGGAGAAATTAGAGCACTTAAGGTCCATGAAATTAAAAAATTATATTTATATTAATTAACTTAAAAAACTATTTTTGTTTTATTTACATTAATCCTTATTTTGTGATATAATTTAGTGAGTGTAAGGAGTGTTATTTTTATGTCGATTCAAGTAGCTATAGACGGGCCTGCTGGTTCTGGTAAGTCCTCAATATGTAAATTAGTAGCTAAAAAATTAAATTTTACTCATATTGATACTGGGGCAATGTTTAGAGCTATAACTCTTTATGCTTTACGTAAAAAAATTGATTTAGATGATGAAGCTAGTTATACATTTTTAGATGATGTATCATTATGTTATAAAAATAATAAAATTTATTTAAATGGCGAAGATGTTTCAACTTTAATAAGGGAAGCTAATGTTACTAATAATGTCAGTCAAGTTAGTAAAGTTAAAGCTGTTAGGACTAAAATGTTAGAATTTGAAAGACAACTGGCTAGCTCTGGTAATATTTTAATGGATGGGCGCGATATCGGTTCAGTTGTTTTGCCTAATGCTGATGTTAAAATATTTTTAACAGCTTCTGTTAAAGCAAGAGCATTAAGACGTCATGCCGAATTAAAAGAAAAAGGAAAGGATATTTCTTTAGAACAAGTAGAACAAGAGATAATTAAAAGGGATGAACTTGATTCTACTAGAGAAATAGCTCCCTTAAAAAAAGCAGATGATGCTATCTTAGTAGACACAACAAACATGACAATTGATGAGGTTTGTGAACATATAATAAAGATTGTTAAAGATAAGGTAGGTAGTAAAATGAGTCAAGAAGTTAAAGAAATCACAAGCATGGATGATGTAGAGTTTGGTAAAAAATTACGCAAAGGACAAATAGTTAAAGGAAAAGTAGTAGCTGTAGATGATAATGTTTGTTATTTAGATTTACATGAATTTACAGAAGGTCAAATTTACTTAGACCACTTCACTTTAGATAAAACGCAAACTTCTTTAAAATATTTAGTTTCTGTTGGCGACGAAGTTGAAGTAGAAATTACAGAAATTAAAGAAGGAGACGCTAGTGGAGAAATTCTATGCTCACGTTTACGTTTATTAAGACAAGCAAAATATCAAGAAATTGTTAAATTAGCTGAAGATAAAAAACCTATTGAAGTTGTTGTTAAATCAGCTACTAAAGATGGTAAAGGCTATACAGTTTCTTATGATGGTGTTGATATGTTTATGCCTAAAAGTCAAGGACCACGTGAGACTAAAGTTGGCGATAAATTAACAGGTATAGTTATAGAAGCTAATCCTACTAGAAATAGAGCTGTTTTTTCTAGTCGTGTTTATGCTGATAGTATTTTTGAAGAAAATAAAGAAGCAGAATTAGCTAATATTCATGAAGGTGACACTTTAGAAGGTGAAGTTGTTAGAATTTTGCCTTTTGCATGTTTTGTTAAGTTTAATTATGTACAAGGTATGTTAAGACTTCCAGAAATTAGTCATACATATATCGAAAAAATAGAAGATGTTTTAAAAGTTGGAGATAAAGTAAGTGTTAAAGTTTTATCAATTAAAAATGGTAAAATCTTGTTATCACGTAAAGCTTTGTTAGCTACTCCTTATGAACAATTTGTTTTAAATCATAAGGTTGGCGATAAAATTAAAGCTAAAGTTGTTAATAAATTACCTTATGGTATTTTACTTGAACTTGCAGAAAATGTTAGAGGCTTATTACATCAAAGTGAATATAGTTGGAATCCTAATGATAATTATCAATCATGTGTAGTTGTAGGCGATGAAATCGAAGTCGTAATTTCTAAAATAGATAATGAAAAACAAAGAATTTCTTTATCACGTAAAGCTATGTTAGATAATCCTTGGTCACGTGTAAAAGCTAAAAGAGGAGATATATGTGATTGTAAAATTACAGAAATAACAGAAGATGGCTTAAAAGTTACAGCCTTAGGTGTAGATGGATTTATTCCTAATGATTCTATCCTTGATAAAAACGATAAAGGCAAAGTAAGTGATTATTATGCTGTTGGTGATGAAGTAAAGGCTGTTGTTTTTGATATTAGACCTAAAGAATGGGTATTACGCTTAAGTATTAGACGCTATAAAGCCTTAGAAGAACAAAAAGAAATGCAAAAATATCTTTCTAATGAAAATGATGATAGTAGTGTTACTATTGGTGATGTATATAAGGATATTTTAAATAAGTAGATAATTAGTTCTAATCTTACTTTATCGATATAACTAAAACGTAAGATTAGAACTTTTTTTATATAATATAATTATAAGGAGAAGTGATAACATGTTACCAAAAATTGCGATAGTAGGTAGACCTAATGTTGGCAAAAGTAGTTTATTTAATCGTATTATAGGTACTCGTCTTTCTATAACAGATGATAAACCCGGTGTTACACGTGATCGTATTTATGCTAAAGCTAGTTGGTTAGGAAATGAATTTTATGTAATTGATACAGGAGGAATAGAACTTCAAGATGCTCCTTTTCAAGTTGAAATTAAGGCTCAAGTTGAAATAGCTTTAGAAGAGGCAGATGTTATAATTTTTTTAGTAGATGTTAGAAGCCAACTTACTGATGACGATAATTATATTGCTAAAATGCTTTATAAGGCAAAAAAAGAAGTATTAGTGGCTGTTAATAAAGTTGATGATGAAAAATATAAAGATAATATATATGATTTTTATAGTCTAGGTTTTGGAGAAATTTATCCTATATCAACTTTGCATGGCATTGGTTTAGGTGATTTATTAGATGCTGTTATTAGTCATCTAAATTATAATGAAGAATCTATAGAAGAAGATAATATTAAATTTTCTTTAATTGGTCGACCTAATGTTGGTAAGAGCAGTTTAGTTAATGCCTTATTAAAAGAAAACAGAGTAATTGTTTCAGATATTGCCGGTACTACTCGGGATTCTATAGACTCTAGCTTTACTTATCAAGATGATAAATATGTAATTATAGATACTGCAGGGATGAAAAAAAGAGGTAAAATTTACGAAAATCTAGAAAAATATGCGCAAATTAGAGCCATTGATGCAATTATTCGTTCTGATATTGTTTTATTAGTTTTAGATGCTAATACAGGTATTATTGAACAAGACACACATATCGGACAGTATATTGAAATGTATAATAAACCTTGTATTATTGTCGTTAATAAGTGGGATTTAGTTAAAAAAGAAACTAATACTATGGCTGAATTTGAAAAAGAAGTGAGAGATAAATTTAAATATTTAGATTATGCTCCGATTGTTTTCTTATCAGCTTTAACTAAATCAAGAGTTAATACATTATTCCCAATGTTAAAATTGACATATGAAGCATATCGAAGAAGAATTCAAACAGCCGTTTTAAATGATGTAGTAATTGATGCTTATCAAATGAACTTGCCTTCTTTTTTCAATGGTGGTAAACTAAAGATATATTATGCAACACAAGTAGGTGTTTGTCCTCCTACTTTTGCTATTTTTGTCAATGATGAAAATTATTTGCATTTTTCATATAAACGTTACCTTGAAAATCAAATTAGAAAGAATTTTGATTTTTTTGCAACACCTATCAAATTAGAATTTAGGAGGCGTGATTGATGAAAGTCAGTGTTATTGGTGGCGGTGCTTGGGGTACTACTTTAGCTCAAACTTTAGCTGACAATCAAAATGAAGTATTAATTAGGGATGTTAATAAAGATTTTGTGAATAAAATTAATAAATATCATGTTCATCCGTCGTTTGATGTTTCTATTCCTAGTTCTATAAAGGCTACCTTATCATTAGAAGAAGCTATTAGTTTTGCCAAAATAATAGTATTGTGTGTGCCAACTAAAGTTATGCGTAATGTATTAATTGAAATTAATAATTTACTAAAAGATAAAAAAGTTTTCATTAATGTATCAAAAGGTATAGAACCAGAAACTACTTATTTAGTTTCTGATATAATTAAAGATACAGTAGATAATAAATATCTTGAAGCATATGTTGTTTTATCAGGACCTAGTCATGCAGAAGAATTAATTAAACGTAAATTTACTAGTTTAGTCAGTGCTTCAACTAATTTAGATTGGGCTAAAGCTATTCAAAATTTATTCTCTAATGATTATTTAAGAGTTTATACAAGTCAAGATGTTAGAGGTGTTGAAACAGGTGGGGCAATTAAAAATGCCATTGCGGTTGTTTCAGGTATTGTCGAAGGTCTAGGATTAGGTGAGAATGCTAGGGCAGCTTTAATATGTCGAGGAATGCGAGAAATTATTAAAATAGTTGAAGCATTAGGAGGAAACATAGAAACGGCGTATGGGTTATCAGGTTTAGGTGATTTAATCGTTACAGCTAGTTCTTATAATAGTAGAAATTTTAAGGCAGGTTTAAAGATAGGTCAAGGTCAAAGTGTCGAGGATGCTATAAACACTTCAACACAAACGGTAGAGGGTGTTAGAACGATTATAGCGGCGCATGAAATAGGTGTAAAATATAACTTAGAACTACCGATAATTTCGACTAGTTATTTATTGGTTACGGGTAAAATATCATTAGAAGAAAGCCAAAATCTACTTTTGACCCGTAAATTAAAACAAGAATAAATTGTTGCAATATCTTAAAAAAATGTTATAATAAAACAAACGGAGGTATGAAGATGAATAAAGCTGAATTAGTAGCTGTTGTAGCTGAAAAGTTAAATATAACAAAAGTTGATGCTGAACGTACTTTTGATGGTTTTCTTGATGTAATTTGTGAAACTTTAGGCGAAGGCGAAAAAGTTGTTATTTCTGGCTTTGGTACATTTGAGGTTAGGGATCGAGTTGCTAGAGTTGGTAGAAATCCTCGTACAGGGGAAGACATTAATATTCCTGGCCAAAAAAGCCCTGCTTTTAAAGCTGGTAAAGGAATGAAAGATGCTGTAAAATAGGGCTTAGGTCCTATTTTTGTTTTTATATTATGAATGAAGCAGTATTATATATATTAGAAAACAATTTAAATGCCTTAAAAGATTACCTAAATTATAATTCAATTAATCAAGTTGACGAAAAAGGTAATAACTTACTTCATTATGCTATAATGTATAATCGAGTAGAAATCTGTTATTTTTTAATCAATTCACACATTTTCTTGAATCAACAAAATTATTTAAGTATGACTCCATTATTTTTAGCCATTCATAAAAATATGATTGGAGTATGTGATAGTTTGTTAAAGAATAATTGTGATATTACTCTACGTTCTGATAAAGGGGAAACACCATTTTATTATGCTTTTTTATATGGCCGGGAAGAAATAATTAAACTTTTTATAGAATACCGTAAAGCAGATTTTACACAAAAAAATCAAAATGGAGAAAATATTTTATTTGCTTTAATAAGAAATGGTAATTTATCTTTATTAAACACTTATTTTTCTTTAGATTTGGCTAAGGAGACTGATAATGCAAGTAATAATTTGCTTCATTTAGCTTGTAATTATAATGATTCTGATATTATTTATTATTTATTAGAAAAAGGTCTTGAAGTTAACAAGCTAAATCGTTATAGGGAAACTCCTTTGTTTAATGCTATAAGAACTTTTAATTATCAAGCTGTGAAGGTTTTATTACAACATGGATCTTTAACAGATTTTAAAAACCGTGATGGTTTATCTTTAAAAAAATATTTAAAAGATTCTTTTAAAACATTACTTAATTATGATTATACTGATAAAGAACGTATCAATTATCCACTACATTATGCTGTAATATTAAATGATAAAGATATGTTTAAAGCTAATTTTAATGAATATAATTATACAAATCATGATTATTTTAATAAAGACGTTCCAACATTAATTAAATCTTTAGGTTATACACATTTTGCTACAATGAGTAAAGAATATATACATATGAAGAGGAAATAAACTTGCATAATATATTTAGGTGTGTTATAATCTTTCTACCAAGAGAGGTCACGCCTCTCTTATTTTAATGTTATGGGGTGAGAAAGTGAATTTAAATCAAGTAAAAGAAATAGTATTAGATATCATAAAAGATAGTGAATTTACTTTATATGATATTAAAGAAGAAAAATTAGGTAATGATTTAATTTTACAAATATTTATAGATAAAAATCCTAGTATTACACTTGATGAATTAGCTTATTTAAATGAACAAATATCAAATAAACTAGATGCTATTGATAGTGATTATCCACCTTATTATTTAGAGGTATCTTCACCAGGTGCTGAAAAAGAATTGCGCAATTTAGATGAGATAAAAAAATATATAGGAAGTTATGTCTATTTAGAAGAAGATAATAATTATTATGGCTATTTAGAAGAATGTAGTGATGAAGAATTAGTAATTAAAGTTAATTTAAAGGGACGTATAAAAAAACAAAAAGTAAGTTTGAGTAAAATTAAATTTATTAGATTAGCTGTAAAAGTTTAAGGAGAAAAAGAATGATTAGTAAGGAATTTTATAAAAATTTAAATTTAGTCAGTGAAGCAAGAGAACTTCCAAAAGAAGATCTATATGAAATTATAAAGCGAGCTTTTATTTATGCATTTAAGAAAAAATATGGCAATGAATCTTGCAAAGTAGTTTTAAATCCAGATAAACAAGAAATTAATTTATATAAAGTAGAAAAGGTGGTTGAAAAATATAGTGAAGTTCCTCAAGAAGATGGAATTGCTGAAATTTTAATCACTGATGCTCGTAAATTAAAAGGTAAATCAAATGTTAAAGTAGGTCAAATAATTGAAACACCAGTTCCAATGGCTGAATTATCTAGACCAGCTGTTAATATGATGAAATCAACATTTAATCAAAGTTTAAAGCAACTAGAAAGAGAAAAAGCTGAGAATTATTTCAAAGAATTAGAAGGTGAAATGATTCTAGCTAAAGTTGTTGAAGTTAAAGATGATTTTTTAATTCTAGATATAGGACGTAATATTACAACGTTTTTACCTAAAAAAGAATTACTAGTGAATGATCATCCTAAGGCTGGAGATACTTTAAGAGTATTTATTCGTAAGGTTGAACATACAAATAAAGATCCTAAGGTTTATGTAAGCCGTAATGATAAGAATTTAATTAGCCGTCTACTAGAAACATATATCCCAGAAATTGCTGAAGGTATAATCGAAGTTAAGGGTATAGCTAGAGACCCAGGCGATAGAACAAAGATTGCTGTTTATTCTAACGACCCGAATGTTGAAGCTATTGGTGCATGTGTAGGTGAAGGTGGCGTTCGAATTAAAGAAATTATAGATGCTTTAAATGGTGAAAAAATTGATTTATATAAATGGAGTCCAAACATTGAAGAAACAATTGCTAATAGCCTACAACCTGCTACTGTAACAAAAGTTATTAATGTTGATCCTAAGACTAAAACTTCTATTGCGATTGTTCCAGATGAAGAATTGAGCTTAGCTATAGGTAAGTCTGGTCAAAATGTTAGACTTGCTGTTCAATCATCAGGTTGGAAAATTGATATTAAATCTTTAAAACAAGCATTTGATGAAGGATTAGTTAATTTATAATGAAAGAACGTAAATTAATTTTAAGAACTTGTGTAGTGAGCAAGGAAGTCTGTGAAAAGAAAGATTTATTTCGAATTGTTAGAACACCTGAAGGTAATGTTTTAGTAGATTTAAAAGGTAAAGTTAACGGGCGTGGCGCTTACGTAAAAAAAGATAAAAATGTTATAGCTAAGGCTAAAAAATCTAAAGTTTTAGATAAAAAGTTAGAAGTTAATGTACCTGATGAAATTTATGATGAACTTGTAGGTCTTATAGATGGACAAACGCGAGAATAATATAGGCCTTTGTTTTAGAGCTGGTTATATTGTAGTAGGAGAAAATTTAGTGGTTGAAGCATTACGAAAAGCTGAACTTCGTTATATTTTTTTAGCAAATGATGCTGGTGCTAATACTACTAAAAAAATTAGGGATAAGGCTAAATTTTATAATGTTGAGGTAGATGAGTCCTTTGATTTTGCTACTTTGTCAAAAGCAATTGGAAAAGAAAATAAAAAAGTTCTAGGAATTAAGAAAAATGGAGTGTCATTTTTAAAAATATTAAGAAAGTAGGTGTTTTTTATGGCGAAAAAAAAGCATGAAAAACGTGTTTCTGATGCTTTACCTAAGACTTCAGAAAATAAAGAAAAAGTTGTTATATATAAGCCTAATATGACAGTATTAATGTTAGCTGAAGCTTTAGGTAAACCGGTTAATCAAGTAATAATGAAATTAATTCAAAATGGTATTATGGCAAGTCAAAGTAATACTGTAGATCGTGATACGGTTGAATTAATAGCCCTTGATTATGGTTATGAAGTAAAAGATGAAGTAATTACAGATATTACTAGGTTTGATGAGTTTAAAATTGTTGATGATGAAAGTGATTTAGAAAAAAGACCACCAGTTGTTACTATTATGGGTCATGTTGATCATGGTAAAACTACACTTTTAGATACAATTCGTAATTCGAGAGTTGCTTTAGGTGAAGCTGGGGGAATTACACAGCATATTGGTGCTTATCAAATCAATCATAATGGTTATGATATTACTTTTATTGATACCCCAGGACATGCGGCTTTCTCACAAATGCGTGCTCGTGGAGCATCTATTACAGATATTGTTGTCTTAGTAGTGGCAGCAGATGATGGGGTTATGCCACAAACAGAAGAGGCAATAGAACACGCTAAAGCAGCAAAATGTCCGATAATAGTAGCAGTTAATAAAATAGATAAACCGCAAGCTAATCCAGATCGTGTTATGGAAGAATTATCACGTTATAATTTAATACCAGAAGCTTGGGGTGGCGATACTATTTATGTGAATATTAGTGCCCTTAAAGGGACTGGTGTTAAAGAATTATTAGAAAATATTGAGTTAGTTGCTGATATTGCAGAATTAAAAGCTAACCCTAACCGTTTGGCTATGGGTACTGTTATCGAAGCAGGCTTAGATAAGAATAAAGGCCCTTATGCAACATTATTAGTACAAAATGGTACATTAAAAGTCGGCGATTGTTTAGTTTGTGGTGAAACATTTGGTAAAGTTCGAACAATGGAAGATGACAGACATGTAAGGTATCAAGCTGCTAAACCTAGTCAAGCTTTGATGATTACCGGCTTAGATGGTGTTTGTCAAGCTGGTGATAAATTTATGGTTTTCTCATCTGAACAAGAAGCTAAAGCAGTTGCAGAGGAAAGACATATTAGAAATAAAAGCCAAGAAGCAGATAATAAACCTAAGAATATTAATGATTTGTTTAATGCGATTGATAGTAAAAATAAAGAACTTAATATTATAATTAAAGCAGATGCTCAAGGTAGTGCTGAAGCTTTAAAAAATTCTTTATTAAAAATTGAGGTTCCGGATGTAAGTTTAAATATCATAAGATGTAATGTAGGTACTATAACAGATGATGATATTAATTTAGCTGATGGTAGTAAAGCTTTAATCATTGGTTTTAATGTACGCCCAATGCCAAATGTTAAAAATACGGCTAATGCTAAACATGTTCAAATTCGCCTTTATAGTATTATTTATGATGTTACTAATGATATTGAAGCTGCTCTAAAAGGCTTGTTAGATCCGGTATATGAAGATGTAGTTTCAGGCTATCTAGAAATTAGAGAATTATTTAAAATCTCTAAAGTTGGTACTATTGCTGGATGTTATGTTACGGATGGTTATGTAACTAATACAGCTACAATTAGATTATTACGTGAAGGTATTGTTGTTTATGAAGGTAAGCTAGCTACTTTACGTCGTTTTAAAGATGATGTTAAAGAAGTTAAAGCTGGTTATGAATGCGGAATTAGAATTGAGGGTTATAATGACATTAAAGTTGGTGATGTTATTGAAGCTTCAACTACTAAGGAGGTTAAACAATAATGAATCAAATTAAATTAAAAAGATTAGAATCTCTAGCTTTAAGAGAAGCCTCATTATGGTTTTTAAATAAATCTAAAGATGAAACTTTAAGAGAAGTATCAGTTACTGCAGTCAAAATTACAAATGATCTTTCATTTATGACAATTTATTATACTTTATATAGTAAAGATAAAAATGATTATTTTGCTGATATATTAGAAAATCGTAAAGGTGAAATTAGAGCTTATCTTGCTTCAAAAATTGAAGCTCGTAAAATGCCAGAAGTTATATTTAAATACGATACATCAATTGATTACGGAAATCATATTGAAGATTTAATTAAAAAAATAAATGAATAAAAAAACGAGGTGGATTATGAATCTACCTCGATTTTTTTTAGCTTTATTTTATGAGCTACATCTTTATTGATAAGTTTGATTAAATCGTTAAGATAATTAGTATCGTAATCTTCAATACATCCTTTGTCAATAAGAGCTGTTAAATTAGGATCAATTGGCATTTTAATTAAAGGCTTAATATTGAAAACATTAGCTATTTCTACTAATTTAGAAGGTCCAAATGGTTCAATTATTGTATTGCAATTAGGGCATTTAATATAACTCATATTTTCAATTAACCCTAATACAGGAATATTCATCATATTTGCCATTTTCAAAGCCTTACCAACAATCATTTGAACTAAATCTTGTGGAGTTGAAATGATAATAACACCATCAAGTGGAACAGACTGAAAAATCGTTAAAGCTACATCACCAGTTCCAGGTGGCATATCGATAAATAAATAATCTAAATCTTCCCACAAAACGTCTTCATAAAATTGTTTAATAGCTCCACCTACAACAGGGCCGCGCCACAATACAGGGTCATCTTCATGTTGTAAAAGTAAGTTTATAGATACAATTTTAATACCAAGTTTAGTTAACTGAGGGAACATTAAATTTTCATTACCCTTAATACCATCTTTAATGCCAAAACCTTTAGGTATAGAAGGACCTGTGATATCTGCATCTAAAATTCCAACTTTATATCCATTTTTTTGAAAAGCTGTAGCTAATAAAGAAGTAGTAGCTGATTTGCCAACTCCACCTTTACCAGATACAACGCCAATTATATGTTTGATGTGTGAAAATTGATTTAAATTAAAATATTTAGGAGCTCCTTCACACTTTGAGCTA
The DNA here is from genome assembly GCA_944323055.1 of uncultured Acholeplasmatales bacterium. Classification (GTDB taxonomy): domain Bacteria; phylum Bacillota_I; class Bacilli_A; order Acholeplasmatales; family Anaeroplasmataceae; genus CALUXS01. Next base: position 16,242 of record CALUQZ010000011.1, read on the forward strand.
CAATTACTACAATTATGATCGCATTCAGCCATATTTTTCACCCGGTCTAAATTATACCAAAATATTTAAAATAATAAAACCAATCTGCAAAAAAATTACTTTTTTTTACTATAGATTAAATGAAAGGAAAGTGAGATTAATATGAAAAAAGTAATATTAGCATTTTTATTTTTATTAATGACATTATCAGTTAGTAATGTTAAAACAAAAGCAGCATCAGATTATTTAGGTTTTGAAGAAATAATTTTAGAAAGTGGTAAATTGCTTTCTAATTATACGGATGCTGAATATGATGAATATTATCAAAAAATAAATAAAACAAAATTTTGGGGTTGGAATGTCCATATAGTTAATAATAAGGTTCCATGTACTTATATAGCAAGAACAGTTTATGAAACTACTAATAGTGGTGAGGAAGCTATCACTTATGAAATTTCAGTAACAACAGAAACAGAAGTTAAAACAATTATTTCAGCGACAGGTTCTATATCCTATGGGTTAAGTGGTTCAGTTAATAAATTTAAACATGATTTAGATGCTGAAGTAGGTCTTGAATATAAATATCAAATAACTGAAGGTCAAACTAAAACAGAAAAATTGAAAGTTCCTGTTGAAGGAAAAACAAAATTATTAGTAACCGTAACAGGGACAGGATATGTCACAAATGGAGTAGCTGCCTATTATATGTTTTGGATGTGTGTCGAAAAAGGTGGGTTTGAATATTTTACAATCACTAGTGAATATCAAACTATTGAAAAAGTAGCGATATGATAAAGAAAATAATATATATTTTCCTACTTATTTTAAGCTTTATAAACATATACTTATTTTCTAACCCCAAAACAATAAGGGATTATAAAATATATACTATAAGGTCGACTTATAATTATATTTATGATTCTACTAGAACTTATTATCTAAATTACTACATTAATGAACATTTAGCCAATTATAATTATAAATATTATCTTGAACAAACAGAAAACACCTATTCTATAGAGATAGCCTCTAAAACGATAATAGGCCATGAAAGATTATTAAATGAGAATTATTTAAATGTCAGCATATCATTTTATTTACCTAAACCACTGACAGATTTTAGTGAAACATATTTAATATTAGAAAATGACAATCTAAAATATCGGTTAGATGTTGGCTATTTTTATACATATTATCAAAAAGATTATAATTATTTTAATTATGATTATTTAGAAGGGATATATGATGGTAATAATTTAAGTAAGATAAGAATTAAATCTAATAATTTAATTGATGAAGTTATGATTTCTCCTAATATAGAGACTACTTTAATTAAAAATTATGAGGGATATGAAATAAGTTTGACACATTTAGAGAATGTTTATTTATATAAAACTTATTTAGTGATTAAACAAAATAATATAGAATATCTAGTTGATTGTCCACGCTTTAAAACCACTAATTTATCTTTATTAGATAATGCTAATTTTCTTAAAGAGGGTATTTTTTATGCTTAAATTTACTAATTTAACTTACTATAAGCATTTTAAAAAGATATTAAATAACATTAATTTAATAGTTGATGATAAAGATTTTATAATAATAACAGGAGATAATGGGTGTGGTAAAACCACAATATTAAAAATAATAGTTAAAAGTATTCATCATAAAGCATATAATTCAAATTTTAAAGATATCTTCTTTTTATCAGATAAATTTGTATTACCAAGTAATAGGTATGTTAAAGATTTCTTATATAAATCAATAGATATATTTAAAGCTAGTATTAATATTGAATTAATATTAGCTGATTTAGAAGTTCCTAATCAAAAAATTAAAACATTATCTAAAGGTAACTATAAAAAGTGGCAATTATTTATAGTTTTTTAACTAAAGCAGATGTAGTTGTATATGATGAAATTTTAGATGGTCTTGATAAATTAGTAATCAAAAAAATTATTAAGTATTTAAAAACATTAAACAAAACAATTATTTTAGTAACTCATAATCTTAAACCATTTAGATATTTATCATATAGATTAATAGAAGTTAAAGCAGGTGAAATAATTAGTGAAAAAGAAAATCGTAAAACAAATTGATTATTATCTATCTTCAACGATATTTACTATTATCTATTTAGTTATAATTCTAGCTTTTGCCTTATTAATTTATCAAATAGATGAAAATATGTTTGTAGAAGAAAGTCTTTATTATTTAAAAATTATTATAATTGTTTTAATTACTTATTATTTTTTATATTTAAATAGTTCTAAATTATATGAATTTAGCATGTATTTTATTTATCAAAGAAAACATTTAAGTAGGATATATTTACGCTTATTTTTTATTTATTCTATACACTCAAGTTTATTAATATTTTTAACTTTTAATTTAATAGCTTATATTAAATTAGAGTATTTTAAAATTGATTTTAATTTATTTTTTACTATTTTATATTCTTTTAGTTTAGTAGTCTTAATAAATGGTATAGCTAGTCTTTTATTTAATAAAGTTTTAGGAATTATAATAATTTTCTTTTTAAATCTTTTAGTCTTATTTATGTTATTATTTGATATAAATAATTTTTTTCCTAATTTTATGTATGAAAATACCTATTATTTTAATATAGAACCATCTTTTTTATATATATATTTATTAGTAAGTATTGGCCTATTTATTTTTATTTTTAAAATTAAAGAAAGACGCTAGAAACGCTTTCATTTCATTTTATTAAGTGTTATAATTTAAACAATGAAATTGAAAGGAGCAAAAAAAATATGCCTTTACGTAAAGAAGCAATATTACAAATTAATGAAATATGTGATAGGTATAAAGATGAACCTTCTCCTTTGATGTTAGTTTTAGCAGATGTTCAAAGAGAGTATGGATATATACCGTTAGAAGTACAGGAAGTTATTAGTTTAAAACTTAATATTCCGGTTAGTGAAATTTATGGAGTAGTTACTTTTTATTCATTATTTAGTTTAAAACCAAAAGGCAGGTATGTTATTGGAGTTTGTATTGGAACAGCCTGTTATGTTAAAGGTGGACAAAATGTTTTAGATAAATTTTCAGAGTTATTAGGCATTAAAGTTGGTCAAACTACTGATGATGGTCTATTTACATTAGATGGATTAAGATGCATAGGAGCTTGTGGAATTGCCCCAGCTTTAACTATTAATGGTAAAGTTTACCCAAGAGTAAAGTTAAGTGATGTTCAAAGAATAATTAATGAATATAAGAATATGAAAATGGAGTAAAATATGGCAAATAAGATTAAAACTATTGATGAACTTGAAAAAGTTATAATTGAAGATACCCATAAATTTGCTGATAAATTAGGTGGTGAAAATCATCTTCGCCATATTGTTATTTGTGGGGGAACAGGTTGTTTAAGCTCAAATTCTAAACAAATTTTGCAAGCATTTGAAAGAGAAATAGAAGAGCGTAATTTATCTTATAAGGTAACAGTTAATATTGTTGGTTGTTTTGGATTTTGCAGTCAAGGTCCATTTGTAAAGATATATCCAGAGGATACCTTGTATCGAATGGTAAAAGTTAATGATGTAAAAAGAATAATGGACATTGACATTTGTGGAGGTCAAATTGTTGAAGATTTAGTATATGAGGACCCTAATACTAAAGTTAAACATCCAAGACAAGATGATATTCCTTTTTATCATAAACAAATGAGAATAGCTTTACATGGTTGTGGTATTATCAATCCGGAAAATGTTCATGAAGCTTTAGGCTATGATGCTTTAAAAGGCCTTGTTAGAGCTTTAAATATGGATAGACAAGCTGTTATAGATGAAATATCTTTAAGCGGTTTAAGAGGTCGTGGAGGCGGTGGTTTCCCAACTGGAAAAAAATGGCAATTTGCTTATGATCAAAAAAATAATACAAAATATGTCATTTGTAATGGTGATGAGGGAGACCCGGGTGCCTTTATGGATCGTTCAATTTTAGAAGGTAATCCAATAAATGTTATAGAAGGTATGATGATTGCTGGTTATGCAATTGGGGCTGAAAATGGTTATTTTTATGTAAGAGCTGAGTACCCTGTTGCTGTTGATAGATTGAGAAAAGCAATTAAAGCACTAGAGGATTTAGGCATTTTAGGAGATCATATTTTAGGCACAAATTTTTCTTTTAGAGCACATATCAGATTAGGAGCTGGTGCTTTTGTTTGTGGTGAAGAAACGGCTTTAATTAACTCTATAGAAGGTAAAAGAGGTATGCCTCGTCCTAGACCTCCATTCCCAGCTGTTAGTGGTTTATGGGGTAAGCCTACTATAATTAATAATGTTGAAACATTAGCTAATATTCCTTATATTATGCGAGAAGGAGCTAACAAATTTAATCAAGTTGGTACAACTAAATCTAAGGGAACTAAAGTATTTGCTTTGGGTGGTAAGGTTAAAAATGTTGGTTTAGTTGAAGTGCCTATGGGAACGACTTTAAGAGAATTAATCTATGATATAGGTGAAGGAATTCCTAACAATAAGAGATTTCAAGCAATTCAAACAGGTGGTCCATCAGGAGGTTGCTTAACTTTACAAGAACTTGATACGCCAATTGATTTTGATAACTTAGTAGAAAAAGGTTCTATGATGGGTTCTGGTGGCGCAATTGTAATGGATGAAGATAACTGTATGGTTGATGTGGCAAAATTTTATTTAGAGTTTATTTGTGATGAATCTTGTGGAAAATGTAGTCAATGTCGAATTGGAACAAAACGATTACTAGAAATTTTAGAGAAGATAACAAGTGGTCAAGGCGAAATGGAAGACTTAGATAAACTAGAAGAACTATCTCATTCTTTAAGAGTAGGAAGTTTATGTGGTTTAGGTCAATCAGCTGCTAATCCAGTTTTATCAACATTGCATAAATTTAGAGATGTTTATGTTAGACACATTGTTGATAAAAAATGTGATGCAGGTGTATGTAAGAGTTTGATGAGTTATAAGATCAACCCAGATAGATGTAAAAAATGTTCTATTTGTGCTAAAAATTGTCCTACTGGCGCTATTACTGGTGTTGTAGGTAAAGTTCCATTTGTCATTGATCAAACTAAGTGTGTAAAATGTGGAGTATGCTTCCAATCTTGTATGTTCCATGCCATTTCTAAGAACTAGAGGTGCAAAATGAGTAAGATTAATATTATAGTTGAAGGTATAAAATATGAAGTTGATGATAAACAAACATTACTTGAAGCATTAAGAGTTTGTGGATATAATGTTCCATCATTATGTTCATGGCAACATGGTAAATGTAGTTTAGCATCTTGTCGCGTTTGTTTAGTTAAAGTTAAAGGTGAAAGAAGACTTGTTCCCTCATGTGCTTATCCACTTAGGGATGGACTTGAAGTTAGCATAAACGATCCTGAAGCTGTTATCGCTAGAAGAACAAGCGTTGAATTATTATTATCTAATCACTCTTTTGATTGCCAATCATGTCCTAAAAATGGTCAATGTGAATTACTTGAAGTATCAAGGATTGTTGGTGCTCGTCCTGATATGTATAAAGGAGCTAAAACAGAAACTACCTATGATGATTTAGCTTATGGCATTATAAGAGATACATCTAAATGTATATTATGCGGTAGATGTATTGAGACTTGTAAAGATTTACAAGGATTAGGTATTTTAGGTTTTGAGAAAAGGGGATTTAAAACGATTGTTGGTCCTTCTGAAAATCGTTCTTTTGCGAATGTTCCATGTATTGAATGTGGTCAATGTACTCTCGTTTGTCCAACAGGTGCTTTAATGGAACATTCAGAAATTGATAAATTAGATAAAGCATTTGCTGAAGGAAAAATAGTCATTGTTCAAACTGCCCCAGCTGTTAGAGCGGCTATTGGTGAAGAATTTGGCGAAAAAATTGGTACTAAATCTACTGGTAAAATGGTTGCTGCTTTACATCGTTTAGGCTTTTATCGAGTTTTTGATACTAATTTTGGGGCTGATTTAACAATAATGGAAGAAGCAAATGAATGGATTCATAGAGTTACGACTAAAGCTTCTACGCCAATGATAACATCATGTTCTCCAGGTTGGGTAAATTATATTGAATATTACTATCCGGAATTGTTAAGTCATTTATCTAGCTGTAAGAGTCCTCATGAAATGTTAGGAGCTATTATTAAAACATATTATGCTGAAAAACATCATTTAGATAGAACTAAAATATGTGTTGTTTCAGTTATGCCTTGTACAGCTAAAAAGTATGAAAAAGAAAGACCAGAAAATAATGTTGATGGTATAAAAGATGTTGATATAGTTTTGACAACTAGAGAATTAGCTAAAATTATTAGAAGAGCTGGTATTAGCTGGAAAAAATTACCAGATGAAGAATTTGATAATGATTTAATTGGTGAATATACAGGAGCAGGTGCAATTTTTGGTGTAACTGGTGGGGTAATGGAAGCTGCTGTTAGAACAGCTTATCATTATTTAACAGGCGGTGAGTTAGACCCAGTTGAATATAAAGCGGTTAGGGGTCTTAAAGGTCTAAAAGAAGCTAGTTTAGAGATAAATGGCATTATCTATCATTTAGCAGTAGCTTCTGGTATGAAAAACGCTAAATTATTATTAGATGATATAAAAGCCGGCGAATCAAAATATGACTTTATTGAAATAATGGGTTGTCCTGGTGGTTGTATTAATGGTGGTGGTCAACCATACGTCAAAGAATTATTTTTGCCTAATGAAGATGATGATATTAGGGATACTTATATTGCTAAAAGAGCTAAAGTTTTATATGATATTGATAAGAAAAAAGAAGTTAGAAGAAGTCATTTGAATAAAGATATTCAAAAATTATATCAAGACTTTTTAGATGAACCAGGTTCAGTAGTGGCTCATAAAGTGTTACATACAACTTATAATAAGCATCGAATTAAATATCCTGATCCAAATTCTGATGGTTTTTATAATGGAGAATAAATATTGGCCAATCATGTAATAGTGATTGGCTTTTTTGCTTAATTTATAATTTTTTTATTGAGATATTTAGCCAAAAATGCTAAAATAATATATCATTTTTATGGAGGAACACTATGAAACTTAATGACCGTGGTTTATTAGTAGTAATATCAGGACCTTCAGGTGTAGGGAAAGGTACAGTTAGAAAAGCTTTGTTTGATATGCCTGAACAAAACTTTGTTTATAGTGTATCAATGACAACTAGACCTAAACGAAAAGGTGAAGTTGACGGAGTAGATTATTATTTTGTTACTAAAGATGAGTTTGAAAAAAGAATAAGTGAAAACAAATTCTTAGAACATGCAACATTTGTTGGTAACTATTATGGTACTCCTTTAGATAAAGTTGAAGACCAACTAGCTAGAGGTAAAGAAGTTATTCTAGAAATAGAAGTTGAAGGAGCTTTACAAGTTAGAGATAAAGTTAAAGATGCCGTATTAATCTTTTTAGTTCCACCTTCAAGAGAAGCCTTATACACTAGATTGCGTAATCGAGGAACTGAAACAGAAGAAGTAATTAAAGAACGTATTGATAAAGCTAATAGAGAATTTAAATTAGCATATAAATATGACTATATTGTTGTTAATGATGAAGTTGTTAATGCTGCCGATCGAATTATGGCGATCATAAGAGCTGAACATGCAAAAACTGAACGTTCAATACATCAATATATGAAACTTATTGAAGGAAATTAATAAAAATGTTATAATACATAAATGTAGCAAGGAGGCTAGAATATGGCAGATAATAGTAAAATTGATGGAATGCGTTATCCTTCTATTGATGATTTATTAAAAGTAATTGATTCTAAATATAAGTTGGCATATGCAGCAGCGAAACGTGCTAAGATTATAGAGGAAGAAAACTATACTTCTTTAGAAGACCCAAAATGTAAAAAAGCAATAGGTCAAGCTTTAGAAGAAATACTTGCAGGAGATACAAAAATCACATTTAGTGATGAGAAAAACGATTAATAAATCGTTTTTTTTATAATTATGAATGAAAATATTAAATTAAAATTAGAACTTTTACCAGATAAACCTGGCTGTTACTTAATGAAGGATATAAATGACAAAGTCATTTATGTTGGTAAAGCTAAAAATTTAAAAAATCGGGTTCGTAGTTACTTTCATGGTTCTCACAATGCTAAAACTACTAAATTAGTAAGTGAAATTGATCACTTTGATTATATTATTACTGCTTCAAATAAAGAAAGTTTTGTTTTAGAAATTAATTTGATAAAACAATATGATCCTAAATATAATATTATGTTAAAAGATGATAAAACATACCCTTTTATCGCTTTAACAAATGAAGAAAACCCTAGATTAATCGTAACTAGAGAAGCGAGAAAGAGAAATAATGCTAAGTATTTTGGCCCTTATCCTAATGTAAAAGCAGCTAGAGAAACAGTCAATTTATTAAATCAATTATTTCCTTTACGAAAATGTTTTAAATTACCAAAAAAAGAATGCTTATATTACCATCTAAAACAATGTTTAGCCCCATGTATTAATAAAGAAAAAATAGATTATTCAAATTACAAGAAAGAAATAACAGATTTTTTAAATGGTAAGACAGGTAATGTTATTACTAAACTTGAAGAAAAAATGTTAGAAGCTTCTGCAAAATTAGAATTTGAAAAAGCCAAAGAGTATCGTGATGAGATAGATAGTATAAAACATACAATAAATGCTCAAAAAATAGATATAAATACAGCTTTATTTGCTGATTATATCGGAACTTATGTTAAAGACGATAATTTAGCTATTCATATATTAATGATGAGACAGGGAACTATAGTAGCTAATTATAGTACTATTATTCCAATAATTTCAGATGCAAATGATACATTTAATGGCTTTATGACGCAATATTATACACCAAATATAACTCCAAAAGAATTGTTTTTAAATGAAAATTTTTATGATGAAACACTTTCAGAAGTTATTCAAGCTAAATTTAATATTCCACAAAAAGGTATTAAATATCAAGTCTTAGAAATGGCAAATTTAAACGCACAAAAAGATTTAGAAAACCGATTTCTGATGACACAAAATAAAGCTTTAAGGGATATTGAAACAATAGAGGCGTTAGGAAAATTATTAAATATTAACACCCCATATACAATTGAATCATTTGATAATTCAAACTTATTTGGTGAATACCCTATTTCAGCTTTAGTAGTTTATAAAAATGGCCGACCTTGTCCGAAGTTATTTAGAAAATATCATGTTAAAACAGTTGTTGGAGCAAACGATTATGAAACTATGAAAGAGGTCGTTTATAGACGTTATTTGCGATTAAAACTTGAAGGTAAGGAAATGCCAGATTTAATTTTAATGGATGGTGGGCAAATTCAAGTACATGCTTGTTTAGAAGTACTTAAAGTTTTAAATATTGATATTCCAGTTGGCGGTATTCAAAAAGATGAACACCATAGAGCTAAATTAATATATTTTAATGAAAAAGAAATTCCAATTGCTAAAAATAGTCCAATCTATATGTTAATAGCTAATATTAGTGAACGAGTTCATGATTTTGCGATAAACTTTTTTCGTTCAACTAAAGCTAAAGGACTTTTTACTAGTCGTTTAGATGGCATAGTTGGCTTAGGTAAAGCAAGAAAAGAAAAACTGCTAAAAGAATTTATTACGATAGATGCTATAAAGAGCGCCTCTATTACAGATATTGTAAAATTAGGTATTCCGGAAAATGTAGCTATTAATGTATTAAATAAACTAAATGAGGTTAAAGAATGAGAATATATGGACTTGTAAAAACTATAAATAATCATAAGCGTATTTATGGAATAATAACTAAATATAAAATATATTATATTTATTTCAAGAGAAGTCTTCATCAAACTTTTAAAAATTATTTAGTTGATAATAATTTAATTGATTTAGAAGTAACTGAACCTGTAAAGAAAGATAATTATTACGTTTATGTAGTATATTATGTTTCAAAAATAAAATCTCTGGCATTAGACAAAGTATATTACTCTGAAGAACTAAATAATAAATCATTAAAAAAACTATTTAACTCAATTAAAAATGTATTGATATTAGATTTAGAAATGTTAATGCCACCATATAATTATAAAGGTAATTTTATGAGCGAAATAGTTGAAATGGGTTACGTCTTATACGATGAAAATAATAAATTAAAGCTAAAATATGATGCTTATTTAAAAGCTAATCAAGAATTAAATGATAGAACAGCTAATTTTTTAAAATGGCGTAAAAGGGATTATTATAGGAATGCTATTTCCTTTTATAAAGCTTATAACGAATTAAAGAAAGTCTTAAAAAAATATCATCCTACCATTATAGTTTATGGTAAAAATGATATATTAGCTTTAAAGAGAACATTTATAAATTATAAGTTACCAAACTTATTAAATTATATTAGAATAATTAATCTTTCATCATTAATAGAAAATTATTATCATCATGTTAATGAATTAGGTTTATTTAATTTATACAATATGTATTATGACAAGAATGATTTTCAACAACATGGTGCTTTAAGTGATGCTATATATACATATTATGTATATAGAGCTTTTAAAACGGATATATTAAATGGTCAGAAATCAATCTGACCATTTTTTATAAAAAAAATAGGCCTAAGCCTATTTTAATACCATAAAGATTGGAATAATCATCGGTTTGCGATCAGTTTCATCATAGATTAATTTAGATAAGAAATCTTGCAAGTTATATTTTAAGAAATTTAAATTAACTTGTTTTACTTTAGCTAATTCTCCATTTAAGAATCTTTTAGCTTGAGAAATAATTCTTTTAGTTAATTCCTCACTATCTTTCATATAGATAAAACCACGCGATACAACTTGTGGGTCAATCGGTAGAAGTTTTTTATCAGGATTAATAGTTACGACTAAACTAAAAAGACCATCTTCAGATAATAATTTGCGTTCTCTTAAGATATTACCTGAAACATCACCGATTTGATTGCCATCTATATACACTTCACCAGAATGAACATGTCCACTCAATCTAGCACCATGTTCATTTATACTTAAAACATCACCATTTTCTAGGATAAAAGTATTTTCTGGTTTAACACCACAACTGATAGCCAAATCAGCATGAACGCGCTGCATACGATATTCACCATGTACAGGAATAAAGTATTTAGGCTTTAATAAAGCTTGAATTAACTTTAATTCGTTCTGTGAGGCATGCCCTGATGTGTGTGTATCCGTTAAAGGTGAGTGAGTAATGACATTACAACCATTTCTAATTAATAAATTGATAGTTTTATTAACTCCTTCTTGATTGCCAGGAATAGGAGATGAAGAGAAGATGATTGTATCACCAGGTACTAGTTTAATTTGTCTATGTGTTCCACTAGCTATTCTAGAAAGAGCAGCAAGTGGTTCTCCTTGAGAGCCTGTGCAAATTAAAGTAGTTTCTTCAGGTTTATAATTAACTAAATCTTCAGGTTCAATTAAAGTACCTTTAGGAGGTTTAATATAACCTACTTGCTGACCAATTTCAATTGTTTTAGCCATAGAACGACCAAAGACAGCTACTTTACGATTATGTAAAACTGAAGCTTCAATTATTTGACTTACTCTATAAATATTTGAAGCAAAAGTAGCAACAATAGCTCTACCTTCAATGTGAGAGAATAGTTCTTTAATTGATTCGCCAATTCTTTTTTCTGATTCAGTCGAACCGGGAACTAGGGCGTTAGTACTATCGGCAGTAAGACATAAAACACCTTCCATACCAATTTTAGCTAATTTTTCATATTCAGCTTGTGGGCCAACTGGTGTAAAATCAATTTTAAAATCACCAGTATGTACAAAGTTACCATAAGGTGTTTTAAATACCATCGCAAAACTATCAGGAATTGAGTGATTAAGTCTTATAAAGGATAATTCGACTTCTTTAAATTTATATGTAAAATATGACTTAAACTCGATAATTTGAATTGGATCTAAATCTTTAAATTCCATTAGTTTACTTTGAATTAAATCAACAGCTATACCAGCTGCATATATTTTTGGTATTTTAACTGATTTTAATAAATAAGGAATTCCCCCTATATGGTCTTCATGACCATGTGTAATAAACAAACCTACAATTTTTTCTTGGTTTTGCCTTAAATATTCAAAATCAGGGATAACGTAATCAACACCTAGTAAATGCTCATCTGGGAATAAAATCCCAGCATCAATGATAAAAATTTGATTATCATATTGTAATATATACATGTTTTTTCCGACCTCACCTAAACCACCAAGTGCAAAAAAGGCTAAGTCTTTACGATTAATAACAGTATCCATAATTACCCCTTTCTAAAGCATCGATTTCCTTCAATTTATTATACAATAATAGAAGTTAAAAAAAAAGAAATATTTCTTTAAATGACAGTCTTTTTAGATTGTAAGTGTTTACATAAATTATTTTTTAATTATAGTTAATAATTATTTACTAAAATAAAGTAGTTTTTCAATGTTTAAAATGTTATAATAAGTTTTCGAAAGGATGATATTATGTTAGCAAGTAAAATGTTAATTAGTACCTTAAAAGACGTACCACAAGAAGCTAAAATTCCTTCACATATCTTATTACTAAGAGCTGGTATGATTAAAAATGAGGTATCAGGAGTATTTAATTATTTACCTTTAGGATTAAGAGTTATATCTAAAATTGAAAATATTATTAGAGAAGAAATGGATAATAGTGGAGCTTTAGAAATATTATGTTCAGCTATACAACCTAAAGAAGTTTGGGAAGCATCAGGTCGTTGGCAAAAATACGGGCCTGAATTAATCCGTTTTAAGGATAGACATGATAGAGAGTTTTGTTTAGGTCCTACACATGAAGAAATCTTTACAACTTTAGTAAAAGATTTAGTAAAATCTAGTAAAAGTTTACCATTAAATATATATCAAATTCAAACTAAATATCGTGATGAAGTTAGACCACGTTTTGGATTAATGCGTAGTCGTGAATTTATAATGAAAGATGCTTATTCTTTTGATAAAGATGAACAAGGTTTAGATAATAGTTATCAAAATATGTACAAAACATACAGTAAAATATTTGAACGTCTTCATTTAAAATATAAAGTTGTTTTAGCCGATACGGGAGCTATTGGTGGTAATGCTAGTCATCAATTTATGGCTTTATCTAATGTTGGTGAATCTGATATTGTTTATTGTGATTGTGGATATGCCGCTGATGTTGAAAAAGCGGAAGCTTATCCAGATTATTATGAAACAGGAGAATCAAAAGCTGTTGAAGAAGTATTAACAGAAAATAAGCGTACAATTGAAGAAGTAAGCTCTTATTTAAACATTTCTCCAAAAAGAATGGTAAAAACAATCATTTACTATGATAATACAAATAAAGAATTTGTAGGAGTTTTAGTAAGAGGAGATAGAGAAGTTAATGAAGTTAAAGTAATTAACAAGCTTGATTCAACTGAAAATGACTTAAGATTAGCTACAGAACAAGAAATCATAGATTTAGGAAGTGTTCATGGTTTTTGTGGACCTATTGGTTTAAATATTAAATTATTAGTTGATGAAGAAGTAACATATTTAAAACAAAGTGTAGTTGGAGCTAATAAATTAAATTATCATTTAAATAATGTATGTTATGATAGAGATTATAAAGGCATAGTTGGCTGTTTTAGAAAAGCTTCACTTAATGATTTATGTCCAATTTGTCATAAACCATTAAAACAAGAAAGAGGTATTGAAGTCGGACAAATTTTCAAACTTCAAACAAAATATAGTTTGCCTTTAAATTGTACTTATGTAAATGAAGATAATAAAAATGTTCCTATGCAAATGGGTTGTTATGGAATCGGAGTTTCTAGAACTTTAGCTAGTATTATCGAACAATATCATGATGAGGCAGGTATTATATGGCCTTTAAATGTAGCGCCTTATCATTGTGTAATTACACCTGTTAGTTTAAAAGATGATAATCAAGTTAATTTAGCAAAAGAAATTTATGAAAAACTAAAAAAAGAACATGTTGAAGTTATTTTAGATGATAGAGATGCCAAACTAGGATTTAAACTTAAAGATTGGGAATTAATAGGTATCCCTTATATAATTACTTGTGGTCGTGATTCTATAAATGGCATGGTAGAATTTAAATTACGTTCTAAAGTTAATGAGAAAGAATTAGTATCTAAAAATGATGCAATTATGACAGTGTTAAAGGCAGTTGAGGATTTAAAGAATGAATAATATATTTAAAAAAATTAAAAGAAAATGCTTAATTTACGCAATTTTACGTATTTTAGTTCCTGTTATATCTATTGTTGTATGTTTTCTAGTAACAGCTTTTGCTGACCAAACAACATCATTATTATTAACTATTATTTTTGCTATACTTGCCGTTTCAAGTTATATCTTTCTTACAAATAGATATAAAGGTAATCAATTATATTTAGAAGATGAAATATTTAATGAAGCTCTTAAAGGCTTATATGATAAAAAGAAAACAGCTAATGCTAGAAGTTATTTAAATATTAATGAATTAGTAAAAAATAATTTATTTATTGAACCTTATCGTCGTTACGGCTTTTTATATTATGAAGTTATGTATAATAGAGTAATAATTGATAGTTCTAATTTAACTTTAGAGTATTTAGAAGATTCAACTAAAAAAAGAAAAAAAACATACTACGGTTTTTTAGGTCGTGCTATTAGATATGAATTAAGAAGTCATAAACCTCTTTATTTAGTTAATAAAAAGTCTAAATATTTTAATGTTTCTGAAAGTATTGTTGAAGATGATGTATTCAATGTATCAGGTAATTTAAATAATTATGAGAGAATAAATAAAAATGGTGCTTTAGATAAATTAAAAGATTATATTAAAAACAACAATGATTTTGTTCTATCAGTTTTTTATTTACCAGAAGCTATTTATGTGTTAATAGAGGATGAAGTTATCACAATTAATCCTAAATTTAAGGATAAGATAGATGATGAGTACATAAACAATTATAAAATTAAGTTTAGAGTTCCTCGTGACATTGCTGATATATTAAAAATAACAAAATAGGTAGATTCATGTATAATGATTTAGAGTATTTAACTTTATTAAAACATACATTTCCATCGGATTTAGAGTTAAAACAAGAGATTATAAAATTAGAGGCTATTTTATCATTACCTAGAGGTACTGAACATTTCATGAGTGATTTGCACGGAGAATTTTTAGCATTTAATCATTTGATTAACAATTGTTCAGGAGTAATCCGTGAAAAGATAGGTGTTTGTTTGAATGATTTAACTACCTCTGAACAAGATGATTTAGCAACTTTAATTTATTATCCTGAATTAAAACTAAAACAAATTAAAACTAAAACAACTGATTTTTATGCTAAAACTCTTATAAATTTGATTAAGTTAACTAGTCTAATATCGTCTAAGTATTCAAGAACTTATGTCAAAAAATTTATTGATAAAGAATATTTTTATATTATTGATGAATTGTTACATACTAAAGATAATATAGAAACTAATATTAAGGAATATTTTAATAATATTATTAATTCTATAATAGAGAATAATGTTGCTGAAAACTATATTATAGAGTTTTCTCGTATTATAAAAAAATTAGCTGTTTCAAGACTTCATATAGCTGGTGACATTTTTGATAGAGGCCGTCATCCAGGTAGTATTATAGAACTATTAAAAAAACATCACTCATTTGATATACAGTGGGGTAATCATGATATTTTATGGTTTGGTGCTCATGCAGGTAATATAGTTATGTTATTTTATGCTATTTATAATACAGTTAAATATAATAATTTGACAGTATTAGAAAATAGTTATGGAATTAGCTTAAGAAAATTAACTAATTATGCTAATTTACTATATGCAGATAGCAAAAATGTAATATCACCTTTAGTAAAAACCACTTTAATTATGTTGTTAAAAATAGAAGGAAATTTAATTAAAAAATATCCCCAATATTTTAAAGATTTAACTTTAGTTTTAAATAATATAAATTATGAAGAAGGTACTTATTCTTATAATGGTCAAACATATGAATTGATTGATAAAAACATTAAAGGTTTAGATTATAATGACCCTTATAAATTAAGTGTAATAGAAGAAGATATTATTTCATCTTTAGTTAAAGATTTTAAAAATAGCCCTAGATTAAAAGACCATATTATCTTTTTAATAGATAAGGGTAGTGTTTACTTACATTATAATGATAATTTGATTTATCATGGATGTGTGCCTGTAGATGAAAATAAAAATTTTAAACTTGTAAATACACCTCAAGGTTTGAAATTTGGGAAAGAATTATTTGATTATTTAAATGAATTAATTAAAAAAATTTCAAACAATAACTTAGATGATGAAGAATTAGCCTTTTTATATTATTTATGGAATGGTTATGATTCACCTTTTACAGGACGCAATTATAAGACATTTGAATTAGCTTTTTTAAATGATAAAAATTTACAAAATGAAAAAAGGAACCCTTATTATGAATTTCGTAATCAAAAGGAATTTTGTTTAAAAATATTAAAAGAGTTTAATGTTAGTAATAATGGACATATTGTTAATGGGCATTTACCAGTTAAGGTAAAAAAAGGAGAAAGTCCGATTAAAGCTAGCGGCAAATTAATAATTATTGATGGTGGTTTTTGTAAGGCATATCATGATAAGACGGGAATTGCTGGCTATACATTAATTGCTAATTCTCATGGTCTTAGAATTAAAGCTCATGAAGAATTTTTAGGAATAGAAGAAGTTTTAGCAAATAATAAAGATATAATTTCTAATTCTCAAATTATTGAAACATATCAAAAAAGACAAACAATTGCTGATACGACAGAAGGAAGCAAATTAAAAATATTAGTTGAAGGATTAAAAAAAGCGGCATAATAAAGCCGCTTTTTTAAATTGAAGCAATTTGAATTAATATATTTGATACAATTTGCATTTCCTCTAGGCAAGCTAATTCATAAGGACCATGTCCATTGTAACTACCTGTTCCTAAATTTGGTGTATTAAGTCCCATTTGGGTTAATTTAGCTCCATCTGTACCACCTCTAATAGGGAGAATAAGAGGAGTGATATTTAATTTTTTCATAGCATTTAATGCTCTGGTAATAGAGCGTTTGTCTTTTTTTATAATCTCATACATATTTAGATAACTTGGAGTAATAGTAATAGATACTGTATCTTTTAAATATTTTTTATTTAAAAAATCAGCAGCATCTTTCATATGTTTTTCTAAAATATGTAGTTTTTTAATATCATGTTCTCTAATTATATACTCTAATTTAGCTTGTCCGACCTCACCATTAATGCTACATAAATGAATAAATCCCTCTAAACCTTCCGTATACATTGGATTAGCAAAAGTTGGTAATAGGCTTTGATATTCTAAAGCAATTAAACTAGCATTTAACATATGACCTTTAGCACTACCAGGATGAATGTCTAATCCTTTAATAGTAACTACAGCACTTGAAGCGTTAAAATTGCTATAGCATATTTCATTATATAGGCCACCATCAACTGTATAAGCATAAGCACAATTAAAGTCTTTGACATCAAAATTAGCGATTCCTCCACCTATTTCTTCATCAGGAGTAAAAGCTACATGAATATGATGGTGTTTTATATTAGGATTTTGTTTAAAATAGCTTAACATATTCATTATTTCAGCTATACCAGCTTTATCATCACCACCTAAAACAGTGCTGCCATCTGTTGTGATTAATGTTTTTCCTTTTAGCTTTTTTAAGAAAGGAAAATCCTTTGTTTTAATAGTTAGATGAGTTAGATTAATATCTTTAGCATCATAATTATAGATGACATTAGGTTTAACATTTTTACCACTAAAACCAGGAATAGTATCAAGGTGGGCTATAAAGCCAATATGTAAATTACTATTAGTATTACTTTTTAAATAAGCAGTTAAAATACATTCATCTGTTAATTTTATATTTGTTAATCCTAAATCTTCTAATTCTTGTTTAAGTATATTAGCTAAATCAAATTGTTCATTTGTAGAAGGAGTTTTATTTTCTCCTTCTTTTGACATTGTATTAATTTTTACATAACGTAAAAAACGTTCTAGTAATTCATCTTTCATTTTTAATTTCTCCTACTAAATTTGTTTTAAAATATTTTTTAATTTCATTAATGTCATTAGTTTGACCTAATACCCACATAAGTTTTGTTATACAGGCTTCACTAGTCATGTCAAACGCTTCAATAACACCAATATCTAAAGCTTTTTTCCCTACCTCATAAATATTGAAATTAGATTCTTCATATAAACATTGACTACAAACACAAACAGGGATATTTTTTTTAATTAATTTATCTAAATACATCAAAAAATTACGTCTCATAAAAGAGATACCACCTGCACCATAAGCTTCAATAACCAAACCTTTAATTCCAAAATTTAATAAACAATCAATAATCTTAGGGTCCATATTAGGAGTTAACTTTAATAAAAATACATTAGTTTCAATTTTATTAGAGTAATAAAATTTACCATTTGTTTCCGGTAACTTTAAAACTCTTAAACCTCTTGCATCAATGCTACATACATTTTCTAAATTAATTGATTCAAAAGCATGAAAAGAAGAAGTTCTAACTTTAACAGCTCGACATCCTAAAATGATTTTACGATTAAAGGCTAGAAATATTCCACCGATTTTACTTAATGACATAGCTAGAGCATATCTAAGATTACTATAGGCATCAGTAAGTTTATCATAGATAGGTAATTGACTACCTGTAAAAACGACTGGAATGGGTGGATTTTGGATTATATAACTAATAATAGAAGTTGTGTAAGCCATTGTATCAGTACCATGAGTGACAATAATTCCATCATAAGAATTTAAATTTATGTAAATTTTTAAAGCCAATTGTTGCCATTCTTCTGGTTGCATATTTGTACTATCTAATATAAATAAATCTAAAATAGTATAGTTGTTGCTAGAATCGATATTATTTAAAGCTTCTTTAATAATATTAGAACTATTAGGTTTTAAAGTTTTATCTTTTAAAACGGATGTAATAGTCCCACCTGTTGTAATTACTAAAATATTTGCCATAATTTTTTCCTTTCACTTTTTATCTTCCTTTAATAGTTTAAATGTAATATAATATCAATGCAAGTAATTTTTGAAAAAATGGAGTATTTATGGTAGTAGGAATTATAGGAGCAGGAGCTTGTGGACTAGCAGCTGCTACTGTTTTAGAACAAGCTAAAATTAAATATATTATTTTAGAAAGAAATAATAAACCAGGATCTAAAATATTAGCAAGTGGTAATGGTAAATGTAATATAATGAATATGGAAAATATGTCTTTAAATAAAGAATTAATTGCTTTTTTAAAAGCTAATTCTTGCCCTACTTATTTTGATTTAGAAGGTCGTGTTTATCCTCTTTCTAATAGCAGTAAAACTATCTTAAATGTTTTTTTAGATAATATTTCTAAAGAGAATTTAAAAACAAACGAATTAGTGACTAAAATTGTAAAAAAAGATAGTTGTTATATTGTTAATGATTATAAATTTGATAAGCTCATTTTAGCTACAGGTAGTAGCGCAAATATTGTCTTAAGCAAACAATCTTTATGTTATGATTACTTATCCTCTTTAAATATAAGATTAACTGAATTAAAGCCATCATTAGTTGGTTTTAAAGTTAAAGAAGATGTTTCCATATTAAAAAATAATCGTTTTAAAGTAGAAGTTAGTTTATATAATGATTCTAAGTTGATTGCTAAAGAAAATGGTGAAATCATTTTTAAAACTGATGGATTAAGTGGAATATGTGTGATGAATTTATCATATTATTACAATCATTTAAAAGAGTTAAAAGATCCGTATTTAAGAATAAATATCAATCCATCTTTTTCATACAATCAATTAAAATCATTAAAATATGCTTTTCCTGATAACACATATCTTTATTTTAAAGATAAAGATATTCATAATCTAATATTACATATTAAAGATACTTATGATATTAAAGATGCACAAGTAATTTGTGGTGGGATAAGTAAAAATGATGTTAATATAGATTATTCTTTAAAACTAGATAAGAATATCTATGTTGGAGGCGAATTATTAGATGAAGATTTTCCTTGTGGTGGGTTTAATTTGTCACATGCTTTTAGGAGTGGATTTATAATAGGAGAAAATATTAAAAATGAAATATATCATAGAATATAAAGTAGAAGTAGGTCTTGATTTTAAAAATAATTTATTAAAGTTAACTAAGTTAAGTAGTAGAGAATTATTAAATTATAAAATACTTAGGGAATCTATAGATGCAAGAGATAAAACGAAAGTTTTATATAATTATTTATTAGAAATAGAGACAACTAAAAAAATAAATCCTAAACTAATTAGAAATATAGCTAAACCTTATGAAATTAAATATAAACAATATAGGCAAAAACATAGGCCTGTTATTGTGGGTTTTGGGCCGGCGGGTATTTTTGCTGCTTTATATTTAGCTAGGTGTCAAGCTAAACCGATTATTATTGAAAGAGGAGATAAGGTTAATATCAGGCAAGTTAAGGTCAGGGATTTCTTAGAAAATAAGATATTAGATGAAAATTCTAATGTGGTTTTTGGTGAGGGAGGTGCAGGAACTTTTTCAGATGGTAAATTACAAACTAACTTATCTTCACCATATATTAAATTTATTCTTGAAGAGTTTGTTAAACACGGGGCTAATGAAGATATATTGACTTCTAATTATCCACATATTGGTACAGATATTTTAACTAAAGTAATTGCTAATATTAGACAAGAAATAGAAGAATTAGGTGGTAGTTTTTACTTTAATACTACCTTTATTGATTATAATAAATGTGATGATATTGAGGTCATAACTGATAATGGTAAATTTTTAACATCACATTTAATTTTAGCTTTAGGTCATAGTGCCTATGATACAATTAAAATGTTAGCAAAAAAAGGTTTGAAAATAGAACCAAAACCATTTGCTATAGGGGTTAGAATAGAACATAAACAAAGTATGATTAACAAAAGTCAATATGGTAACTATGCTAATCTATTACCACCAGCCAATTATAAATTAGTTTGCCATTTGAAAGAAAGATCTGTCTTTACTTTTTGTATGTGTCCAGGTGGTTATGTTTTGCCTAGTCAAAATGAACATAATACTATAGTTACTAATGGGATGAGTAACAATAAAAGAGAAGGAGAAAATAGTAATTCAGCATTATTAGTTGAAGTAAAGGTTAGTGATTATTATAAAGGTAATCCACTAGATGGATTTACTTTTATAAAAGATATTGAAAGTAAAGCTTTTAACATAGCAAAAGACTATAGAGCTCCAGCTAATTTAGTAAAAGAGTTTCTAAATGATGAAGTAGCATTAGAAGAAAGAACAATTAAAACTACTTATCCTCATAAATTGATAATGACAGATTTAAATAAAGTATTACCAAGCTTTGTTATTAAATCATTAAAAGAAGCTTTACCGCTTTTAAATAATAAATTAGAAGGTTTTAGTTTTGCTGATGCTATTATGATAGCTTGTGAAACTAGAAGTTCATGTCCTGTTAAATTTAAGAGAGATAATTTTATGTCTAGTGAAAATGGTTTATATGTAATTGGTGAAGGGAGTGGTTATGCTGGTGGCATTACATCATCAGCATTAGATGGATTAAAATGTGCAATAAGTATCATAAATGTGGAGCCAGCTATAAATAAATCAAGCTGATTTTTAAAAAATATAAAAATGAATTTTATCCAAGCTTAAAAAACCTTAAAGCCAACTTTTTTTAAAAAAGTTTACACATTAAGGTTGAAATAGTTTTTGTATATATCTTGATCTTTGAAAATTTTATATGGTTAATTTTGTGGAGTATATGCTTTATTGTTTTTTAATACTGAATATATAACCCTTACTAATTTCTTCTCAATATGTCCAAGTATGACATAGAAGTGTTTTCCTTCTGATTTCTTTTTGTTATAGTATGCACTAAACATACTATCATGTTTCCAGCATACCTTAGCTACTTGCCATAATGCATATCTAAGATATTTAGAACCTTTTTTAGATATTCTATGGCTAGTTGCTTTAAACTTGCCAGATTCATAAACCTCTATGTCTAATCCGGCATAAGAAATTAAGTGTTCTGCATTTTTAAATCTAGTGATATCGCCAATTTCACCTAGAATAATACCTGCAGTAATAGAACCGACACCTTTAATCGAAGTTATTTTGGTATCTAATAATTCGATGTATTTATTAATCATTTGTATATATGCTTTATTCTTTTCATCTAAGAACTTTAAAGTTTTAATTGCTTGTTCTAAAGAAAAAGAAAGATATGGAGAATCATTACCAATTGAATTTTTAGCAGCTAAAATAACACTTTCAGCTGTAGTTTTACATTTGCCATGAATAAGTCTTTTAATGGTATTTAAATGTGCTTTAGAAAGCTTAGAAGGGCTAGGGTACTTTTCTATTATATTTAAAGCAGTACCTTGATAAATGTTTGAAAAAAGGGTTAAAAACTCAGGAAAAAGTTGTGTTAAGATACGATGATATGTAATTTTAGCCTGTCTAAGCTCTTCAATGACTTTAAATCTTTCTCTAGATAGTGACTTTAAAGACTCAGTGTGGTATGATTTAAGTGTATAGGGTTTGAAATCTGATTCATTATCTTTAAGATAATTACAAATGGCGAGGGAGTCTAAATTGTCGGTTTTAGGTGTATGCACCTTTTTAGATTTCTTGTACATATTGGTTAATAAAGGATTAATAATGGTTACACTATAATTAAGTTTAAGAAGATAGAAAACCAAATTTAAATGATAAAATCCAGTTGATTCTAATCCTATACGAACTTGATTATCATTACAAACTCCACAGAACTCTTTTATAGATTCGTGGAGTTTTTTGTAACCTTGTTGATCATTTGAAACCGTAATAGAACGTTTTTTAAATTGTTTACCGCTAGATGAAATAATATTAAAATCATGTTTATCACTAGCTACATCAATTCCAACATATAACATAATAAAAACCTCCAAATAAATACTAAAGCACGGGTGCTAATCTACAGAATCTTCTCTAAAATGTAACCTAGTTCTTTATAACCAGACAACCTATAAAGGAAGCTGTAACCAGCTAATAACCATATAAAAGAAAAGACTGTAGCTGAATCATCCACAAACCAGAGAACTAATTTAAATTAGAACCTGTAGGTGAAAATTATGAAACAGACTACAGTGCTTCATTAAATTATACCATCATTTAATGATGATATATAAGTTATGTTGTACTCATAACTATAAAAAACTTATGGAATGGAGTTAGTATAATTAAAAGTACAATTTAATTATACTAGGAAAAAAATGAAAATTAAGATTGCTTACTTAGGCGGCGGCTCAAAAATGTGGGCTAGAGTATTTATGAATGATTTAGCTTTATCAGATGATTTAGGTGGTGAAATTGCTTTATATGATATTGATAATGAAGCAGCTTTACGGAATAAAGAAATAGGAAATAGAATAAATTTATTAGCAGAGGCTAAATCTAAATTTGAATATGAAGTATATCCTAACATTGAAGATGCTTTAAGAGGAGCTGATTTTGTTGTAATTTCAATTTTGCCAGGAACATTTAAAGAAATGGAATCTGATGTGCATGCTCCTGAAGAGTTAAAAATATTGCAAAGTGTCGGTGATACTGCTGGTCCTGGTGGGGTACTTCGTGCTATGCGAACAGTTCCGATTTATGAATATTTTGCTAAAAAAATTAAAGAATGTTGTCCGCAAGCGTGGGTTATTAACTTTACAAATCCGATGAGTGTTTGCGTACAAACATTATATGACGTTTTTCCGGATATTAAAGCTTTTGGCTGTTGTCATGAAGTTTTTCATGCTCAAGAATTCTTATGTTTAGTTTTAGCTAAAACTAAAGGCATTAAAGCAACTAGACATGATATTTATACTGATGCTTCTGGAGTTAATCACTTTACATGGATTACAGAAGCTAAATATCATAATATTGATTTACTAAGTTTAATTGATGAATTTGCGGATAAATATTATGAAAAAGGTTATTATGAAGGTGGAAGTAGATATCAGTTTAAATATGACACTTTTGCTTATGGTAATAAAGTTAAAATGGATTTATATAGGCGTTATAAAACTTTAGCTGCTGCTGGCGATAGGCATTTAGTTGAATTTGTAGATAGGGCTTGGTATTTAAAAGATAAAAGAATGGTAAAAAAATATGCCTATGGTTTAACTACAGTAAATTATAGAGAACAAGAACAAAAAAGAAAAATAGAAGAAAGTATTTTATTAGCTAATGGTACTAAGCCTATTTCTTTAGAAAAATCAAGTGAAGAGGCTGTTGATCTAATTAAGGCTATATTAGGATTTAAACCTATTATATCTAATGTTAATATGCCTAATAATGGTCAAATGAAAGGTATAAGAGAAGGAGCTATAGTAGAGACAAACTGTATATTTACTAATGATATGGTAAAACCAGTTGTTGCTAAAGAATTAAATTCTGATGTTTTAGCTTTAGTTTCTAGAGCTAGCTTAAATATAGATGCTACATATTATGGCATTAAAGAACGTGATTTTCAAAAGCTATTTAATGCTTTTTGTAATCAAGCTCTTTGTGCAGGAATTGATAGAGATAAGTTAAGAGAATTGTTTATTAAAATGGTTAATAATACTAAAGATTATTTAGTTCAATACTATGATTTAACTAAATTAAATAGTATTTATTAAAAAAATATATGATTTATTTTGGGATACCATTAGGTATCCTTTTGAATTTTTAAAGCGGTTTTATTAAAAAAAGTAATTGACTTTCATTTCATTTTCATTATAATATTTAGCGTGCTAAATATTGAAGGAGGTAACATGGATCAAATAGTTAAATTGATAAAAATTTTAAGTAATCAAATTGATGTAAAAACACAATTATTAATAGGTAATAATACTATTACAAGTACACAAGTAAGAATGTTACATTATCTATATCATCATGATTGTAAAAATCAAAAACAGTTATGTGAAACATTTAAGCTTTCTAGTCCTACTGTAAATGGCATATTAGATAGATTAGAAAAAAATGGCTATATTATAAGAGAAAAATTAGTTGATAAGAGAAACAATAAAATATTATTAACTGATAAAGCCTTACAAATCAATAAAACTTTTGAACAAGCTATCTTATATAATAATCAAATACTATCTAAAAATCTTACTGATGATGAAAAACAACAATTAACTTATTTGTTATCTAAATTATTAAACAATATTGAGGAGGACAACTATGATAAAAACTTTAGCAGCTAGTGTTAGAGAATATAAAAAATACGCTATTTTATCACCTATATTTGTCGTATTAGAAGTAGTTTTTGAAGTATTAATACCATATGTAATGTCTATAATGTTAGATGAGGGTATTCAAAAGGCTAATAACCGTTTAGTTTTAATTATTGGTTTAAGTATGACAGCTATGGCGATTGTATCTTTAATTTGTGGTATCTTATCTGGTAAGTTTGCTAGTACTGCTAGTGCTGGATTTGCTAAAAATTTAAGGCATGATATGTATGCTAAAATACAAACTTATTCATTTAGTAATATTGATGATTTTTCAACTGCTTCGTTAGTAACTAGATTAACAACAGATGTTACAAACGTTGAACTATCATTTCAAATGATAATCAGAATAGTTATTAGAGCACCATTTATGTTGATTTTTGCTTTTATAATGGCAATGACTATTAATTGGCAAATGGGATTAATCTTTTTAGCAGCAATACCTTTTTTAGGAATAACTTTATTTGTTTTAATGAGTAGATCTTTTAAACCTTTCTCTAAACTATTTAAACAATATGATGTTTTAAATCGTGATGTTGAAGAAAACTTAATCGGTATTAGAACAGTTAAAAGTTTTGTAAAAGAAGATGATGAATTTAAAAAGTTTAGTGAAGCAAGTCAAGGTTTAAAGACTTTTGCAAGTAAAGCAGAACAAGTTTTGGCTTGGAATATGCCTATAGTTCAATTTACTGTATACGCATGTTTAATTTTAATTGCTTGGTTTGGGGCAACTTTTATAGTTAAAGGTTATCAAATAAATGGTCAAACTCTTTATATGACAACAGGTGATTTAACGTCATATTTTAGTTATGTTATGCAAATATTAATGAGTTTAATGATGATTTCTAATATTTTTGTTATGATTACAATGTCTATGACTAGTGCTAGAAGAATTGTTGAAGTATTAAAGGTAAATCCGGATATTACAAATCCTAAAAACCCAGTATTTGAAGTTAAAAACGGGGATATTGATTTTGATAATGTCAATTTTAAATATAACAAAAATGCACAAATATTTAATATAAGTGATTGTAATGTGCACATAAAATCAGGCCAAGTGATAGGTATTATTGGTGGTACAGGTTCTGGTAAGTCTAGTTTTGTTCAACTTATTCCGCGTCTATATGATACTACAGAAGGAAGCATTAAAGTTGGGGGAATAGATGTTAGAAATTATGATATTGAAACTTTAAGAAATAGTGTAGCTTATGTCTTGCAAAAAAATATTTTATTTACAGGTACTGTTAGAGATAACTTAAAATGGGGTAATGAAGATGCTAGTGATGAGGATTTAGTAAGAGTTACTAAACAAGCTCAAGCTTATGATTTTGTTATGTCATTCCCTGGTGGTTTTGATTATGATTTAGGTCAAGGTGGTGTCAATGTATCTGGTGGACAAAGACAAAGATTGTGTATTGCGCGTGCATTACTCAAGAATCCTAAAATATTAATTTTAGATGACTCTACTTCAGCAGTTGATACGAAAACGGATGCTAATATTAGAGAATCATTAAAAGTAACAGCCCCAGAAGTAACTAAAATTATCATTTCACAAAGAGTATCATCAGTAGAAAATTCCGATTTAATTTTAGTTTTTGATGATGGAAAAATTATTGGTCAAGGTAAACACGAAGAGTTATTAGAGACTTGCCCAATTTATAAAGAAATCGATGAATTACAAAAGAAAGGTAAAGAAGAGGAGGTATAATATGGCTGAAAAAACAAAGATAAGTGGCCGTAAAGGCGCTATTAAAGCTTTAGTTCCTTATATTTGGCGTCATTATCACAAATTGATAATAATAACATTAATTTGTATTTTGATTACTTGTATTGCTAGTATGGTATCTACATTCTTTATAAGTATTTTAATTGATAATTTTATTTCACCTAATACTAATTGGTTAAATGGTAATCCTAATTCTGGTGTAAATTTAGGTAACCCTAATTGGGATATGACTAGTGAATTTTTACCGGTTTTATGTATATTTGCAGGCGTTTATTTTTTAGGTGTTATTGCTAGTTTAATTTATAGTAAATTAATGGTTGTAATTACACAAGGTAGTTTAAAATATATTAGAGATGACTTATTTAAACATATGGAATCATTACCTGTAAGTTTTTTTGATTGGAACACACATGGTAATATTATGTCATATTACACTAATGATGTAGAGGCAATGCGACAAATGATTTCACAAAGTGTTCCGCAATTAATTAATAGTATTATTACTGTCATTGGTGTATTTTGTTTAATGGTTTATTTTTCATGGGTACTTACTTTAATTGTTATTGTAATATTAGTAGCTATGATAATAATTATTAAAACTATTGGTGTTAGAAGTACTAGATATTTTATTGAAAAACAAAGAACTTTAGGTTCAACTAATGGATATATAGAAGAATTAATTGAAGGTCAAAAAGTAGTTAAAGTTTTCTGCCATGAAGAAAAGGCTGTTTATGATTTTGATATTATAAATAACAAACTAGAAGTAGCTGATCGTAATGCTAATATCTTTGCTTCTATTTTAATGCCTATTATGAATAATATTGGTTTTATAACTTATGCAATAGTTGCATTAATAGGCGGAGCTTTAGTAGCTAATAATGTTAATATTGGAATTGTACCTCTTACAGCCGGAACATTAGTTACTTTCATTATGTTTACTAGATCTTTTATAAACCCGATTGCACAAGTATCTAATCAAATGAATAGTATTGCTATGGGTTTAGCCGGTGCAGAAAGAGTTTTTGAATTAATGACTAAACCAAAAGAAGTAGATGATGGATATGTAACTCTTGTTAAAGGTAAGTTAGAAAACGGTAATTATATTGAGACAAATAACGAAAATGATATTTGGTTATGGAAACACCCACATCATGATGGTACTATTACATATACACCACTTAAAGGCGATGTTAGATTTTATGATGTTGATTTTGGTTATAAACCTGATAAAGTTGTTTTACATAATGTTTCATTATATGCTAAACCTGGTCAAAAGATTGCCTTTGTTGGAGCAACTGGTGCTGGTAAGACAACTATTACAAACTTAATTAATCGTTTTTATGATATAGCAGATGGTAAAATTAGATATGATGAGATTAATATAAATAAAATTAAAAAAGCTGATTTAAGAAAATCACTTGGTATGGTTTTACAAGATACTAACTTATTTACTGGTACTATAGCTGATAATATTAGATATGGTAAGCCTGATGCAACAATGGAAGAGGTTGTAGCAGCTGCTAAATTAGCTAATGCAGATAGTTTTATTCAACATTTAGAAAAAGGATATGATACATATATTACTAATAATGGTGATTCCTTATCTCAAGGTGAAAGACAACTAATTGCTATTGCTAGAGCCGCAATAACTAATCCTCCGGTTTTAATTTTAGATGAAGCTACATCATCAATTGATACACGTACTGAAAAGATCATTCAAGGGGCTATGGATCAATTGATGAAAGGAAGAACAGTATTTGTTATTGCTCACCGTCTTTCAACAGTTAGAAATTCTGATGCAATTATGGTTTTAGAGCATGGTAGAATAATTGAAAGAGGAAATCATGAGGAATTAATCGCTCAAAAAGGAGAATATTATCAATTATATACAGGTGCATTTGAACTTGAATAATGATAAAAAAAGAGACTTCTGTCTCTTTTTTTTAGTTTAAATATTCTCAATTTATATCTTGAAAAAAAACACTGTTTAGAGTAAAATCATTAATAGAAACGTGTCTCTCTATAAGGAGGTTAAAATATGATTTTTGATGATTTAGATATCGGTATTTCAACGAAACCAATTATCAAAGTTATCGGTGTCGGTGGAGCCGGAGGTAATGCTGTTGACCGAATGATTGAAAATGATGTTAGGGGAGTTGAATTTATTGCATGTAACACCGATGCACAAGATTTAAGAGAATCAAGAGCAGACGTTAGAGTGTTATTAGGTAAACATACTACTAATGGTCTAGGAGCAGGTGCTGTTCCGGAAGTAGGCAAAAAAGCGGCTTTAGAATCAATAGAAGATATAAAAACAGTAATCAAGGGAGCTCAAATGGTGTTTATCACTGCAGGTATGGGCGGCGGTACAGGTACAGGAGCTGCTCCAATTATTGCTAAAGTATCAAAAGAGTTAGGGTGTTTAACAGTAGGTATCGTAACAAAACCTTTTTTATTTGAAGGACCTGAAAGAATGCAAAGAGCAGTTGCAGGTCTTCAAGAATTAAAACCATTTGTTGATACTTTAATTGTTATTCCTAACGAAAGATTACGTTCAATAGTTGATGTATCTACATCTATTTTAGAAGCATTTAGAGAAGCAGATAATGTATTAAGACAAGGTGTACAAGGAATAGCAGAATTAATATCTGTTCCTGGCTTAATTAATGTCGATTTTGCCGATGTAAGAACAGTTATGAAAGATAAAGGTACAGCTTTAATGGGTATAGGTACAGGTAAAGGTCCTAATAGGGCTGTAGAAGCTGCAAGAAGAGCAATTCATTCTAACTTATTAGAAGTTAGTATAGATGGAGCTACTAATGCCATTGTAAATATTGCTGCAAGTCAATCTTTAACTTTAGTAGAAACAGAAAAAGCTATAGCAGAAATAAGAAATAATTGCGATAAGAATTTATCAATTATTTATGGTACGGCTATTAATAATGATTTAGATGATGAATTAATAGTAACAGTTATAGCTACTGGCTATGAACTTAAAGCTAAAGAAAGTGGTATTGATGATATAGCTACAGAAATATTTGAAAATATTTCACAAGAAAATATTAATTATAAGCCACTTGAAGATTTAAAAGATGAAGAAGAGGAAGAAGAAACTCCATTATTTTTAAATAAAAAAGATGAAAAACGCAAATTAAAGGAAGAAAAGAAAAAAGAAAAAACACGTGATCTTCCTTCATGGCTAAAAAAGAAAAATTAGAGGAATGGTTTATTTTGTATCCATTCCTCTATTTTTATTGTTATTAGTCTTTAATTTTTTGATAGTTTTATTTAGTTTAATCTTTTCGGCTAATAATTTATTGGTACTTCTACTAATATTATTAACTCTATCTCTTTGATAATTCTTTTTATTAATTCTAGTTGCAAAATTATTCTTAAGATTTATTTTATTGAATTTAGATTTAGCATTTCTTAGATTATTTTTAATTTCATTTATTGTTTTATCATAATTAAGTGGAATATTTTTATTATCTAAATTTAATCTTCTTTTATAGTTTAAAATAGTAGTATTATTTTTTTCTATTTCACCCTTATAATTATTATTAATATTAGCTAAATCAGCTGAATAATTGATTTCTCGCTTTTTATTTTCTTTAAAATAATTAGCTCTAGAATAACTAATATTATCAGCAATAGCATATAATATATTTGTATAAGACTTTTTTATAGCCTTTTGAACATTATTGTTATGTGATATTAGTTTATTAGTTTTATGATTTAGTTTATTAATATTGTTCTTAAAATCATGGTTTAAATTGATTAATGAATTATTAACATCATCAAATGTAACAGCTATTTTATAAGCTATTTTTTTATGTTGTTTTGCTAAAACAACTTCACTCTTTTTATTATTGATAATAGCTGTTTTTAAACTAGAACGATAGTTTTTAATAATACTTTTTTGATTATTAATATATTTATTTTCATTTGCCTTACTAAAAGTTTGAAATAGTTTTAAAGAGTCACTTTTAGCTGATTTATTGATGTTTTTTAATTTAATAAAGAAACTATCATCAAAATTATTATATTTTAAATATTTACGATCTAATTTTTTTAACCTAAGTAAATATTTCCTTAATAAAAAATTAGATTTATAAACTAAAATATAAGAACTATTATATTCAAATTTTAATGCCTCATCAGATTTTTTTAAATTTTTTGAATGAATATGTTCTAATTTTATGATTTCTTTATCAATATTTTTAATAAATTTTATCATCCGCTTTTTTTTATTATTAATTAATTTAATACTCTTAGTAGTATCATTAATTTCTCTTTTAATCGTTAGGAATTCTTTATTTAATAATAGTTTAAAGAAATCATTACCATGTTTAATCT
>CALUQZ010000012.1 GCA_944323055.1 uncultured Acholeplasmatales bacterium
AAATTCAAGATTAGGCTTATATAAACAATGTGGCTTAAGCATAGTTAATTATATATTATCACCAAAGATACTAGAAACAAGAAATAGCAAAAGAGGTAGGCCAGGACTGGTCAACCCCTTAAACTACTACCTAAGTAGTTTGTGAATAATATAAATGTAGCGCCGTATACGAGACCCGTACGTACGGTGCAATGGGAGGGACAAAGTCAAAACTTTTCTCTACCCTATTACAGTAAATCTATTTCTTTTTTTAACTCACTAATTATATTTTTTTCATCTATTTTTCTAATTATTTTACCTTTTTTAAACAAAATAGCCTCACCTTTGCCACCAGCTATACCAATATCGGCATCTTTAGCTTCACCTGGCCCATTAACCGCACAACCCATAATGGCGACAGTTATATTTTTATTTATATGACTTAAATATTCTTCAATTTCTTTAGCTATTGGTATCATATTATATTGAATTCTACCACAAGTAGGGCAACTTACTAAATTAGCAACATTAGATGCTAAATTTAAATTTTTTAAAATTTCTTTAGCTGCTCTTATTTCAAGTAGTGGGTCATCTGTTAAAGATACTCTAATTGTATTACCAATTCCTAAATTTAATATTTTGCTAATACCTATAGAACTTTTAATTAATCCAGAAAAAGCAGTCCCTGATTCCGTAATCCCTATATGAAGAGGGTATGGGAATAATTCACTAGCTAATTTATAACTTTCATAGGCTAAATCAATATCACTAGCTTTTAAAGATAGACAAATATTATAAAAATTTAAATCTTCTAAAATTTTAATATGTCTTCTAGCAGCTTCAACAATATCTTCAGGAGTTTTATTTAAATCTTTAGGTAAAGAACCACTATTTACACCTATTCTAATAGGTATGTTTCTTTCTTTACATAAATTTACTATTTCTGTTATTTTATTTTTATCAGTTATATTACCAGGGTTTAATCTTATTTTATCTGCTCCATTTAAAATAGATAGAATAGCTAAATTAGGATCAAAATGAATATCACATACTAAAGGTATATTGATATTCTTTTTTATTTCTTTTAAACTTTTAGCATCATTTTCGTCAAAGATAGCTACTCTAATAATTTCACAACCGGCCTCTTCTAATGCTTTAATTTGTTTAATTGTATTTAAAGTGTCACTTGTTTTAGTATTAGTCATACTTTGAATATAAACTTTATTATTACCACCAAAATCTAAATTTTTTACTTTAAACTGTTTAGTTTCTTCGCGCATATACATTTTTGCATCACCTGTTTAAATTATAGCACAATCTATTTAATAAATACTAGTATAATGAAATATGATAGATATTTATTGTCTAAAAATAGCCCTTTTTGTTAAAGTGCTTTCATAATATTAACTGATTGTAAATTGTTATTATTAGTGGTAGAATATTTAATCGTAAATTGCAAATTGCAAAGAGAATTCGAGGTGTTTGTAATTGAGTAAAAAAAGGAAGAAAATAAGTTTAATTATTTATTTTAGTTTAATTATCATCTTGTTAGTAGCCTCTTTATTAGTTCCTGGTTATGATTCTGGAGAATCAATTCAAGATGCTATGCAAGATGCAGTATTGCATGAACATAATAAGATAAGTTTATTTGGAATGCTTGTAAATCCAGGCTTAATATCAAGTTATGTTGTAACAATAGTTTTATTGTTGTTTGCTTTAATATTACGACTATTTGTAATACCCCGATTTAAATATGAGCCGGGTAAATTTCAAATGGTCATTGAAGGAGTAGTAGGCTTATTTGATGATATGGCTAAAAGTTATAGTCCACATCATAATAGATTTTTAGGTCCTTATATTTTTGGGGCTGCTGCCTATATTTTCTTTGGTACTTTATTTGAACTAGTAGGTATCCAAATTACCGCTATTACTGGTGTTCCGATGTCATTACCGGCTCCTTTATCTGATATTAATGGAGCTATCATGATTGGCTGTTTATCTTATTTAGTCATTATGTTTGGCGGTATTAGAGCTAATAAGGCTAAGGGTATTGTTTTAACATTAAAAGAGTTTTCTTTACCTATATCAATGTCATTTAGATTATTTGGTGCTTTACTTAGTGGTTTATTAGTTACGGAGTTGGTTTACTATTATACAGCTTTAAGTTTTGCATTACCGGTTGTTGTTGGTGTTTTATTTACTTTAATTCACGCAATTGTTCAAACATATGTCCTTACGATGTTAACAGCTATGTATTATGGTGAAGTATCGGAAGTTAAAGAGAAAAAGAAGAAAAATAAAAAGCCTAAAGAGGCATTAGCATAGGAGATAATCATGAAAAATTTCAAAAAAATAAGTTACAGTTTAATTGCTGTTATTGCAGTGCTTGCTGCTGCATTAGTAGTATTAGTAGTATTTAAAAATTTAGATGGTAATGGTTTAAATTATGCCATGAGTAATTTAAGTGGTGTGGCTGATTTAGCTAATGAGACAGCTGTTGTTGATAATACTGATGGATTTAAAGCAATTGGTGCTGGGGTAGCCTTAGGTCTTGCTGCTTTAGGTGGTACTATTGCTATGGGTGTTGCTACCGCAAAAGCTAGTGAAAGTATTAGTAGACAACCAGAAGCTGAAGGAAAGATTCGTTCTACTTTCATGTTAGGTTTAGTATTTATTGAAACAGTAGTTATTTACGCTTTAATTATCGGTATCTTAATTATCTTCGTTTTATAGTAGGTGGTAGTATGTTTTTAGCAGATATTCCTTTAAATATCGATTGGCAACAAATTTTACTTCACTTGCTTAATTTTGTCATTTTAGTAGGTGGTCTTTACTTTTTATTGTATAGTCCGGTTAAAAAGTTTATGCAAAAAAGAAAAGAACATTATGATAAAATGGATAATAATGCTAAAACTAATTTAGCTAATGCTAAGCAAAAAGAAGAAGAAATTGATGAAAAACTAAATAATTTAGATGTTTTATTACAAGATAAAAGAAAACAAGCTGAAACTGAACTTGCTGATTATAAAGCTAAACAAATAGCAGAAGCTAATTTAGAAGCCGAAGCTATTATAGCAAAAGCCCAAGTTAGCGCAAAATATGAAAGAGAAAAGTTATTAGATAGCGCAAATAAAGAAATTAAAGATTTAGTTACAGAAGCAACTAAAAAAGTTGTTTCTAGCAGTACTAGTGAGATATTTGATCAATTTCTAGAATCAACTAAGGTAAGTGATCAAGATGAAAATAATTAATGCAGTTTTATATTCAAATGTTAAGCCAAATGAAACCCAAGAAGCTAAAATTTTGGAGTTTTTAGAAAAAAGATATGGTGATGTCACCTTATCTTTTATTCTTGATACAAATATTAGAGCTGGCTTTATTTTAGAAGTTGGATCAGATATATATGATTGGACTACTCGTGGTCGTTTAGAACAATTAGTTAATGAAATTAATGAAATTGATAAAAATCAAAATATTATTCCTATTATAAAAGCTACAGTTGATAACTTTAAACCAAAATCAGTACCAAGACAGATGGGTAGTGTCGTTAGTGTTATTGATGGGGTTGTTACAATTAAAGGACTTGAACAAGTAAAATATGGCGAAATAGTTATGTTTTACAGTGGTGTTAAAGGAATGATAATGGGCATTAATGAATACTCAAGTCAAGCTATTTTATTCGGTTCAAATGAAGATGTTAGCGAAGGTATGGCTGTTTATAGAACAAATAAGACAGCTGGGATTGGAGCTAGCGATAATTATTTAGGTAGAGTAGTTGATTCGCTTGGTAATCCGATTGATGGACTTGGTGATATTAGTGCTTCAACTTA
The DNA here is from genome assembly GCA_944323055.1 of uncultured Acholeplasmatales bacterium. GTDB lineage: Bacteria > Bacillota_I > Bacilli_A > Acholeplasmatales > Anaeroplasmataceae > CALUXS01. Next base: position 3,810 of record CALUQZ010000012.1, read on the forward strand.
TTTACCCATTGAACAAAATGCTCCGACAATTATTGATAGAATGCCTGTTAACAGACCGCTTGAAACGGGAATTCTAACAATTGATGCGATGTTTCCAATAGGTAAGGGACAAAGAGAATTGATTATAGGTGACCGTCAAACTGGTAAGACAAGTATAGCTATAGATACTATTTTAAATCAAAAAGGTAAAGATGTTGTTTGTATATATGTAGCTATTGGGCAAAAAGCTTCAAGTGTAGCTAGATTAGTAGAGACATTAAGACAAAAAGATGCTTTAGAATATAGTGTCGTTGTAGCTTCCTTTGCTAGTGATGAATCATCTTTACAATATATTGCTCCTTATTCGGCTACTGCTTTAGCTGAATATTTTATGCACAATGGTAAAGATGTTTTAATTGTATATGATGATTTATCTAAACATGCTATAGCTTATCGTACAATTAGTTTATTACTTGGTAGAGCTCCTGGTAGAGAAGCCTATCCTGGTGATGTTTTCTATCTTCATTCAAGACTTTTAGAACGCAGTGCACAACTTAGTTTAGAATTAGGTGGTGGCAGTATTACTGCTTTACCGATTGTTGAAACACAATCTAGTGATGTTTCTGCCTATATTCCGACTAATATTATTTCTATTACAGATGGTCAAATCTTTTTAGAAAGTGACCTATTCTTTAGTGGACAAAGACCGGCTATTAACATTGGTTTATCTGTGTCAAGAGTAGGTGGAGATGCTCAAACAAAAGCAATTAAGAAAGCTACAGGAACTTTAAGGCTTGATTTAGCTCAATATAGAGAAATTGAAGTTTTCACTCAATTTGCTAGTGATCTAGATGAAGCTACTAAAGAAGAATTAGTTTATGGTGCTTGTTTAATGCAAGTTTTAAGACAAGGGTTGCATAAACCTTTAAAACAATATGAAGAAGTTATTATTTTAGTTATTGCTTTAGCTCATCTTTTTGTTAAAGTCCCGCTAAATAAGATATCTGATGTTAAAGATAAAGTTTTAAAATATTTTAATGATGAACAAAATTACATTTGTCATGCTTTAGAAGAAAATAAAGTTTTAACATTAGAGATAAAAGATGATATTATAAATAATGCTAAAACCTTTATTTCTAATTATCTAGGTGAATAAATATGCCAGATGCTAAAGAAATTAAAAAAAGAATTAAAAGTGTAGAAGATACACATAAAATAACTAACGCAATGTATTTAATTGCTTCGACAAAAATGCGTAAAGCAAAAGCTGATTTTGACCAAACTAAGCCTTATTTTGAAGCTTTAAGAACAGAAATTAAACGGATGTTTAGAGTTAATAGTAACAGTAATAGTAAATACTTTTATCCTTTAGAAAATATAGCAAGTGATAAAATAAGTCATATTGTTTTAGTTGTTACAGCTGATAAAGGATTAGCGGGTGCTTATAATCAAAATGTTATAAAAAGAACACTATCTTTTTTAAATGAACATAAAAACACTAAGTTATATGTAGTTGGCGAGTATGGTAGACACTATTTTAAAGAACATAATATTGATTTTGTTGCTGATTTTACGTTTACTGCTCAAAATCCAACTATGCATAGAGCTAGAGAAATTTCTGATATTATGATTGAAGAATATCATCAAAATAAGTTTACTAAAATGTTTGTTATTTATACTGATTTAAAAAGTGGCTTAATTGGTGAGGCTAATTTATATAGAATATTACCTTTTCATAGAGCTATGTTTAATGATGATAATTTAGAACAAATTGATAATTTAACGTATTATCCTTCTTTAGAAGTTGTTTTAAAAAGTGTCATTAAAAGCTATGTTTCTGGTTTTATATATAGTGCTTTAGTTGATAGTTTTTGTTGTGAACAAGAAGCAAGAATGATGGCTATGAGTCAAGCAAATGATAATGCTAAAAAGATTATAGAAAGCTTAAAACTTGAGTATAATCAGGTTAGACAAGCTGCTATTACGCAAGAAATCACTGAAATTTCTGCAAGTACAAGAGCGAGAAAGAGGGAATACAATGAACGGTAAAATAATATCTATTGCCGGCCCGGTTGTTGATATATTATTTGACAGTGGCAATTTACCTAAAATAAAAGAAGCTTTATACGTTAAGGTTACTAATGATGATATCAGATATATGGAAGTTGCTATGCACATGGGTAATAACATTGTAAGAGCTATTATGTTAGCAAGTTCTGATGGTTTGTCTCGTAATATGGATGTAGAAACAACTGGTAATGTCATCAAAGTGCCTGTTGGTACTAATACATTAGGCAGAATATTTAATGTTTTAGGTCAAGCTATTGATGGCAAAGAAGATGTAGCTTTAGAAGAAGAACATTGGCCTATTTATCGTAAAGCTCCAGCTTTCAATCATCAAAAAGTAGAAATAGAGATCTTAGAAACAGGTATTAAAGTTATTGATTTACTTTTACCATATCAAAAAGGTGGAAAAATTGGTCTTCTTGGTGGAGCTGGTGTTGGTAAGACAGTCTTAATACAAGAATTAATCAACAACGTAGCTATGAAGCATGGTGGTTATTCTATTTTTACTGGTGTAGGTGAAAGAAGTAGAGAAGGTAATGATCTTTACTTAGAAATGAAAAATAGTGGGGTTATTAATAAAACAGCCCTAGTATTTGGTCAAATGAATGAATCTCCTGGTGTTAGAATGCGGGTAGCTTATACCGGTCTTACAATGGCCGAATATTTTAGAGATGTCTTAAAAAAAGATGTATTATTTTTTATTGATAATATCTTTAGATTTGTACAAGCTGGTAGTGAAGTATCTACCTTATTAGGTAGAATGCCATCAGCTGTAGGCTATCAACCAACTTTAGCTGAAGAACTAGGTCAACTTGAAGAAAGAATAACCTCTACTGACGATGGTTCAATAACCTCAATTCAAGCTATTTACGTTCCGGCTGATGACTTAACTGACCCTGCTCCAGCCACAACATTTACCCATCTAGATGCTACGACGGTATTAAGTAGAAAAATAGCTGAACAAGGCATTTATCCGGCTGTTGACCCATTAGCTTCCTCTTCGCGAATCTTAGAGCCTGATATTGTTGGGGAAGAACATTACACTATAGCTCGTAAGGTAGAAGAAATATTACAAAAATATAATGAATTACAAGATATAATAGCTATCCTAGGTATGGATGAATTATCAGATGAAGATAAATTGACAGTTGCTAGAGCTCGTAAAATTCAAAGATTTTTAGCTCAACCAATGTTTGTAGCTGAAAAATTTACCGGACTAGCTGGTAAATATGTATCTTTAGCTGACACATTAAAAGGTTTTAAAGCCATAATAAATGGTGATATGGATGAATACCCAGAAGCTGCTTTCTTTAATGTTGGAACAATTGAAGAAGTAGTAGAAAAAGCTAAATTGCTAACAGGTAATGACAATGAATAGTTTCAATGTTAAAATACTAGCAGCTGACAAAGCTTTTTATGAAGGCAAATGTCTATCTTTAGTCATACCATCAACAAATGGTCAATATGGTATTTTAGCTAATCACTATAATATGTTTGGAGCTATAACTCCTGGTTTTTTAAAAATTAAATATGATGAAGAACATGAAGAAGTAGTAGCCGTTTCTTCAGGTATGTTTAAGATAGAAAAAAATGAAACATTAATTTTAGTTGATTCAATTGAAAGACCTGATGAAATAGATATTAACAGAGCTAAAGAAGCTAAAATTAAAGCCGAAGAACAACTACTACATAAGATGAGTAGACAAGAGTTTTATACAACACAAGCTAGATTAGCTAGAGCTATTAATAGATTAAAAGTTAAATCTAATATTACAAATAATATTAATCATTAAATCCGAGTATATCGGATTTTTTTATTATATTGACACTTGATAATGTTTTTAAGTAGTTTTTATAAATCTCTTTTAGTAAATATGATTTACCACATCGTCTAATTCCAGTTATAACTTTAGGAAATCCATTATTTTCACTTTTAATTAGTTCTTTTAAATATTTTTCTCTTTGAATCATAAAATCACCTTTTTTGTAGAATTCTACACTTTTGTTAAAAATAAAAATAGAGAAGTTGTTAAATTAATAGACAAATTATTTATAGCTGGGAAAGAATTTAGAAATGATAAATTGATAGCACTACACAGATAAAGTGTAATCTTTTATTTATAAAAATATGTTATGAAAGCGCTTGACAAAGTGGCGGGGGGGGTATAATTCACTTGCTAATGGAGGGAAAATTATGCGTAGAAAATTTAGAATTTTTTCAACTTTGACCGCTATGGTATTAGTTTTAATTGTTATGTGTGTTGGTATTTGGGCAGCAACACAAGCAAGTGTTACAAGTACAGGTGGTAATTTAACTTTTACAGCAGGTTCTGATGTCTTTGCTACTGTAGATTTAGATGCTAGTGGTGCTGGTACTTCAACTACATTAGATGAAACTTTCACTTTTTCAGGTAGTGAAACAAATGCTGAAGCAGCAAAATCAGTTGTATTACCAGATTTTACATTTAGTAGTGAAAACCAAACTTATACATTTACTATAGCTGTAACTAACACTTATAGTGGCTCTGATGAAACATATAATTTAAATGCTTCACTTCAATTGACTGAAGTAGATGAGTCAAATCAATTTACGGTTCAAGTTAATAGTGTAGATTATTCAACACCATTAAATCAAACAATTGCTAAAGGTGCAAATAAAACATTCACTGTAACAGTAACTTATACGGGTGACTTTGCTACATCTGCAACTGGTAGTATTAATTTTATTTTGCAATTAACAAAAGGGGTATAATTAAATAATTAATATGAATAAGCATAAAGGAAGGGATATATATGAAATTAGCTAAAAATAAGTTTTTATCATGTATATTGAATCTTGTTATAGACCTTCTCTTTATGCTTGTTTTATTATTTGCTATTGCTATGGCTATAACAACATTATCAACATATAATACAATTTTTGGATATCGTCTTGGTATTGTTAGTTCTAAAAGTATGGAAAACAGTGATTTGTTTGTTGGAGATATTGTTTTTCTAAAGTCCGAGGAGACTTATCAAGTTGGTGATATTATAGCCTTTTATCGTGCTCCTTCTTTGTATAATGAAGATAATATTGATAGAAATGATTATAAGAATTATCCTATATGGATTCATGAAGTAGTAGATATACAAATTGATGAAAATGGTAATTATTCCTATTTAACTAAAGGTAGCAGCAATGTATTAGATGATATGTTTTATGTTCCTCAAAATTTTGTTATTGGTTCAGGTGAAAAACTATCACCATTTTTGAATAGTACTGTTCAATTTATTATTTCTAGAATTGGTATTATATGTTTAGTTATAGTTCCATGTATTATAATGTTAATATATTTATCTTGGGAATTAGTCATGTTACTAACTGAAGAACCAGATTACAAGAGATTTAGATATAAGGGAAGATATTATAATCTTTTAGAGAATAAAAATACTAATAAATTAAACTTAAATCAGAATGTAATTAAAGTCGGTTTAATTCCTTATAATAAATATAATTTAGATATGAGTAAATACCCATCTAAAATTAAAATAAATATTAAAGTAAATGGTAAGGGTGTGATAAAGAAATGAGAACAAAAATCCGCTTAATAACAACAATATTAAGTTTATCTTTAGTGTGTATATGTGTAGTATTTGGCGTTTCTTTATCACTTAAAGCTGCTAGTAATATAGATATATCTGGTGGAGGTGGTGGTTTATCATTTACGCCAGAGATAAGTATTGATGATCAAAAAAACATACTAGAGGCTTCAGGTTTTCATGCAACAGGTGATAGGATTACTTTGCAAATGGAAGATGATTATACTTCTATTACTCAAGATGCCAATTTGGAAGCCAAAAATAATGCCATAAATAATAAAATATTGAGTTTTGAATTATATAAAAAAATAGACTGTGATACCCAATTAGAAATATATGAATTACAAATAGTTTTGGACTTTTCTAAGTTTAATATAGTTAGATATGCTGGCGAATTTTTATTACACTATAATTATGTAGTTTTTTATACAAACGAGTCAAACTATCATATTAATATGTATAATTTTTATTCTGGTGAAAACTTAGGAGAATATATTTTAACATTGGGAAATGGTGGTTTTTCTATTAATATTGATACTAATAATATAACTTATACATATAAAATAATTCTAAATAGTGTTAATTATGATGATGTTGATGATTTGTACTTACCTAATAATTGTTTTAATATAGAAGAAGTTATATCTATCAATGATCAAAATAATCAAACACCTAATGTTATTTATTTGGATTTTTCAAATACTAATATTATAGTTGAGAAAAATAGTGATGGGGAATTGGTTTTAAATGGAATAGCTTATGGTTCTGATATAGGCAGTTCAGCACCTCCAGAAGAAATCAGTCTATCTAATATTCCGCATTTTCATATAATAGGTTCTACTAATAGTCAATATGAAGCAGCTATGGTATTAGTAAAGGATTACATAACAAGTGGGCATGATAATTATGAAATGTCGATATATAGTAAAAATGGTGCTTATAGTTATTCTATATTAGCTAAATTAAGTTATTTAAATGGATTAGTTGTTGATGTTGTTGATGATACATATTATAGTGATAGTAATTTAAATGATACACAAAGAAAAGCTATTTTAGATATGTGTTATTGGGTAGTAACTAATTTAGATAATATTAATATAGCTATTTATCATCAAAAAGTAAATGATGATATGTCATTTAATACTAGTGCTAGATATGAAGTAAACTATGAGTTAGATTCAAATAAAGGGGCAGGTTGGTATAGAGCTTATTATACTAGTGATAATACATTAATAGGTTATTTTAATAGTAATAATTATCAAATAAGTTTTACTTAAAAGTTTTAAAAAATAATTGACATCAGTTTATTTGTTTGTTATTATATTTGCGAGCAAGGGAGCTCTATTAAATATCAATTATGCAAGGTTGCAAGTTCTTTTTTGCAACCTTTTTTAATTGTTAAAATTAAAGGAGATAAAATGAAAAATTACACTAAAGAAGACATTAGAAAAATTTGTAAAGAAGAAGATGTACATTACATAAGAATGCAATTTACAGACATTATGGGCATTGTTAAGAATGTTGAAATTCCTATTACTAGACTTGAAGATGCTCTAGATAATAATGTTATGTTTGATGGTTCTTCAATTGAAGGTTTTGTTCGTATTTATGAAGCTGATATGTTCTTACATCCAGATTTAAATACTTTCTTAGTATTAAATTGGGAAGATAACTCATATGGCAAAGTAGCTAGATTTATTTGTGATGTTTATCGCCCTGGTAAAAATGGTAAACATGTACCATTTGAAGGTGACCCTAGAGGTATTTTAAAGAAGAATTTAGCAAGAATGAACACAGAAGGATTTAAAGCATTTAATGTTGGTTTAGAACCAGAATTCTTCTTATTTAAACTAGATGCCAATGGTAAACCTACTTTAGAATTTAATGACAATGGGGGTTATTTTGATCTTTCACCTATTGATTGTGCTGAAGATTGTAGACGTGATATTGTTGCTGAATTACAAAGAATCGGCTTTGTAATTGAAGCAGCTCATCATGAAGTTTCTATGTCACAACATGAAATTAATTTCCGTTTTGACAGTGCACTTGAGGCTTGTGATAATGTCCAAACATTTAAAATTGTTGTTAAAAATGTAGCTAAGAGACATGGTTTACACGCTACTTTTATGCCAAAACCTATTTATGGCATAAATGGTTCAGGTATGCATTCTAATTGTTCTTTAGTGACTAATGATGGTAAAAATGCTTTTTATGATGAAAATACCGCTAATCAATTATCAGAAACTGCCAATAAATGGATTAATGGTATTTTAGATCATGCTAAAGGTTTCTGTTTAATTACTAATCCAACTGTTAATTCATATAAAAGAATAGTTCCTGGTTTTGAAGCCCCATGTTATATTTCATGGTCTGACAGTAACCGTTCAACTATGATAAGAATACCAGCTGCTAGAGGGTTAAAAACGAGAACGGAAATTAGAAGTGTTGATGTAACGGCTAATCCATATTTAGCTATGTCTGCTATTTTAGCTGCTGGTTTAGATGGTATTAAAGGTAATTGTAAAGAATATAAACCTGTTTATGATAACTTATTTGCTATGAATGATTCCCAAAGAGAAAAAATAGGTGTTTATAGCTTACCTGCTGATTTAAATGAAGCTATAAAAGAATTTTTAAAGGATGATGTCATCATGAAAGCAATGGGTAGTCATGTTTGTGAAAAATTAGTTCAAGCTAAAAAAATTGAATGGGATAATTATCGCCGGCAAGTAACAGCTTGGGAAATTGAAAACTATATTATGAGATATTAATAAATATATAATTAAGGTCTTGTTTTACTAGAAATAATGTTTTCTAGAAACAAGACCTTTTAATTTATAAAGATATTAAAATTACTAAAAAAGTTGTAAATACAATAAAATTAGTAAATTCTTATTAAACTTATTTAAAGCACCATCAATAACATTAAATAGAAGATAAAAGGCACTGCGTTAGCTCACGGACCTCCGGCGGAAAGACAGCATACGTTTTATAGATATGTACCGTGGGAAAACTTATCGTTTTGTATTTACCACAGACTTTGCAGTAATGCTTATGCTTTTTCACACCTTGACCTTACAGCTGTCATACAGATTGTGAACTGCCGCCATAATGGTATCCCAGCTTAAATTTGATGCATAGGAAAACTTCTTTTGGTATGCTGTCCATAGGTTCTGCATGACCGGACTATTTTTTACTTCATCAAAGATTTGGGTGGCTTCTGCAAGGTGACGTTAGTTCCCTTGATAGTCACATCTAGGTCCATTGTAGAGCGAGCATCTAGACCCACCATCGCTGCTACCAGCATACCGCCTTTGAGAATGAATTTATCTCGATATGCCGAGAGGGAGATGCGCTCTAGGAACCGCTCCATCATGTGCTCCCGCATTAGAATCTGCGCGTCTGCTGCGTTTTTCCTGGATAGGTTGCGAATCAAATCTTTCAACTGCCTTGCTGTTTTTATCATAAGAGCACCTCCAAATATTGTCGTAAAATCTTTTCGACCCGGAACAATTTTGCATAGTACATCAGTGTTCGAAGATTCTTATCCTTCCGTCTAGCATACGCTTTCAATGCACCCTGGAAGGTCTGTATCTCAATGTGGTTCCGACTACGGAGAAGGTCGCAAATCGTTCGTTCCATATCGTAGACTAATACATCATGGCCGAAAGGCGTCTGCATTGTAATCAGGCCAACCTCATGTAGCTCCGCTTTGATCGTAAAGACCTGTGTACCTTCCTCCTTCAGTTTGGTTGGGTTATAACCGGTTTTGACCGTGACTGTATATTGCAGGGGTTCTCGGTCTGTCAGATTATGGAAGAACAACGCCGTGTCATGGGAAAAGACAACCTGAGAAAAACGAAGGTGCAGCAAATACATTGCATCCAACCAGGTATCTTTAGAGAGATACATTCCATGCGCCACGCGCTCCAAACCCCTTGACCGCACATAATTATAAAAAACAGGTTTTGAAATTCCGGCAGACACCGCCTGCTCGGTGCGCAGCAACCCATCCTGGGTTTTTAGCAGATGGTCAAGCTGTTCAAATTGGCTCATGGTCTCACTTCCTTTTGTACTAATATTATAATCGATATTAGTTCAAAAGTAAAATCAAACCAGTAGATAAATAAGAAATTACCGTAGACTACCCCATCTCTTTATACTAAATTCTTATTTAAAGCACCATCAATAACATTAAATTGTATATCTAAGGACTATAAAATGGCCTTTTCTTTACTATAAAGAGATTAGGAATGATAAAAAACTTCATAGTCTTTTTTTTGTTATTGATAATTAATTTTATAAATTAAGCTTCTATCTTTTTATTAGTTTAATAAAATGCTATAATTTACTAGAAATGAGTGATTATTGTGTTGAAACAAATAGCATTGTTAAGTTTATTATTTTTAGTATTTCTTACGGCTTGTTCTCATGAAAAAGTAGAAGTTACTTTTATGGTAAATGATGAGATTTATAAGCAAGTTGAAGTTATTAAAGGTAAAACTGTTAGCGAACCAGAAAGATTAACAGATGGTATTTGGCAAGATTTTAGTTATTGGTCAACAACTTTAGATGGTGAAAAATTTGATTTTAATACCCCTATTGATAGTAACCTAACTTTATATGCTATATTTACTAATTTAGAAGGAGACCCTTATCAAAATATTAGTAAAGAAGAGTTTTACGAAGATTATGAGGCAGCCTCATCATATACAGATGCTTATTGGAGGACTAAACATGGATTTATGTCAGGTCAATTAGAAATGCCTGAACAAGAACCTAATATAGCTTTACGTAAAGAAGAAGATGGTTTGTTTTTGCGTAATACTGATACTCATTACACAGATTTAAATAATGCTTGGGAAATTTATGATGTTAATGGTACTTTAGTAACAACAATTTATAGAGGGGCAGCTTATATAGGTTTAGAAGAAGTAGCGGCATATTTATTTGCTTTTGGGGATGTGCCAGCTAATTATGTAGAAGATAAAAATATGGACCCTCATGACTCTATTTGGGGTGAATATTTAAGATTAAATAACACCTATTTTAGTGGTGATACTTCAAGATATCCGTATGAACCAGAATTGCCAGATATTACAGGTATTCGCAATGGTAATTTACGTTATTATGAAATTGATTTTGGAACTACAGGTACTGATTGTGATCCGTCATATCCTAGTGTTATATATAATGATGGTGATAAGATAACTCGTGGGGCAGCTAGACTTTGTTACACTAGATATTATAAAGACGGAACTTTTATTACTGATGTTAATGAAAGATATGTGTTTTATACTTATAATCATTATAATGATTTTCAAGAATATTTAAATTATTATGGTGGTTGGGGTGAAATGTTTGGTAATATTACAGGTGGTGGAGAAATATCAAGCAAAGTTGATTATAATCCTACTCCTTATGTAGAAACTAAAATGGTAAGTTTTAGTACATTAAATTGAAAGGAAATAATATGATAGAAGATCCTAACATTTTATTATCATATATCAATACTAAATTAAGGGATGAATATGATTCATTAGTAGATTTAACAGAGTCATTAAATTTAGATATTGATTTAATAAATAAAAAATTAAATAGTATTAATTATTATTATGATGCTTTAGAAAATAGGTTTATTAGGAGGTAAGAAATATGGCAGATTTAAAAGCATTTACAATGGGAGCTAATGTTGTAACATCTTATAAAAATAAAAAGTTTTGTGCAATGACTTGTGCGTGGGCAATGATGTGTGATTACGATAAATTAATGATGTTATTAGGTAATCAATCTGATACAGGAAGACAAATTAAAAAAGGTGATATTATAGGTGTTTCAGCCCTTAGTAAAGGACAAGCGACTATTGCTAAACATTTTGGGGATAATCATAGTTTATCTTTTCCTAAATTTAATCAACATTATTTAGAAAAGAAAGGCGATACTTATGTTGTTAAGGGAGCTAAAACAAAGATGATATGTGAAGTTTTAGATGTATTGCATTTACCTGGTATTGAAAAAGATAATTTATTATATTTACAGGTGATTAAAGCTGATGTTGATGAAAAAAAGGAATTTTTAGATGCTAAGGATTTAAGTGAGGAATAGGATGTTAAAAGCTAATTATCATACACATACAAAATTATGTAATCATGCAGTAGGAATGCCAGAAGATTACGTGTTAAAAGCTATTGAATTAGGGTTTAAAGAATTAGGTATGTCTTGTCATGCCCCAGTCCCTAGAGATTTTATGTCAGAAGAAGAATATATTAATAATTGGCTACAAAGAAATATGACACTTGAGGAATATTATACTATTTATTTACCAGCTTTAGATGAAGTTATAGCTAAATATGGTAAACAAATAAAAATATATAAAGGTCTAGAAACTGAATATATTCCAGGTCATGAAGAATATTATATAGGCCTTTTGGCTAATTTAGATTATTTAAATTTAGGAATTCATTATTTTTTATCTGACGGTATTGAAAAAAACAGCTATGATGATGTCGATTATAAAACAATTTATGATTATGCTAATGTCGCAGTTATGGCTATGAAGACGGGTTTATTTAAATGCTTAGTACATCCTGATCTTTTTTATTTCAATTATAAAGATGAAAATGGCAAACAAACATTTGATAAACATTGTAAAGCTGTTACAAATTTAATATGTAAGACGGCTAGTGATTTAGGAGTGTATTTAGAAGTTAATGCCAATGGTTTAGCTAATTCTAAAAAATATGGATTTAAAGATGAGTGGTTATATCCTAGAAAAGAATTTTGGAAAATAGCTAAAACTTATCCTAATTTAAAGATTATTATTGGAGCTGATGCTCACGATATGGCTAAATTATATTCAGAGGATGTTAAAAAAGTTGAACAATTTTGTGCTGATTTAGGTCTTAAAGTTTTAGATTTTATGGAAATATAAATCTATAAGGAGGTGGTTCCTTGTGAATATAGATAATTTGTTAAAGGAAGAATTAATAAGAAAAAAAGCTAGATTAATTAATGAAAGTAAGGCAAAAGAAAAACCTCTTGTCATTAGTGATGAGGATATTTTAAAACTAGTTAAGTATAAGCCGCAAACAAAAGAAGAGTTTAATAAGTTAGTAAAAGTAGATTATCGTTATACTCAAGAGTTCTTAGATATTATTAGTGCTATTAGTAAAGAAACTAATAATTTAAGAGATTTAACTTTAGAAGTTAGTAATACTTTAAAAGAATTAGAAAAGAAATTAGTAGAAATAAATAAAAGAAATCGTTTATTATACTTACCTAAATTACCGGCTGCTTCATATGATTTAAATTCTACTAGTAATGACCCATTTGATTTGTTATTTAGAAGAAAATCTTTTAGAATCACTAATGCTAATCAAGAAAGTTTTAAATTATTTAATGCTGTTTATCGTGACGCCTCAAAAATATATCGAGATAAAGGTATTAAAGATTTATATGTTGGCTATCCGTTTATTAAAGGCAAAATAGCAGATGATTTTTATGTTCATGCCCCTTTAGCTTTATTTCCTATTAGTATAGAAAAAGGGATAGATTATATTAGATTAAAATTAGATACTTCAAGAGAAGTTACATATAATTCTCATTTAATTTTAGCTAATTATAAGTTTAATGAAATTAATAAGAGTTTACCAAATTGTCAAATTGAGGAACTGAATCTAGCTACTTTTTTAAAAGATTTAATTGATTTTTATGAAAATGAAGGTATTCATTTTTATGCTGTTCATAAGGAATTAACCCCTTTTGTCCAAGTTAGGGCAGAAAATTTAAAATATTATAGAATAGGTGATTATAGTATTGAATCTTATGCCGTATTAGCGCGGTTTTCTTCATATTCAACAGTCTTACAAAAAGACTTTGAACAGATGCTTACTAATAAGGTTATTACTAATAATTTGTATAAACTTTTAGCTAGTGAAACAGCTAATTTTAATTCAGATACTGTTTATGATGGTGAATTAGACTATGTTGGTGAGTTAAATAGCTCACAAGAAGAAGTGTTACGCACAATTTTAAACAAAGATGCGGTAGTTGTTGAAGGTCCTCCAGGTACTGGTAAATCGCAAACGATTACTAGTTTAGTTACTAATTTTGTTTTACAAGATAAATCAGTTTTATTAGTATCAGAAAAAAAGGCGGCTTTAGATGTTGTTTATTCTAGATTAGGTATTTTAAATAAATTTGCCTTACAGATAGATGATATTAATGATAAAGATAGTTTTTATAATTCTTTAGTTAATATTTTTAAAGATGATGATGTTAAAAATTTAAAAAGTAATCAAGAAGAATTAATAGATGTTAATAATAAGATTAATGTTATTATAAATAAATTTAAAAGAATAGATAATACTTTTTATGAACAAAATGATTACGGGGTAGCACCAGCTAGTATTTATTTAGAAACAAAGAGTTTTAATTTAGATAAGCCAGGTGAAAAGATTTTATATAATGCTTTAAACAAAACACTAAGTCATTTTAATTTTACGGATTTATTGTATCAAGATATTAAAGATAGTTATGATAAATTTAGTGATATTGGTCTTTTAAAGAAGGAATTAGTTTATAAAAAATATGATAATTCTTTTATATCTTATTTAAAAGATGATTTATCTGATTATGAATTAATAGATGTATCTAGTGAAGGTAGAAATTTAGCTAGAGAAATTGAAGCATTTAGACAAAAAAGCTCTTTTAGGAGAATGTTTAAAGGAAAAATAAAAAAGAGTGTTAATAATTATGGTAAAAAATATTTTAGTAAAATTAATAAACAAATAAGAAAAAGTTTAATTGAAAATGGCTTAGATATAACAGATTTAGATGATTATTTAAGTTATGTAGATGGTAAAAAAATATATTCTACTTTAACAAAAGCTAATAAATATTATTTAAATGCATTAGAAGCTGTAATTAAAGAAAATGAACATGATATAGCTTTAGCTAATCAAAAACTTTTAAATTATATTTTATATAACTATATTACAGTATATGAACAAAATAATGCGGATGCTTTAACTGATGTTCATAATTATAATGAATTATATAATACCTTAGATAGTTTATATCAAAAGAAACAAGCTATTGTGTTAAATATTGTTTATAATAAATTATTACAAGGTATTAAAAATATTAAACAAAGTGATAAATGGGATGAACTAAATCATAATGTCGTTTCAGCTAAACGGAAATATAATTTAAGCCGTTTTTTAAATAGATATTATAGTTTATTTGATGATAACATTAAAATCTTTTTAATGACACCAGAAGTAGTTTCTGAAGTATTCCCTTTATTTCAAAAAAGCTTTGATTTAGTTATCTTTGATGAAGCAAGCCAGTTATATATTGAAAAGAGCATACCTACTATTTTTAGAGCGAAAAAATTAGTTGTTGCTGGTGATAGTAAACAACTAAGACCATCAAGTTTAGGTTCAGGTCGTTTAGAATATGATGTTGATGAGTATGATGAAGATAATATAGCTTTAGAAGAAGAAAGCTTACTTGAACTTGCTAAATATAAAATATTACCACCATTAGTATTAAATTTTCATTATCGTTCTAAATATCAAGAATTGATTTCATTTTCAAATTATGCTTTTTATGATGATGATTTATATATTTCTCCTAATACTACAGATAAAGCTTATAATGCTATTACAGTATATAAAATTGATAATGGTTTATGGATTAATCGTTCAAATAGACCAGAGGCAATTAAAGTTGTTAGTTTATTAAAAAATATAATTGAAACTAGAAAAAATAATGAGACAATAGGTATTATAACCTTTAATAGTCAACAAAGAGATATAATTGAAGATGAAATAGATCTTTTATGTAATAAAGATAGTGATTTTGCTAGTGCTATTAAAAGTGAATATAATCGTAAACAAGATGGTGAAGATATTGGCCTTTTTGTTAAGAATATTGAAAATGTTCAAGGTGATGAAAGAGACATTATTATCTTTTCAATTGGATATGCTAAAAATGAGTATGGCAAATTAGTTCATAATTTTGGTTGGTTAAATCAAAAGGGTGGCGAAAATAGATTAAATGTTGCTATTACAAGAGCTAAACAACACGTCATTATTGTGACCTCTATTATGCCGTATGATTTAAAAATTGAGCAGACTACTAATAATGGTCCGCGTTATTTAAAGAAATATTTAGAATATTGTTTTGCAGTATCTAATAATGATGCTAAACAAGCTAAAGCTACTTTATATTCATTAAGAGAAATGAATATACTACCTAAAACAAAAGAACAAGCTTTACTACAAGAAGTTTATCAAGAAATAAGAAGAAGAGGCTTTACATGTTTAGCTAATGTAGGTATTGGTAAATATAGTATAGCTTTAGCTATTAAACAAGATGATAAATATATTTTAGGTATTGAATTTGATACTATGCTATTTAAAAACATCAAAAATGAACGTGAAAGAGATTATTCACGCCGTAAATACATGGAAGCTAGAGGTTGGCGAATATATCGAATTTGGATTATGAATTGGTGGCGTAATAAAGATCTAGAAATTGATAATATTTGTTCTTATGTAGCTAGTATTTGTAAAAATAATACTTATTTAATAGAAGATTAAAGAGAGGATAATTAATATGTGGGTTTTATATTTATTTATAGCTTTAGTAGTATTATTAATTATTTTAAAACTATTAAAGTTCAGTTTAAAAACAATAATTAAAATAGCCATTAACACCTTAATTGGTTTAGTTGTTGTGTATTTATTAAATTTAATTCCAGGTGTTGATATTCCACTTGAATGGTGGTCTGGATTAATTGTAGGGGTTTTCGGTATTCCGGGAGCGATTGTGTTGTTAATAATTAGTTTCATTATTTAATATGAAATATACATTAATTAAAGAAAAATTCATTAAAGAAATTAATTCTAAAGTATCTTTATATCTTCATAATCAAACTAAAGCTCATATTTGTACAATTTCTAATGATGACAATAATAAAGTATTTACGATTGGTTTTAAAACACCAGCTTATAAAAATACTGGACTAACTCACATCTTAGAACATAGTGTTTTATGTGGTTCTAGAAAATATAATGTTAAAGATCCTTTTGTTGAGCTTTCAAAAGGTTCTTTAAATACTTATTTAAATGCTATAACATTTGCTGATAAAACATTATTTCCGTGTGCTAGTACTAATTTACAAGATTTTAAAAATTTAACTGATGTGTATTTAGATGCGGTATTTTATCCTAATATTTACAAATATAAAGAAATATTTTATCAAGAAGGACATCATTTAAATATTTTAAATAAAAATGATGAATTAACATATAATGGTGTAGTTTATAACGAAATGAAAGGGGCATATTCAAACCCTGAACAAAAGCTAACCGATTTGATTATGGAATCTTTATTTAAAGATACTAATTATAGGTTTAACTCTGGTGGTAATCCATTAAATATAGTAGATTTAACCTATGATGAATTTATTAATTATCATAAGAAATATTATCATCCTTCTAATAGTTTTATTTATTTATATGGTAATTTAGATTTTACAGAAAGATTAAATTATTTAGATGAGAATTATTTATCTAATTTTTCATATCAAGAAATAGATAATGAGATTATTAAACAAGAAGTTTATGATAAGCCTATAAATGTAATAGATTATTACGAAGTTAGTCCTAATGAAAAGTTAGAAAACAAAACTTTTTTAACTTATAATGTTTGTTTAAAAGATAATAAAAATCAAAAAGAATTATTAGCAATATCATTAATAATATCTATTTTATTTAAAGTTGAAGGTGCTCCTTTAACTAAAAAGATAATAGATAATAAATTAGCTGAAGATGTCTATGTTTCTTTTAATAGTGATATTTTACAACCAGTTATAAGTATTACTTTAGTTAATTCTAATTATGATAAAAAAGATGATTTTATTAAATTAATTGATAGTTCTATAAAGGAATATATTAATACTGGTTTACCACATAAAGATATCTTAAATTTAATGGATTTTAATGAATTTAAGTTAAGAGAAAGTTATTTTTCTAGTACTCCTTTAGGTCTTAATTATATTATCACTAGTTTTTCTTCGATTTTATATGATAATTTAGATCCTTTTAGTAGTTTATGTTACATTAAACATTATACTAATTTAAGAGAAGACATTCATAATAATTATTTTGAAGATTTATTAGCAAAAACTATCTTATATAATAATCATAAGTCTTATGTAGCTTTAATTCCTAAAGTTAATATTATAGATAAAGAAAAAGAAACATTAAAAGGAATAAAAGAAAAATTAAGTGAAGAAGAAATAGAAAACTTAATTAAATTCAATCAAGATTTAATTAAATTTAAAACAAGAAAAGAAGATAAGAAAGATTTAAATTCTATTCCTAAATTAAAAAAAGAAGATTTAAATTATTTACCTACAAAGCTTAATTTAGAAGTTATAGATGCTAAATATCCTTTAACTTTTAGTAATTATTTTACTAATGATATTAATTATATTTCTTATTTATTTGATTTATCTAATTTTAATGAAGAAGATTTAAAATATACCTTTTTATTAACTAATTTATTATTATCTATTGATACTAAAAATTATAATTATCAAGAACTAAATCAATTAAAATTAGCTTTAACAGGCTCTTTTTCTTATAAAGTAAATACTTTAACTAAAAAAGATAATACTTATAAAGTCTATTTAATAATTAATTTTAGTTATTTAAATACAAAAGCTAAAGAAGTATTTAAATTAGTTAAAGAAGTTAGTTTTAATACTATATTTACAGATGATAAAAGATTAGAAGAACTACTTAAAGAGCTAAAAGCAACAATCTCTTATAGTTTAGCAGATAGTAGTGTTTATTTAGCTTTAAATAAAGCTTTAGCTTGTTTTAATGAGGAAAGTTATATTAATGATTTGTTTAATGGCATTAGTAGTTATAATTTTATTAAAGAATTATGTGATAATTATGATAAATTAAAAAATCAAATAATTAATAAACTAGAAAGAATCTATTCTTTAGTATTTAATAAAAAACATTTTAGAGCGCATATTACAGCTAATGATATTTCATCTAAAGACTACATTGATTGTTTTTTTGAAAAATTAAAAGATAATGATTATAATTCTAAAATTATATTTAAACCTAATTTAAAAAATATAGCTTATACTACAACTTTTGATGTTAATTATAATGTTTTAGTAGCTAAATATAGTAACAAATATCAAGATTATCTTAGTTTATTAGAAAACATAATTAATTATGATTACTTATGGCCAAAAATAAGGGCTTTAGGTGGAGCTTATGGTGCTATGTTAATAACTAGTAAAGAGAACTATTTAGTTTTTGCAAGTTATAGTGATCCTCATATTCATAAAACGATTGAAGCATTTAAAAATGTGGTAGATTTTATTGAACATATAAATTGTAGTGAAGATGAACTTTTAAAATATAAAATTGGTGTTATAGGTAGTAAAAGTTTTCCATTACATGTAAGGTCTATGGGTTCTAAAGCTTTCTTTAATTATCTTAAAGGGTATAGTTATGATGATTTTGTTAAACAAAGAAAAGCTATTATTGACTGTGATGTTAATAAATTAAAAGAGTTAAATAAATTATTTAAGGAAGCTTTAGCTAATAGTGCTATTTGTGTTATTGGGGCTAAAGAAAAAATAGAAGAGAATAAAGAGTTATTTGATGATATTTTAGAATTAAAATAAGATGTTGTTTATGGCTTAGTAATAGTATTATTAGAATTTTTGTTCATTAGAAAAATATAAAAAATAACGAGTAGTACCTTAGTTGATACTACTCATTTTAGTCTATTCTTTCTAGTAAAAAAGAAACAGGTCTTAGTCCGTCATTACAAGATACTATGGCACTATTTTCATTTTTTAGCCAATTGTCAAATATTTTATTGCCGCCACTGCTTAAAGCTAAGGCATAGGGATAGATATTTAACCAAGCACTCTCACATAAATCTTTTGGTTTATTATAGCCATCAAATAGATAAGTCATACCTTCTTTATAAGGACAAGGATTTTTAGTTTGGGGGAGTTCATAAATATCGATTAAATCAGTATGAGAACATTTTTTTATAATAGTTATTTTAATTTTGTACACTTTAATCACCAAATTTATTTTACTATAATTAAGTACTAGATACTATATTAACATAAAAATTTAATGATTTTTTTAGATAAACGTATTATAATATACAAATAAGTGAGGTGGTTTTGTGATTGATTCACATTGTCATTTGTTTGATTTAGCTTTTATTAATGATGTATATGAAACAATTGATAGAGCTAAAGAAGTTAATGTTAGAAAGATATTGTTAGTAGGTTTTTCTAATAGTACTAATATAGCTAGTTTAGAATTAGCTAAAAAATATCCTAGTTATTTATATCCAACTTGTGGAGTTCATCCTAGTGAAATTACGGAAAATTATTTAGAAGATATTTTAAATTTAGAAAAAATTATAAAGAATAATAAAGTTTATGCAATTGGAGAGTGTGGACTTGATTATCATTATGATACATTATATAAGGAAGAACAAAAAAAGGCGTTAGAAGAACAAATAAAATTAAGTATAAAATATGATTTGCCACTTGTAATACATTCAAGGGATGCTATTAGTGATACGTATAACATTTTAAAAAAATATCCGAAAGCTTATGGTGTAATGCATTGTTATAGTGGCAGTAAGGAAATGGCTTTAGAGTTTTTAAAACTTGGGTTTTATATCAGTTTAGGTGGTCCGGTAACTTTTAAGAATGCTAGGGTGCCTAAAGAGGTTGCTGAAGTAGTCCCGCTTGATAAGTTGTTAATTGAAACTGATAGTCCTTATTTAGCTCCTACGCCTTTTAGAGGTAAGAGGAATGAGCCAAGTTATTTACCTTATATATTAAAAGAAATAAGTGAAATTAAAAAAATAGAAATTGATAAGTTAGAAGAGCAATTAGAAAATAATACAATAAAATTATTTAGATTGGAGTAAGAAAATGAAAAGAAAAATATGTGCTTTTATGATGGGTATAGTTTTGCTTTTAAGTTTAGCTAGTTGTAATTTATCTTTTACAAATCCTAATTTTGATATTAGTTCAGTTCTGACAGACGATGCTAATTATGAAATTATTCAGACTAATATTACTAAAACTGTAGAAGAGGTTAAAAAGAGTTGTGTTGGTGTTTATGTAGAACTTGATAATTCGGCTTCTATTGGTTCTGGTGTCATTTATAAAATGATTGATAAAAACACTAATGAGGATGCAACTGAAGATAGCACAGATGTGTTATGTTATGTTGTAACAAATGAACATGTTATAAATAGTACAGGTAGTTCAAGAGCTAGTTATTATGTTTATTTAGGAAATGATGATTATATTAAAGCTGATCCGGTTGGCAGTGATGCTACTAATGATTTAGCAGTTTTGACTTTTAGTGTCGATTTAACTGATTATGATTTAACAGCTTGTGAAATGTTTGAAGATGAATCTAATTTAGCTTTAGTAGGTAACTTTTGTATAGCTATTGGTTGTCCACTTGATTTAAATAACTATAATTATGTTTCTATTGGTAATATTTCTAAAGTATCATTAGGGGAAATTATGCATACGGCAGCTATCAATCCTGGTAATAGTGGTGGTGCGTTATTTTCTGTTAATGGTAAGTTAATTGGCATTAATGCTAGAAAAAATACAATTATTGAAGAAGGTAGTGAATTAGTACCTATTGAAGGTATGGGGTATGCTATTCCAATTTGGACAGCTAAAAAAGTAATTAGTGATATTGAAACAAATAATCAAGCTATTATTAGACCTACTTTAGGAGTAACAGTTCAAACTGTTAATGTCACATTAAATGAGGAAGATAAAAATAGATTGCCTAATACAATTATAAATGATGATGAAGGTGCCTATAACGATTTAAAACAAGGTGTAGTAATAACAGCAGTAACTATTGATGGTAATGCTTATAAAGCTAAATCAAATGATGACTTAGCTGAAGGTGGTTTAAGAGTAGGTGATGTTATATACAAAGTAAATGACACAGTAATTACTCGTAATGATGATATTTCTTATGAAATAGGTATAACTATGCCAGGTGATAAGATGAATATAGTTGTATTTAGACAGCTTACTGATGGTTGGCATGCTTTTAATTATGAAGTTGTTATGAATGCGTGATAATTATGGTTAATTTATTAAGAAAGATATTTATTAAAGATTATCAAGA
This sequence comes from uncultured Acholeplasmatales bacterium, assembly GCA_944323055.1. GTDB lineage: Bacteria > Bacillota_I > Bacilli_A > Acholeplasmatales > Anaeroplasmataceae > CALUXS01. The sequence goes on from CALUQZ010000012.1 coordinate 25,679, forward strand.
TGTAAATAATAGTAAAGTTAGAAATGCCCATGGTACTTTAGCAAGTATCGTGGGTATTGTTTCAAATTTTACTTTATTTTTATTAAAATTAATTATTGGTTTAATAGCTAAATCAGTATCTATTATAGGTGATAGTTTTAATAATTTGGCTGATATGGCTTCATCTAGTATCAACTTATTAGGATTTAAAATAGCTAATAAGCCAGCGGATAAAGAACATCCTTATGGGCATGCTAGATTTGAATATATTGCAGGGCTTATAATATCAGTAATTATTATTGTTTTTGGCATTCAAGTCTTAACAGATTCCATAGATGCCATTATAAATAATACAAAAACAGAAATAGATGTAATTACTTTAATTATATTAGCTATAGCTATAATAGTTAAATTATGGCAAGGTTATTTTTATCGTAAAATAGGAAAGACAATTAATTCAGTTTCTTTGATTGCTTCAAGTCAAGATTCTATAAATGATGTGTTATCTACTAGTGCTATTTTTGTCGGTAGTTTAGTTATTTATTTTGTCCCTGATATGCCGTTTTCTTTAGATGGCGTTTTAGGTATTATAATAGCTTTACTCGTTTTATTTTCAGGTATTAAAATGGTTAAAGAAACGGCAGATCCTTTAATTGGTATTAATCCGGATCATGAATATGTTAAACAAATTATAAATGATATTTTAGCTTATAAAGGTGTTTTAGGGGTTCATGATATAAGATGTCATATGTATGGTCCTACTAAGAGTTTTATGACTGTTCACGTTGAAGTGTCAGCTAATGAAAATATCTTAGAGGCACATGATGAAATAGATAATATAGAAAGAGAAATTAGTGAAAAATATAATATTGAACTTACAATACATATGGATCCGATTGAAACGGATAATGAGTATGTTAATTCATTAAAAGAAGAGGTAGGTAAGGTTATTTTACCTTTAGGTTTATCTTTTCATGATTTTAGAGTAGTTGAAGGTCATACGCATACTAATGTGTTATTTGATGTAGTTATTCCTAGAGAAAATAAAATAACCGATAAAGAAGTTTTAGCTCTTTTAAAACAAACTTTTAAAGATCGAAACTTATATTTTGTTGTTCATTTTGATGGTGATTATTTTGATTAGTTCTATAATTCATTTAAAAAGAATGGCTAAGGGTTATGTTTTAAGTGATAATGAGTTAGCACAAATAAAGGCTTTTTTAGGTTATAGTTTTAATTTATATGTATCATTACCATTAGGAATTATATTTATTTTATTAATAACAGTAACTATTTTATTTGTTTTAAATATAACTATGATAGCTATTCTTTTATTATTTTTAATAATTTTAATAGCTTTTTATACATTGCCAGTATTTTTTTTGTTATATCGTAAATTATATAATAAAGCTTTAATTAGTTGTTTAAAAGTAAAGTTAAATAGATTTGTTAATAAAAGTTTAATTTATACTAGTTATAAAGTTCATTCAAATTATCAAATAACTAAGGATAAAGTATATTTTTTCTATGATGATTATTATTTTTATATAGTAGAAGATTTATTAATTAGGGAAGGTAAGTTTTGTTATTTAGATACTAATAGTTTAAATAAAGATATAATTAGCTTTAAATTAAGTGATATTATATCTTTTGTAGTTGATAATAGGTTAGTATATAATAAAGATACTTTTCAAGATTTACTAAATAAAAATGTAGATACTAAAGAGTATGCTAAAATTGATTTAAAGAATTTTAAATCAATAGGAATTGGATATGAAGTAGGTTTAGTATTAAATGAAAAAATACCTTATTTAAATGAATATGATAAATAATATAAATAAATTTTATTTATGCTTATATATTAGAAGCTGTTTTTTAAAAAAAGCTTGTGTTTTATTGTTAAATATATTATAATAGTCAAGCGTTTAGACGCCCTTGCCTAAAAAGAATTAGGCCAAAGTCCATAAGGAGGTAAAAAAATGAAAAAATATGAAGTTATGTTTATTCTTCGTTCTAATCTAGAACAAGATGTTATTAAAGCTGAAGTTGCTAATGTAAGTAACATTTTCACTAATAACAATTCTCAAGTTTTAGAAGTAAAAGAATGGGGTCTTAGAGAATTAGCTTACGAAATCGAAAAAATGCGTAAAGGTTATTATGTATGGATGAAAGTAGAAGCTACACCTAAAGCGGTCGAAGAATTTAATCGTATTGTAGGTTATAACGAAAACATTATTCGTTACATTGTTGTAAAAGACGGTGAATAAAAATGAATAAAGTTTTCTTAACTGGTCGTATTACGAGAGACCCAGAAATTCGTTATTCATCTACAGGGGTAGCGATGTTATCATTTTCTTTAGCTGTTGATAGACAAGTTAGAGATGCTAGTGGAGCTAGACAAGCAGATTTCTTCAATTGTACAGCTTTTAGAAATCAGGCTGAGTTTATTTCACGTTATATTAAAAAAGGCTATATGTTGGCTGTTGAAGGTAGATTACAAACAAGAACATATCAAGCACAAGATGGTTCAAATCGTTATGTTACTGATATTATTTGTGATCAAGTTGAAAATTTAACACCACGTCAAGCTCAAGATACAACGCGTGATAATTCTCAATCACCATTCCCATCTAACAACAACTATCAGGCACCTAGTTATAATCCGCCAAGAACAGATAATAACTTTGGAGCTCCAAGTTATAATAGTAATGATGATGATATGCAAGCTATTAATATTGATGATGATGAATTACCATTTTAGAAAGGAGAATAATTATGCAAAATAAAGAAAAACGCGATTATGTTCGTCGTCCTAGAAAAAAAGAATGTTATTTTACTAAAAATAAAATTGAACATATTGATTTCAAAGATGTTGAATTATTAAAGAAATTTATCACTGAAAGAGGTAAAATTCTTCCACGTCGTGTAACAGGTACTAGTGCTAAATATCAAAGAAAACTAGCTATAGCTATTAAAAGAGCACGTCATATGGCCTTACTTCCATTCGTAAAAGAATAGTTAATGAAGCTGATACTTTAATGTGTCAGTTTTTTTATTATCACAAGACCTTATATAATTATTTGTCGTGCTTTAATTGTAAAAATGACTATAAATTGGTATAATTAAACAATGAGGTGAAGCTTATGGTCTATCTTTTATTATCGGTTTTGTTTTTTGGCACATCAAGTGTATTATGGTATTTTTATAGTTTAAGACTTGATACTTATTTAGTTTTTTTAATATTTGCGTCTATAACAATGCTTTTAGGAGTAATGATATTATTTTATTACTTTTATTTAAAAAAAGATAAAGAAGTCAAAAAATTAAAAAACCAAATTGAAATATGGTCAGATACTACTTATCATATTAATGCAGCTGGTGATATGGCTTTTCAAATGTTACCTATAGGTATTTTAATATATGATAAGAATTTTACGATTAAATGGTTTAATGATTATGCTCAAAGTTGTTTAAAAAAGAGCTTGAAGGATGTTAATATAGTAGATATTAATGAAGGATTAAAAAGATTTATTTTAAATAATGACGATAGTTTTATTTTAAAACTTAATGATAAGACTTATGAGTTTAATGCTAAAAGAGAAAATAGAATTCTTTATTTTTTTGATATAACAAAAGAAACAGAATTACAAGTTAAATATAATAATAATATTTTAGCTATAGGTGTTATTATTGTAGACAACTTAGAAGAAAGCTTAAAAAAATATGATTTACAAGAAAAAACGACAATTAGTGGTCAAATTTTTGGGGAAATAGCTAAATGGGCAGCTAGTTATAATTGTTTTTTTGAAACTTTAGATGATGATAGAATTTTAGTTGTTAGTACAAGAGAAGAATTAAATAAAATGATTGAAAATAAATTTGACATTTTAGAAAAAATTAGAGCGTTATCAAAAGCTAGTAGATTAAAAACAACTATTAGTATAGGTATTGCCTCTTATGATTCTTTTCCGGTTAAAGTTGGTGAACTAGCAGTAAATGCGGTCGAGTTAGCTGAAAAAAGAGGTGGAGACCAAGCTGTTGTCAATTTAGAGGATAATAAAGTTCAATTTATTGGTGGTCAAGTTAATGCTGTTGAGAAAAACACTTTAGTATCTGTTAGAAGTGAGACTAATGCTATTAAAGATTTAACAGAAAAAAGTGATAAAGTATTGATTATGGCTCATGATAGAGCTGATTGTGATGCTTTAGGGGCTATGATTGGTATGTATGAAATTATAACTAGTTTTAAAGCTACAGCTAAAATTGCTTTAAGTTATGATAGATTAGATATTACAGCTAAAAAAGCCTATGATTTACTTATAAAAGATGATCCAAGTTTTGAGAGTAATATATTAGATGAAGAAAGAGCGCTTAACTATTTAACAGACAATACTTTATTAATTGTGTGTGATACGCAATCTCCTAATTTGGTTATGTTTAGAAGTGTTTTAGATGCAGCTACACATTTAGTTATCATTGATCATCATAGAATTTCTGATACACATTTTGCTCACTATGATACGGCTTTAATTGAAACATCGGCATCTTCAACAGTTGAGTTAATAGCAACGATGTTAATGTTTATAAGTGAAGCTAAATTAACAAAAGTTGAAGCTACTATTATGTTAGCTGGTGTTGTTGTTGATACTAACTATTTTACATATAGAACTAATAATCATACATTTGAAGCAGTTTCTGTTTTAAAAGAGTATGAAGCAGAAATGGTAGAGGTTAAAAAGTTCTTGCGTGATACCTATGATGCAGAAAAAATTATTTCAGAAGCTATTTTGAACACAGAAATAGTATTAAATTCTTTTGCGATAGCTGTAATTGAAGATAAGACTTATGAAGATAGGACAATTTTAGCTAAAATATCTGATAGATTATTAACAATTGCAGGAGTTGAAGCTAGTTTCACGATTGCTAAAGTTGGTGATAATGAAATTGGCATATCAGCTCGTAGTTTAGATACAGTAAATGTACAAGCTATTATGGAAGAAATGGGTGGTGGTGGTCACTCTCAGGCTGCTGCTAATCAAATTAAAGATAAAACGGTTGCTGAAGTAAAAGAATGGTTAATAGCTATTTTAAAAAGAGATTATGAAGATTTAAAGGGTGAAGAAAAGATGAAGGTTATATTGTTAAGAGATGTAAAAGGCAAAGGTAAGAAAGATGATGTAATTGAAGTTAATAATGGTTATGGTAATTTCTTAATTAACAATAATGATGCTATTTTGTCAACTGAACAAAATCTAAAGAAATTAGAAGAAAATAAAAAACAAGAAGAAATTGAAAAAGAACAAAGAAGACAATTGTTATTAACTTTAAAACAAGAAATTGAAAATAAAACAGTTACTATTTATATTAAACAAGGGGCAGACGGCAAATTGTTTGGTCATGTAACAACTAAACAAATTGTTGAAGAATTTGAAGCTCAAAATGGTATTAAATTAGATAAAAGAAAACTTGAATTACCAGCAGATATTAATGCTATTGGTATTTATCAAGGAGTAATTAATTTAGATAAGGATATTCAAGCTAATTTTCAAATTAATGTTGTAGGTCAATAATATGCAAAATAATATTGTTATACCACAAAATGTAGAAGCAGAAAAAAGTTTAATTGGTTCTATATTATTAGATAATCAAGTTATTACTAAAGTAGAGGGCGTTTTATTAGAACAAGATTTTTATGATAATAGAAATAAAATAATTTATTCATCTATTATTGAAATGTATAGAAACGGCATTACTATTGATATTACGACTTTAGTAAGTGATTTAGAAAATAAAAATAATTTAACTAAAGCTGGCGGTTATGAATATTTATCAACATTAGCTGATGAAGCCTATTCTGTAGCTAATGTTGATAGTTATATAGCTTATATAGAAGAATCTAGTTTAAGACGTAGTGCCTTAAAACTATTACAGACATTAGTTGAAAAAGGATATAATTCTAAAAATAATACATTTGATTTTTTAGAAGATATGGAAACTAGTGTTTTTGAACTATCAAAAAGGCGAAAAATAGGTTCATTTACAAATATTAAAGATGTTACTAGTGTCGTATTAGAGACTACTGAAAAAATGTCTAAACAAAAGGAAAATGTAATAGGACTTAAAACTGGTTTTCATCAATTAGATATGTCTACGTTAGGTTTTCAATCTGGTCAACTTATAATATTGGCAGCTCGTCCGGCTATGGGTAAATCAGCTATGGCGTTAAATTTAGCTGTAAATATTTGTAGTAAAAATAAAAATGCTAAAGCTACTTGTGCTATCTTTTCTCTTGAAATGCCTAAAGAGCAATTAGTTGAAAGAATGATAGCTAATGATAGTAAGATAAGTATAAAAGATATTAAACGTGGTTTTTTAAAACAAAATGAATGGATTAGGTTTCAAACTGCCTGCACACATTTAAATAATTTAAATATTTATTTTAGTGATGATGCTAATGTCACAGTAGCTAAAATTAAATCAGTATGTAGACAATTAAAAGAATCAACAGGACTTGATTTTGTTGTTATTGATTATTTACAATTAATTAATGCAGAAGGTACAAGTAGGTCAACAGTTGAAGATGTTTCAAAAATATCTAGAGCTTTAAAGCTAATGGCTTTAGAATTAGGAATCCCGGTTTTAGCTTTATCTCAACTTTCTAGAGCAGTTGAAAAAAGAGATGATAAACGACCAATTATGGCAGATTTAAGAGATTCTGGTTCTATTGAACAAGATGCCGATATTGTTATGTTCTTATATCGTGATGATTATTATAATAAAGAACATTCTACCCGTAAAGGTGAGGCAGATTTAATTATTAGTAAAAATAGACAAGGGAATACACATGATGGGATACCACTTATTTTTAAGGGTGAATTCTCAAGTTTTATAGATAAATTAGATTAGGTGAAATTTTATGAATGATAGATTAGAATTAATGGAAAAACGTTATAATGAGTTACAACAGTTAATGCAAGATGAAAATGTTGTTATGAATGTTAAACTTATAACAGCTTATGCTAAAGAAGCTAGAAGTCTTGAACATGTTGTTTCATTATATCAAGAACAAAAGAAACTCACTTCTTCTTTACAAGACTTAAAAGAGATGAAAAAAGAAGAAGACGAAGAAATTAGAGCGTTAGCTGATGAAGAATATGAAGCAGCCACCAAAAGAATTGCTGAAATAGAAGATGAAATTAAAATATTATTACTACCTAAAGATCCTAATGATGATAAGAATGTTATCATGGAAATTAGAGGGGCTGTCGGTGGTGATGAAGCTAATATATTTGCTGGTGATTTATATAGAATGTATGCTAAATATGCTGAATCTAAAGGTTGGAAAATTGAAGTTTTAGATGCTATTTACTCAGAAATGGGAGGATATTCATCTATTCAATTTATGGTAAAAGGCGAAGGTGCTTATTCATTTTTAAAATATGAATCTGGTGGTCATAGAGTACAAAGAGTTCCCCAAACTGAATCACAAGGAAGAATTCATACTAGTATAGCAACTGTCTTAGTTATGCCAGAAGCTGAAGAAATAGATTTTGAATTAGATTTAAATGATTGTCGTATTGATACATTTTGTTCATCAGGCCCGGGTGGTCAAGGAGTTAACACAACCTATAGTGCCGTCAGAGTTACGCATATTCCGACTGGTATTGCGGTTGCATGTCAAATTCACCGTTCTCAACATGAAAATAAGGCAGCGGCTATTCAATTATTAAAAACTCGTATTTATAATCAAATGTTAGCTGAAAAAGAAGAAAAAGAAGGTAATACTCGTAAAACTTTAGTTGGTCATGGTGAACGTAGTGAAAAGATTAGAACTTATAATTACCCACAAAATAGGGTTACTGATCATAGAATAGGTTTTACAATTAATAGATTAGATGTCATTATGGAAGGTAAATTAGATTTAGTAATTAATGAACTTATTAATGCTGATCAAAAAGAAAAATTAGAGGCTAGTTTATAATGAAATTAGCTAAATTTATAAAATTAAAACAAGAAGAAGCTATAACTGCACAAAAGGAAGAAAGTGCAGTTATCTTTTTACTTGAATACATTTTAGATTTAACCCCAACAGCTTTATTTGAGAGGTTAGATAAAGAAATAGATGAAGAAGAAGTTAATAAGTTTAATTTTTTATTTGAGAAGTATTTATACCATAATAAACCTATTCAATATTTAGTAGGAAAAACAACATTTTATGGTTATGATTTTTATGTAAATGAAGATGTTTTAATTCCTCGTTTTGAGACAGAAGAATTAGTAGAAAACATATTATTCTTCTATGATAAATATTTTAAAGGTCAAAAAGTAAATGTTTGTGATATTGGTACTGGTTCAGGCGCTATTGCTATTGCATTAGCTAAAGAAGAAAAAAATATGACTTTAACAGCTACTGATATTTCAGCTAAAGCGTTAGAAGTTGCTAAAAGAAATGCTAAAAATTTAGAGACTAATATCACTTTTTTAGAAGGAGATATGTTAGAGCCACTAACAACTAAGTATGATATTTTAGTATCAAATCCACCATATATTCCAAGTGGTGAAAATGTTGATAAATTAGTTAAAGAAAATGAACCAAATCTCGCTTTATTTGGCGGAAATGATGGGCTTAAGTTTTATAGAATAATTTTAGCAAATGCCTCTAAATATTTAAAAGATAGAGCTATGATTTGTTTTGAACATGGTTATGATAAAAAACAAGAAATTGAAGCATTAGCTTTAAAACATTTCCCTAATTCTAAAGTTTTAACTTTAAAAGATTTAGAAGGAAAAGATCGAATGACTTTTGTTTTTGTAGGTGATTTTAATGAATAATGTAATTATTTTCCCAACAGATACAGTTTATGGAATAGGAACTAAAATTTCTGATAAAGAAGGAATTGATTTAATTTATCAAATAAAAAAAAGACCTAAAGATAAACCATTAGCTGTTTTATGCGCTAATTTAAAACAAATTGAAGATATTTGTTATTTGACTAATGATGCTAGAGTAATAATTAATAAATTTATGCCAGGACCTTTAACGTTAATCTTAAATGCTAAAGATGAAATTATTAAAATGACAGGATTAAAGACTTTAGGTGTAAGAATTCCTAATTTAGAATTAGCTATTAATATTTTAGAAGAAAATGGTCCGATGTTTGTTACTAGTGTTAATGAATCTGGTCAAACTAGTTTAGATGATTATGAAATTATTAATAATCTATATAAGGATAAAGTTGCTAAAATATATCCTAAAACTAAAGAATCTAGTCATTTACCTTCAAGTGTTGTAGATTTAACAAAATGTGATATAATTGTGTTAAGACAAGGGGCAATTACAAAAGAAGATATATTAAAATGCCTAGGAGGACATGATGAAAGTAATTGATAATTATATCGACAAATTAATGACTTCAAAGCCAGATGAACCATTGTGGAACATTGAACAAATCAGGCAAGGAAAAAAACCACATTGGAATTATATTGATGGTTGTATGATGAATTCTTTAATTCAATTATATGAAGTTACCAATGACAAGAAATATTTAGAGTTTGTAAAAAACTATATTGACTATTATGTTGATGAAGATGGTAATATTTTAGGTTATAATAAAGAAAACTATTCAACAGATGATGTAGCAGAATCTAGAATATTGTTTGATTTATACAAATATTATGGTGAAGAAAAATATAAAAAAGCTATTGAATTATCATATAGTCAAATATTAACTCATCCACGCACTAAAGAAGGTAATTTTTGGCATAAGAAGATTTACCCAAATCAAGTTTGGTTAGATGGGCTTTATATGATGCAAGTATTTTATATGCGTTATGAAACAGTCTTTAATGGCTATAAAAATTATCAAGATATTAAAAGACAATATCAAAATGTTAGAAATATCATGTTTAATGAAAAAAAAGGTCTACATTATCATGGTTATGATTCATCAAGAGAAGCATTTTGGTGTGATAAAGAAACAGGATTATCTAAAAACTTTTGGCTTAGAGCTTGTGGATGGCATTTAGTTAGTTTAGTTGATGTACTTGGTTATATGGATGAACAAATCTATGAAGATTATGCTTTTTATAAATCTTTATTAAAAGAAACAGTTGATGGTATCTTAAAGTATTTAGATAAAGAAAGTAATATGTTCTATCAAGTAGTAGATAAAGGGACTAAAGAAGGAAATTATTTAGAAACTAGTGGTAGTGCAATGATAGCCTATGCTTTACTTAAAGGTGTTAGGTTAAGAGTTTTACCAGATAGATATCAAAAAATTGGTCTTGCTATATTTAATGGTATATGTTCTAAATATTTAACAGTTAAAGAAGATGGTGACTTAAATTTAGGTGGTATTTGTCTAGTGGCTGGTTTAGGTCCTGAAAACAATAGAAGAAGAGATGGAACATTTAAATATTATATATCTGAACCAATAGTTGAAAATGATGCTAAAGGAGTTGGGCCATTTATTATGGCTTATACAGAAGTTATCAGAATTAAATAGTTATTTAAGACGTTTATGGAGATTAGTCTCTATAAACGTTTTAGCTAAATAAAGGGCTTTTTTAAACATTATTTATAAATGTAAAAATATTTTAAGATATTTTAGAAATAAATAAAATTTGTAAGAATTCTAAAAAATGAAATATAATTTAAACGAAAATTTATAGTTTTTAAAATTGTGAAATAATATTCAAAGTAAAAGGCTTTTAAGAAACGTAATATTATTATTTGTTTTAAAAAACGAATATTTTATTTTTGTTGAAAGCGTTTACTTATGAAAATATTTCAAACTTTTACTTGCATTGAAACTAAAAATCATTATAATAAGAATAAAATCTTAATTGGAAGGAGAGATTTTAATGAAATTAGTTAAAGGTTTATTATCACTAGGCTTAACAGCTGTAGCTTGTGTGGCAGTTGTTGGTTGTGGCAGTGATACACAAGAAGGTAGTGGACAATATACTTATAACCAATCACTATCTACATTCCCTAATAACTGGAATCCATTCACATATCAAACAGCTACAGCTTCTGATGCAATAAATAGTTATTGTGAATCAGGACTATATACTTTTGATTACAATGAAACACTAGATGGTTTTGAATATGTTGATCAAATGGCTAAAGGTGATCCTGTGGATGTGACAAATCAATATGTTGGTGAAGAATGGGGTATCGAAGTTGGCGATACAGCAAGAGCATGGAAAGTTACAATTCGTAATGACCTTGTATGGGATGATGGCACCCCAATCACAGCAGATACTATCTTGGGCTCTTATGAAAGATTACTAGCCCCAGAAGCTATGAATTATCGTGCTGATCAATACACTTATTCTGGCCAATTAGTAATTCATAATGCTCGTAATTATTTATATCAAGGCCAATATGTTGGTACACCTAGTAGAGATACTTATGATTTAGATTTAACAAATTCAGCAGTAGGTACTCCTGGCGCTGTATCAGATTTTGCTAATTTAACAAGTGAACAAAAAGCAAGTATTTACTTTAATATATCACCTACTAGAACATTAACAGCAGATGATGCTGTTGCTCCGTTTGTTTCTGGTAATACAATTGAACAAACAGCTATTGGTGAATATTTTGCTTCTAATGGCTTTACATATGATGATGTAGTTGCTTATATAGCACAATCAATGTTAAGTGCATATTTAGCAGATTGTAATTATTCTAAAGATCAAATTGAGAGTATTATGAACGCAGAAGCTCCTGAAGAAGGACAAACAGCATCTGAAGATTATACTACTCAACAAACTAGATTAACAGAGTTAGTAAATATGATTGATTCCCTTGATTTAGTGCCATATTCTACTATCGAAAATAATGCACAATTAAGTCAAGCTTTCGGTTATTGTTTAAGTTGGTGGCAAACAAATATTGATGAAGAATTTGATTTCTTCGTAACACGTGATTTAATGCCAGAAGTTGATTTCTCAGAAGTTGGTGTACAAAAAGTTGATGATTATACATTCGTATTTGTTATTGATACTCCACTTGATGGTTTCTATTTGAAATACAATATTGCATCACTTCCTCTTGTAAAATTAGACTTATATGATAGTTTAGCTTCTACATCTAATGGCGTTTATAGAAATACATATGGTACAAGCGTAGATACATATGCTTCATATGGCCCTTATAAGCTTACAAGTTTCATAAGTGATTCTCAAATTGTTCTTGAAAGAAATGCAGAATGGTTTGGCTTTAATGATAAAGAACCAGGTGAACATTGGTATCAAACTACAAGAATAGTTACTCAATATATTGCAGATGACTCAGCAAGAGAACAAGCTTTCTTACGAGGCAACTTAGATTCATTAGGTTTAACATCTTCAAATTATGAAGATTATGCAGGTTCAGATAACTTATTCTATTCTTCATCAGAATCAACATTCTTCGTAGCTATTAACCCTATGGGTGATAAATTAGATACTCCTACATTAGCAGATAGAGTATTGACAAATAAGAATTTCCGTCAAGGACTATCATTTGCTATTAATAGAAGTGATTATCGTGATCAAGTTACACCAACAAATAATGTTGCGACATCATTATTCTCTAACTACATTATTTCTGATCCAGAAACAGGTACTTCATATCGTTCAGAAGAAATTGCTAAAGATGTAATTCTTGATTTCTGGGGTTTAACTGATCAAGTTGGCGAAGGAAAGAGATATGCAACTAAGGATGAGGCTATTGCATCAATTACAGGTTTTGATTCAGCTTTAGCTAAAGAACATTTTAATGCTGCAGCTAAAGAATTAATAGATAGTAAAGCATGGGATGGAACTTCTACAATAGAAATTACAATTGGTATGCCATCTACGAGCCAAACTTATGTTAATGGTTATAATTACTTATCTAGTCAATGGGCACAAATGGTTTCTGGTACTCCATTTGAAGGTAAATTAACATTTAAACAAGATACATCAATCGCTGATAACTTCGGTGAAGCTTTACGTAATGGTACTGTTGACATCTTATTTATGGTTGGTTGGTCAGGAAGCGCACTAGACCCATTCAATTTAATGAGTGCTTATATTGCTGATAGTCAAAGATATGATCAAGGTTCTAATTATAGACAAATGACTACTGATCTACATTTTGATTCTGTAACTGTTACTGATAATGGTGAAAGTCGTGATTTAACAGATGTTACTTTAAGATTAAATATTTACGATTTAGCTTGTACAGCTTTAGCTGGTGGTAATGTTAACGCATATTTAGTTAATGAAAACGGCGAATATTTAAATGAGAATGGTCAAGTAGTAAGTGATCCGAATGAAGCTAAATCATATAGTTTTAGCGCTGGTTCATCACAAGATTATGATGTTCGTTTACAATGCTTAGCTGCTTGTGAAAGTGCTGTTTTACAACAATATACTATGTTACCATTAATTGATGATTCTTCTGCTTCATTAAAGAGTTATAAAATTAATTATTATACAGAAGAATTCGTATTTGGTATGGGCTTTGGTGGTATTCAATATTACACATACAACTATGACGATGCTGGTTGGAGTCAATATGTTGCTAGCCAAGGTGGAATATTAAGTTACTAATAATTTACGTGTATAAGTAGATTACTTTAAAAAGAGTAAGTAGGTGCAATTAGGATGATTACACCTACTTGCTTTTGTTTTAAGAAAGAGGTTATTTTATGATAAAGTATATAATAAAAAGAGTGCTACTGATGTTATTTACTTTTTTCATTATCATTAGTATGTGTTTCTTTTTAGTAAAACTGTTACCAATGCCTCCAGTTGATAGTTTTGGTAAAGATGCTGCTTTAATAGAAGCTCGTCGTGTTGCTTTAGGTTACTATGAACCATTGATTAAACAATATTTTATCTTTATTCAAAGAACGTTAATTGGTGGTGACTGGGGTGCTAGTGAGTCTGCCCAATATTTGGCATTGAACGTAGTTGATGTATTTATGAACAGACTACCTAATACTATTTATATAAATGTTTTATCAATGATTATAAGTGTACCTGTTGGTTTGGCGTTAGGTATATTTGCTGCTTTAAAGAAGAATCGTTGGCAAGATCATTTAATCAGTATTTTAGTTATGTTATTTATATCTGTTCCTTCCTATGTTTATGCTTTCTTAGTTCAATATTTATTTTGCTTTCAATGGCAAATTTTCCCGCAATTTATGATAGTGCCAACTACTGCAGCAGGGTATTTTTCTGCGGAAACATTTGTATCGGTTATGCCAGCTGTTTTATCACTTTCATTTGGTACAATTGCCGGATTAACACGTTATACAAGAGCTGAATTAACTGAAGTTTTAACTAGTGAATTTATGCTTTTGGCTCGCACTAAAGGTTTAACTAGAGCGCAAGCAACTACAAGACACGCACTTAGAAATGCTATGGTACCTATTTTCCCGTCTATTATTGGCCAATTTATAGGTATTATTAGTGGTTCCTTAATCATTGAAAATATTTTCTCAATTCCGGGTGTAGGTCCTTTGTATGTACAAAGTATTACTCAACAAACACCTGATTATAATATGTTTATGTTATTAACAGCCTTCTATTGCATAATAGGTTTATTAGCAGGTATTGTTGTTGATATTTCATATGGTATTATTGATCCTAGAATAAGAATGGGGGCGAAATAATTATGCAAGATACAATTAAAATTGATCCTTCTCAATTTGAATTTGTTCAAAAAGAGAAATTTATAAAAGATGAAAAAATTGAAACTAAAAAAATAGGCTATTTTAAAGATGCATTAATTAGATTTACCCGTAATAAGGCATCAGTTGCCGCTTTTGTTATAATAATTTTATTGGTAATTTATTCAATTGTTGGTCCTTATATAGGCAATCAAAATTATATTGTGAATTCTTATGATTCACGCCGCTTAGGCTATAGTTATACATTACCTAAATTATTTAATACAGGCTTTGGTTTTTGGGATGGCACTGAAAAACAAAGTGTCAATCAAAATACATATAATAGATATTATGCAATTTATGTTGAAACTAGTAGAAATGGATCTACAGAAGATACAACACGCAATCCAATTACAAAAGTATATTCTAATTATTTAGCTAGTGGTGTACAATATTATGATATTAGATATGATTCATATGCTGGTTTAGGTATGCAATATTTAACTGTAACCGAAGCTGAATATCTAGCGATTCAAGAATGGCAAAATGAAACAGGTATTCAAGTTATTTATCCAGCTGTAAATAATAGTTCATCTGTTCCATCTGTAGCTAATGATCCAAATATTTGGTATCAATTAAATCAAAGAAATCAACCAGACGTTACATATGATGAAAATGGTAACCCTATATTTATTGAAACATATAATACAACATCAAATGATGGTGGTTATAATTCATTGAGAATTGATGGTGATGATGGTAGTTATAAATATGCAAAACCATCAGGAAGTAGTGGATATCAAATAAGAGTAGATAAAAACGCATATTTTACTTATTGTTACGGAGGTAGTCCAAGATTTATTTTTGGTACAGATACCTCAGGTTACGATATATTTACAAGATTAGCTCGAGCAGGTAGATTTAGTTTTCTTTTAGCTATTTTTGTTTCAGCGTTAAACTTAATCATAGGTGCTCTTTATGGTGCTATTGAGGGTTATTTTGGTGGTACAATTGATTTAGTTATGGAACGTATTTGTGATATTCTAGGCAATGTTCCATTTATGGTCGTCACGACATTATTCCAGTTGCACTTAGCTAGTAAAGTCGGTGTAGTCCCATCGTTGTTATTTGCTTTCGTGTTAACTGGTTGGATTGGTACAGCTGCTACAACTCGTATGCAATTTTATCGATATAAGAACCAAGAATATGTAATGGCAGCAAGAACTTTAGGTGCATCTAATAAGAGATTGATGTTTAAACATATTTTCCCTAATGCTATAGGTACTTTAATTACATCATCAGTATTAGTAATCCCTAGCGTAATATTTAGTGAATCTTCATTAACATATTTAGGTATTGTTAACCTAGATTCTGCTGAACAAACTTCTGTAGGTACAATGTTGGCTAATGCTCGTGGTTCATTACAAAATTATCCACACATCATTTTATTCCCAGCCTTATTTATATCATTGTTAATGATTACGTTTAACTTATTTGGTAATGGTTTACGTGATGCCTTCAATCCTTCATTGAGAGGAGCTGATGAATAATGGATAATAAAAAAGAAAAGAAATTAAAAGTTGATAATTTAACTATTTCTTTTAGAACTGTAAATGGTAATGTTCAAGCTGTAAGAGGAATTTCATTTGATTTATATAAAGAAGAAACATTATGTATAGTAGGTGAATCTGGTTCTGGTAAATCAGTTACTTCTCGTGCTATATTGGGTATTTTAGCTAAAAATGCCATGATTCAAGGTGGAAAAATCTTTTATGATGGTAAAGATTTACTAAAAATTAGTGAAGATGAGTTCCATAAAATCAGAGGCGATAAAATTGCTATGATTTTCCAAGATCCGATGTCAAGTTTAAATCCAATTATGAGAGTTGGTAAACAATTGACAGAGGCAATGATTCTTAAAAATAGGGCTAATAGAAGAGAGGCTCGAAAAAGCTTTAATAAATTATTGGCTAAGACAGTTGAATTATTAAATTTAAATGTTACAGATAAAAATGAAATTGATAACAATAAAAAAGATGCAGAGAATTTTAATAAATTTGAAGTTAAACATTTAGAATTAGAAAGTTCTTATGATCGTGCTAGTGAAGCTTGTGATGATTTGAATTTATATTTAAAAGATGTAATATTTAAGTTAGAAAAAAAAGCAGCCGTTAACTTTAAAAGAACAGTTGTATACACTAAAGAAAAAATTCTACAAATCAAAGATGAATATTATTGCCCAGACAATACAAAGTTAGTAGATTTAGTGACTGGTATAAAAGAATACTCTAAGGTAAAAAAGCCTTCAGAAGAACAAAATAAAGCTTTTTTAGATGAAATAATAAAAATTAATAATGAATTAGAAAGTATAAAAGAAGCAAATACTGTTAAATTTAACTTCTTTGCTTTAGGCTATTATTTAACATTTGTCAGTGAACAATTACCACCGTATAAGACAAGGGAAGAGTTAAATAAAGTCTTAAGAAAAGAATTAGATAACAAATTTATGCTTGATTATATTAAAAAGATTGAGAAAGCTTTAACAATAAGTAATGAGCGTAGTTATGCTAATTCTAAATTGGCTTTAGAGGCTTTAAGGAGTTTAAAAGCGTTAGATATAGATAACACAAATATAAAAGAATATAAACGTTTAGCTAAAGATGTTGTTAAGAAAATTTTAAGTTCAATTGATGAATTAGATATTTATAGAACTAGCCCTTGTTATACTTTTAAATATTCTATTGTAGATAATCTTAATTTGTATTTTTCAATTGATAGCAAAAATGCTAAAGAAAAGAAAAGATATGATAAAGAGAAAGCTAAGCATGATAATTTAGTTGCTAAAGGAAAAACTTTAACTTGGTCAGTTGTTCCGCAAACTGTATGGAATAAAGAAGAAATTAAAAAAGAATTATTTTCTGAATATGATTATATGATTAAATATTTAGAAAAATATATTAAAGGTTTTGAACGTAGTTTAAATGATAGAGCAGTTGATATCATTGACTTCTTTAAAGCTAAAGCTTCTGATGTTGCTACTAAAGTAACAAAAGAAGTAGCTAGAAATAAAGCTATTAAGCTAATGGAAGAAGTAGGTATTAACGAACCTCGTCGTCGTTTCAGGCAATATCCATTTGAATTTTCAGGTGGTATGCGTCAAAGAATAGTTATAGCTATAGCTTTAGCAGCTAATCCAGATATTTTAATTTGTGATGAGCCAACAACAGCTCTAGATGTAACTATTCAATCACAAATCTTAGAATTAATTACCAAGTTAAAGAAAGAAAGACACTTATCAATCATTTTTATTACTCATGATATGGGCGTTGTAGCTAATATGGCTGATAGAATTGCTGTTATGTATGCAGGTAAGATTGTAGAAATAGGTACAAGTCAAGATATATTCTATAATCCAAAACATCCATACACATGGGCATTACTATCTTCTATGCCAGATTTAGATACAAAAGAAAAATTAGAATCAATTCCAGGTACTCCACCTAATATGATTTATCCTCCTAAAGGAGATGCCTTTGCTGCACGTAATAAATATGCAATGAAAATCGATTTTGAAATGCAACCACCAATGTTTAAGGTATCTGATACTCATTATGCTGCAACCTGGTTATTACATCCAGATGCTCCAAAAGTATCATTACCTACTACATTAGTAGAAAGAATAAATAGAATGAAAGAGAGGGTAAAAGAAGATGCAAAATAATGATAAGCCATTATTAAGAGTTGATAATTTATCACAATTCTTTAAATTAGGAAACACAACTTTAAAAGCTGTTGACCATGTCTCTTTCAATATTTCTAAAGGTGAAGTTTTTGGTTTAGTTGGTGAGTCTGGTTGTGGTAAGACAACAACCGGACGCACAATTATTAAACTTTATAATGCTACAGGTGGTAGTGTTTATTTTGAAGATCAAAGAATAGTTGCTGGTATTCTAGATTATAAAACTAATATTAAGAATAAAAGAAAAGAAACTAGAGAAAAGATTAAGAATCTAGAAAAAGAATGTGCATCAAAAGTACAAGCAAATCCTTCTTCAGAAGCTATAATTAAAGAGGATTATCAAAAACAAATTACAGTTGTTAAAGAAGATACTAATAAATATATTCAGTCTCAAAAAGAAGAGATAAAAAAAGCATTACATGATCAAAAATGGTGTGACCATGATTATCGTAAGCGAATACTTAATCAAATTGAAGTTGAAGAAAACGAAGCTTTAGCTAAATGTAATACTGAAGAAGAACAAAATAAAATTAAAGAAACATTTGCTAATAAGCGTAAAGAAGTTAAAAGTGAACGGTTAGTAAATAAAATTCAAATGATATTTCAAGATCCTATTGCCTCTTTAAATCCACGTATGACTGTTAAGGAAATTGTGTCTGAAGGATTGGTAATTAAAGGGATTAAAGATAAAAAGTATATTGAAGAAAAAGTTTATGAAGTTCTTGAGTTAGTAGGTTTAGTTAGAGAACATGCTGATAGATATCCACATGAATTTTCAGGTGGTCAACGGCAAAGAATTGGTATAGCTAGGGCAATTATTATGAATCCAGAAATGATTATAGCTGATGAACCAATATCAGCTTTAGACGTTTCAATACAAGCTCAAGTTTTAAATTTATTAAATGATTTACGTAATAAATTAGGGTTAACTATTCTATTCATAGCTCATAATCTATCAGTTGTTAAGTATTTTTCAGATAGAATTGGTGTTATGTACTTTGGAAAAATGGTTGAAATGGCTTCTTCGGAAGAATTATTTAAACATCCATTACACCCATATACAAAATCATTATTATCTGCTATTCCATTACCAGACCCTGAATATGAAAAACAACGTGTTAGATTTGCGTATAACCCTATTGCTGAACATGATTATTCAGTTGAACAACCTATTTTCCAAGAGGTGGTTTCTGATCACTTTGTTCTATGCAATTCAGTTGAACTAGCAAAGTATAGGGAAGAAGTTAAGAAAATAGATTCAAAGGCAAACAATGATTAAAAAATTTTTTACTAAACGCCGTATTGTCTTGATAATATTTTATTTTGTGTTAGGAGTGGTAATAAGTGCTTTTTGCTTATTCGCTAAAAATCCTTTTACTGCTTCTAGTACAAAAGAAGCATTACAATATTGGTCAGATATAACTATTGTAACTGCAGTTTTAGAATATGGTTTGGTTGGACTTAGTTATTGTTCACATCAAGGAGCATTTGATGGTTTGTCTTACTCTTTAAAATACATATTAGCTAAAATATTTCCTATGCCTCGTCTTGATGAAGAGGTATCAGGCACTTATGCCGATTATAAAGAGATAAGAAAAAGCAAGCGAAAACCGATACCTATTGAAGGTTTGTTTTCAGCAACGGTCTTTTTAATTATTGCGATAGTGTGTTATATATTATACACAACTATGTGATTTCGACGGGTTTATTTATTAAACCCGTCTTATGTTTATTTCAAGGGGGATATTAGATGATCAAATTAAAAGATGTATCTAAATATTATAATTCTAATGGTATTGTAACAGTAGCCTTAG
>CALUQZ010000013.1 GCA_944323055.1 uncultured Acholeplasmatales bacterium
TTGGGGTTCACTACACTTGGCGGTAAATACCCGTGGTAGGACTTTCACCTACTAGATTAATGCCATGCCCGGCACACGCACAAAATGGGCAGTTTAATACTGCCCATTTCGTTTAGTATTATAGTATTCAAAATTTAAAGAAATACTACTTTCTGTTTATAGCTATACTACTTTTTAGTTTAAGCTCAAAAAGCACAAATACTACTCAAAATTTAGAGAACCCTTTTTTTAATTCATTAATGATTTAATTTCTTTAATTACTGCTACTTTATTAGCACTTTTAGCTACTACTGAACCTATAATTACTACATCTGCTAAATCTTTAACATATTTAATTGTATCTTGATTAATACCACCATCTACCATTATTTGATAATGGTAGTCTTTTTGTATTTCTTTTAATTTAGTTAATTTTGTAAGTGAATCTAAAATAAACTTTTGCCCACCAAAACCAGGTTCAACGCTCATTATTAAGACTAAGTCTAATTCACTTAAATAAGGAATTAAAGATTCAACTCTAGTACCTGGTTTAATTGACATACCAACTTTAACTCCACTAGCTTTAATAAGGTTAATTGTATCGTCAATGTTACTTTCAGCCTCATAATGAAAAGTAATCATATCGGCGCCAGCTTCAATAAATTTTGCTACATATTTTAAAGGATTTTTAATCATTAAATGCGTATCAAAAGGTAATGATGTCTTATTTCTTAATGATTTAAGAACTGGAAATCCAAAGCTAATATTAGGCACAAATTCTCCATCCATAACATCCATATGTAGATAATCAACTTCATTATATAATTCTTTTAAATCATCATTTAAGCAGCTAAAATCAAAATCTAAAATTGATAAACTTATTTTCATTTGTTCTCCTTCTTGATAGCTTCTAACATTTTTAAGTAATTAAGATAACGAGAATTTTTAATTTGTTGCCCAACTTCTTCTCTAACTTTACAACCTTTACTTGTTTCTTCATGTAAACAATCTTTAAACTTACATTTAAATTTAGTAAATTCAACAAAATAATCTTTTAATTCATCTTTTTTTATATCTTGTAAATCTAGTTTAGAAAAACCTGGAGTATCACCTAAAAATCCGTTTTTAAAATGGTATAAGCTAGCTATCCTAGTAGTATGTTTTCCTCTACCTAAAGCTTTTGAAATTTCCGCCGTTTTAAGGGTAAATCCTGGGATAATAGCATTAATTAAGGTTGATTTCCCGGCCCCTGTTTGTCCGGCTACAATAGTTGTTTTGACACTTAATAGATTAACTAAATCTTGTGGGTAGTCTTTTTTACTATTAACATAAAACACTTTATATCCTAATTCTTCATAATATTTCATTTCACTTTGCAGGTTAAATAATTCTTCTGATGTTAACTTATCTATCTTAGATATAACTATAACAGGTTCAATATTTTGTTTCAAAATATTGACTAAAAATAGATCTAACAACAAATAAGAAAAAGCGGGTTCTTTAGCTGCAAACACTAATAAAACTTGATCAATATTAGCTACATCAGGTCTTATTAAACTATTTTTACGTGGATATATTCTAGTAATTAAATCAGTATCAACTTCACAATAATCACCTACTTTTGGTGATAATTTAACATTACTTGTTTCTATTTTACTAGCATAACGATTTTTTCTAATTTGAAAATCACTACTTTTATCTACCCTATAATTTCTAAGTCTGCCAGCACAACGAACATTAACTGTACTATTATCTTCTAGTAAAACTTCGTAAAATCCACTATTTATACTAATAATGCGTCCGTTCATTCTAAATATTTACTCCTCAATTGTCCACATGCCGCCGCTATATCACTGCCTTGTTCTTTTCTTAATGTAACATTTATACCTCGTTTTTTTAGCATATCATAAAAATGTCTTTGTCTAGTTAATGAAGATCTAGTGTAAGAATTTTCCATAACTTCATTATAAGGTATTAAATTAACATAAGCATTTAAATTAATTAATAAATCAGCTAATTCTAAAGCTTCTTTATCATTATCATTTAATTTATTAATTAATATATATTCAATAGTAATTCGCCTATTTGTTTTAGCATAATAGTAATTTAAAGCTTTAAATAATTCTTCTAAATTATATTTTCTATTGATAGGCATAATTTGATTTCTTAACTTATCATTAGGGGCATGTAAGCTGATTGCTAAATTAACCTGTAATTCAAAATCGGCAAATTCATATATTTTAGGTACTAAACCGCAAGTAGAAACTGTTAGATGTCTTTGCCCGATTTCTAAGCCTAGAGGATGATTAACAATTCTTAAAAACTTTAATAGATTGTCATAATTATCAAATGGTTCTCCGATCCCCATAACAACAATATGCGTAATTTTAACTTTAGTTAATTCTTCTACCATTAAAACTTGTAAAACCATTTCACCAGTCTCTAGATTCCTAACTTTTTTCTTTAAACCAGAAGCACAAAACATACATCCCATATTACAACCAATTTGACTAGTAACACAAAGTGAATACCCATATTCTTGATGCATTAAAACTGTTTCAATTAAATTATCATCTTCAAGCTTAAATAAAAATTTTATTGTTCCATCATTAGATATACTCTTAGTAACTAATGTTAAGGTCGGAAAATAGAAAAAATCATGCAATTTTTGTTGTAATTCTTTTTTAATATCAGACATCATAAAAAAATCTTTAACTTTCTTACGATATATCCAACTTATAATTTGTTTTGAACGAAAACTTTTTTCACCATTACTAGTAAAATAATCATTAAATTCATTTTCACTAAAATTGTATATATTTTCCATATTTCCTCCTAATCAACAGCCTTTAAAGATTCAACCATCTTAACTTTATTAATAAAAGTTGACATTAATAAATTGACCATAATACCAAATCCACCAGTTAAAAGTAAAGTATAAATATAAGAACTAATATTTATGTTATATAAATAAGACAATAATGGGTTTTCGTTAATAACTAGAACTCCATACATTAAAGGATATCCTATTGCTAAACCTAATAAAGAAGCTGCAACTGTTAATATCAATATTTCTATTAAGAATGAAGCCGCTATTTCTTTGTGTGAAAAGCCTAATACTTTTAAAGTAGCTATATCTTTAATTCTTTCTTTAAAATTTAATAAAGCTAAGTTATATAATACTACTATAGCTAGTAATATTGCAAAGATTTTAATTGTATTTGTCATTATTCTAATAGATGACAATCTATTTTCTGCTTCTTGTTCTAACTCACTCATTGTCATACCAGAAGATATATCATCAATACTTAAAAATTCTTCTAAAGTATCTTCTGATTTAGTATTATCATTTAATTTAACCCAACAATTATTAGGAGCAATATCTAATAAATTACTAGCTCTAGATATAAAAATACCTTGAGATAAAGATAAATCTACAATATCAGTTATAGTAACATCATAAGATATACCATCATAAATAAATCTTATTTTATCACCAGCTTGAGCATTTATCTCATTAGCTACTTTACTAGATATTAAGCAACTAAATTCATCGTATGTAGGCACAAAAATATGGCTTGTTTCTGGCAAAATAAACAAATATGAGCTTATCATTTTATCATTTATAATATTAACTTGTAGTTTTGTATATTCATCAGCATATAAAATATTTGAAATATTTTTATAATTTTCCTTTAAAGATATATTTGTATTATAAGATAATGTAATATCAAAAGGAATGAGTTCTTTTTCAGTAGCAATACTATTATCTAAAGTGTCTTCTATACCAAAGCCACATAACAAAAGAGCACTACAACCCATAACTCCAAATAAAACCATTAACGTACGACTAATTTTCCTTTTCATATTTCTTAAAGCCATTTTTAAAGTTAGAAAATTCTCTTTTTTAGTAGGTAAGTGATCAAATAATGTAGCTTTCATATTATAGCTATTTTCGCCCCTAATACTTGTAGCCGGTACTTTTTTTAAAATATTAGTTAAAGCTATAATAGCTGTCAAATATACAATTACAATTAATAATAAAACACTTAATAGATAAAAAGGTCTAAAAATTGGTGTAGCTATATTAGGTATTTGATATAAAATATCATATTTTTGATTCATAACAGCCGGAATGATTAAAGGGCCTAATATAATCCCTATAATACCACCAATTAAACATAAAATAACAAAGATATTTGTATAATGCATTAATATTTCCCAATTAGAGTACCCTAACGCTTTAAGTAAACCGATATTTTTTTGTTCTTTATCTATTAATTGGGATATAGAGGTTAATATGATTAATAAAGCTACTAAATAGAAAATAATTGGGAATATATAAATTAATTGTTTAGCTTGAATAATATCTGCTTCTATATTCATATTTGATGGTAAATCGCTTCGATTCAATGCATATAATGTCGTATAATTATTATTGATATAATCAATGACAGAAGCTGCGTTTAAATCTTTAATTAATATTTGATTATATAGGCTAGGAATTATATTTAAAATAATATCTATATTAATGTTTGTGTACAATTGATTTATAGCTTTAGCAATAGCTTCTTCTCCTATATAAAGAAAATTAGGCTGATATTCACTATTATCTAAAGCTTCTGGATGAGTCATAGTCCCACTAATCGTAAATTCTAAAGCTATATTACTTAATTCTATTCCTAAAATATTAATGTTACTAACATTTAACGTAAAAGTATCATTTATATTTAATTCATTTTTTATTAAAAAGTTTTCATCTACTAAAACCATACTAGCATCTATTTTATCTACACTAGCATAGGCAGGTATGTCAATAGTAGATTTTTCATTAAAACTAGCCACTATAACATTATAATTTTTAACAGTACCTAATAAATATAATCTTTCTTCATAATTAATACTATTACTATCTAAATAAGTTTTAATATCTTGTTGGTTATTATCTGTCATAACAATAGCATCTGCCATATTAGACTTTTGATATATTAAATCAACTTTATAAGCAAAATCTTGCCAATTAGCATAAATTCCTGTAAATAAAGTCACAGATAAAATAGCTATGATGATAACTGTAATATATTGATTAATATTTTCTTTTATTTCACGTAAGGTTTTCCTAAATAAAACATTTTTTACCATTCTATTTCACTGACTTCCTTAACTTGCTCATTATAAAAATCACTAATTATCTTACCATCATTTATTTTAATAACTCTATCAGCTACAAGTGCAATATTAGCATTATGAGTAACTACTACAACGGCACTATCATATGATTTAGCTAAATCTTTAAGCAACGCAATAATTGTTTTCCCCGTCTTACTATCTAAAGCTCCTGTAGGCTCATCACATAACAATAACTCTGGCTTTTTAACTAAAGCACGAGCTATACTTACTCTTTGTTGTTCGCCACCACTTAAAGCAGACGGGAAATTATTAATTCTTTTTTCTAAACCAACTTTTTTTAATACATCTAAAGGATCTAAACTATTAGGTATTCGTTTAGTAGCTAATATAACATTTTCTAAGGCAGTTAAATTATTCATCAAATTATAAAATTGAAAGACAAACCCGATTTTTTCTCTTCTAAATTTAGACAATTCTTTATTATTGTAAGAACATACATCTATACCATTTAAATAATAAGAACCTGTTGAAGCTAAATCCATACCACCTAAAATGTTCAATAATGTTGTTTTACCAGCACCACTAGGGCCTAAAATTACAACAAATTCCTTTTTATTTATACTAAAATTAATATCATCTAAAGCTTTTACTAATGTATCGTCTTTTCCATAATATTTAGCAATATGTTCTAAACTTATATATGCCATAACTACCTCAAAGTTGCTTTAAAATAGAAGTCTAATCGATTTAAAATAGAATTTATAACTTTATTTATATCATTAGTTTCTAAGGTCTTATTAGGATCATTAAATAACATTTTAATAGCTAATGATTTTTTGTTTTCACCTAAAGATATATCCTCATATAAATCAAAAATATCAATACTAACTAAATATTTTTTAGCTACCATTTTAATAACATCTATTACTTCCTTAGCTTTGACATTAGAGTCAACAACTATAGCTAAATCGCGTTCAATTGAAGGGAATTTAGAAATAGGTTTATAAGAAATCGGAGCTGTATGAGCTAAAACTTTATCTAAATTTAATTCAAATACATAACTTTCTTTTAAATCATGTTCTTTTCTAAATTTAGGATGTAATCCGGCAATAAAACCAACTAATTCTTTTTCAACATAAATTTTAGCTGCTAAGCCTAGATGATAAGTGGATTTAATATCTGTATATGCTTCATATTCAAATGCTAAATTTAATTTACTAGCTAATAAATCTAAAATACCTTTTAGTAAGAAGAAATCAACTTTTTGATTAGTTTGTTGCCATAAACTACTACTAAAACTGCCACAAATTCCACCAGCTAACATTGTTTCTTCTTTAGTTAAACTATAACGTTTACCTATTTCAAAAACTGCAACATCGTTGATTTGTCTAGCTAAATTGTAACTAATCGTACTAATTATGCCATTTAAAACACTTAAACGCATATAAGCTCTATCATTAGTTAAAGGCATTAATACTTTAATCGGATCAGCAATATCAACAATATTATACAAATTTAGTTCTTGTTCACTAACTAAAGAGTAAGTTACTATTTCATTTAAACCTATATGAGCTAATACTTCTTTAATATTTCTAATTTGTTGTTGTTTAACCGTTAAATGACCAACCTCATTAATTGTTGAAATGGTTGTAGGAATCTTATCATAGCCAATCATTCTTGCTACATCTTCACAAATGTCAGCAAAGAAAGCTTCTAAATCCATTCTTCTAGCAGGGATAGTTATATGATATATTTGATCATTAATTATATATTCATAACGTAATCTATTAAAGATATCTTCTAATTCATCTTTAGTAATATTAGTACCTAAGAAACTATTAATTTTATTTAATGTAACATCAACATACTTAACTTCATAAGGCTTTTTAACATCCTTAACAATTCCGCCACAAATTGTACCACCTGCTAGAGAACATATTAGGCTACTAGCCATATTAATAGCTCTCTCAATTCTTTCTTGACAAACAATACGTTCAAAACGCGTAGATGCTTCACTCTTTAGATTTAGACGACTAGAAGTCTTTCTAATTCTTAAAGGTTCAAACATGGCAACTTCTAAAACAACGTTTTTTGTTTCTGGTAAAACTTCAGAATTTAAGCCACCCATAATACCAGCTAAACCTAAAGCTTTATTACCATCTGTAATCATTACATCAGTCGGTTCAAGTTCTCTTTTAATATTATCGAGTGTCACAAATTCTTTTAAATCACCAGCATCTTTGATGACAATGTTATTCCCAACAAAATCATAGTCATAAGCATGCATCGGTTGACCTAATGTTATCATAACATAATTGGTGATATCTACAACATTATTTATAGGTCTAATACCGCTAGCTATCAAGCGCATTTTTAGCCACATTGGTGACTCTTTAATTTCAACATTATTAATTAATCTAGCTTGATATTCATAACAAGCATCACTTTCAATTTTTACACTCAAAGGATTAATCATTTTTGTTTCTTTAATTGGAAAAATTGGAAGTGCTAAATCCCTATTTAATGTAGCAGCTACATCATATGCTACACCTTCAATTGATAATAAATCTGATCTATTACTTGTAAGTTCTAAATCAATAATAACATCATCTAAGTTTAAATATTTTATGACATCACTACCAACAACAGCATCACTTGGCAATAGATAAATACCATTTTTATACTTTTCATCTATTAATCTTTCTTCTATACCTAATTCTTGTAAAGAACACAACATACCATGTGATTCTACCCCTCTAACTTTAGATAACTTAATCGTACCACCAGGTAACTTAGCTCCTTCTAAAGCCACAATTACTTTTTCTCCTACTGCTACATTAGGTGCACCACAAACAATGTCTAAGACTGTACTACCTACATTAACTTTACAAACATGCAAATGGTCACTATTAGGATGCATTTCGCAAGTTAAAACTTCACCAACAACTAAATTAGTAGCTGTTGATAATTCTTTCATTGTTTCAATTTCTGAAACATGTAATGAAATAGCTTCATAAATTTCTTCTTTTGTTAAACCACTTAAATCAACATAGTCATTTAACCATTTTAATGATACTCGCATTATTTTGCCTCCTTGAATTGTTTTAAGAAACGTAGGTCATTAGTATAGAAATTTCTAATATCTTCAATGCCATATTTTAACATTGTAATTCTCTCAATACCTACACCAAAAGCAAATCCTTGAATCTCATTAGGATCATAACCACACATTTCTAATACATGATGATTAACCATACCAGCCCCTAGTATTTCGATCCAACCGGTATTTTTACACATTGAACAACCTTTACCACCGCATTTATGACATGATACATCTACTTCAACAGAT
This sequence comes from uncultured Acholeplasmatales bacterium, assembly GCA_944323055.1. Lineage (GTDB taxonomy): Bacteria > Bacillota_I > Bacilli_A > Acholeplasmatales > Anaeroplasmataceae > CALUXS01. Next base: position 8,459 of record CALUQZ010000013.1, read on the forward strand.
GGTTCTGTAAATGGGAAATAAGAAGGACGTAAACGAATCTTTCTATCATCACCTAATATTTTTTTTGCCATTTCTAAAAGAGCACCTTTTAAATCAGCTAAAGTAATATTATGACCTAAAACTAATCCTTCACATTGCATAAATTGATGTGAATGGGTAGCATCATCGGCATCACGACGATAAGTTTTTCCCGGACAAATTATTTGAATCGGTTTTCCCTTTTTAGCTAGCATTGTTCTAACCTGAACAGGAGAGGTTTGACTTCTAAGTAACAATTCAGGATTAATATAGAAAGTATCTTGCATATCTCTAGCTGGGTGTCCCTTAGGTAAGTTCAATTTTTCAAAACAATATTCATCTGTTTCAATTTCGGGACCTTCAGCTACTTCATAGCCTAAACCGATAAATAAATTTTCTAAATCAATTATTGTTTGCGTTAATGGATGAATTGTTCCTAAATTAAACTTATAACCTGGTAACGTAACGTCTTTAGTTTCTTTTTTAATTTGTTCTAAAACTAGAGCATCTTGTAATTCTCTTTCTTTCTCAAGAAATAAAGCTTCACAATTTTTCTTTAAAATATTTACTTCTTGGCCTAATTTTTTCTTTTCTTCAGGGCCTAAATTTTTCATTTCACTCATTTTAGCATTAATTAAACCTTTTTTTCCTAAATAAGTGACCTTTAGTTGATTAAAATCATTTAAAGTTGTAATTTTACTTAATTCTTCTTTTAATTTATCAATCATTTTTAATATCTCCTTTAAACAAAATAAAAGTCCTTAGATAAAAATCTAAGGACGAAAAACCGTGGTACCACCTTAATTCTAGCAATTTGCTAGCCCTCTTTTTGTTAACGCCAACAACGGGTATGATTAGTACCTTTTCGAAAAATGAACTTTCAAATAGCTACAATAAAATCTCTCATCAATGATTTCTTTCTGTAAATGTAGTTTATTTTACTCTTTTTTTCTAGATTAGAATCCTCTTCTATTTCTAACTGCACCAGAAATTAAACGAGAAACTAACCAAATAACAACTGGAATTACAAAGAAGCAAATACTTGTTAATACTTCACGATGATCAGCTATAAAATCTACGTGGCCGCTTAAGAAGCCCATAAAACCATCACCTACAGCTAATGGTGCGTAAATGCAGAATGAGAAATATTTAGTCATAACATCACAAGCATCTAGCATCCAAGAACTTGTACCAGCATAAGTATATAAAACATAATATACTCCAGCAATTAATGTATACCAAGCAACTGCAACTATAGCCCCATGAATAAAATTAAATCTTCTTGCTGTAAATGTTCCAAATAAAAGTGGAACTAAAAATACTAGAAAAGCAATCAATATGTTCCAATTGCTCCCCATAGCAATGACTTGATTTGAAAATTCTCTAAAACATTGGCCCATAAAATCTATCCTCCTAAGTTAATTAAATTATAACACTTGATAAAATAAAATTATGTGAAAAATATATGAAAACTTTTACATAAATCTTATTTCCTTGTCATAATTATACAACAATTATTTTTTAAAATCTATAATAAAACTAGGGTTTTTGCTAATATTATCATAATTTATACACATATACATTAAATAATATAAAAAATTGCTATAATTTAATTCTTTTTGCTATATTATTTTCTACTAATACTAACATATTATTGCCACAACACATAAAAAAACATCACCGAAGTGATGTTTAACTCTATTTAAATAAATTCTTAAATCCTTCTTTAAAGTTTTCCCAAGCTGACTTTTTTTCTTGTTTTTCTACTTGATCTAATGACTTAAATAATTCAATTTCTTGTTTAGATAAATTTGTAGGTGTAACAACTTTAACTGTTACAAATTGATCTCCTCTACCTAAACCTTTAGGATTTTTAACACCTTTACCTTTTATTTTAAAAACTTGGCCACTTTGAGTTCCTGCAGGAATCTTTATTTTTTCACTTTCCCACATTGTAGGAACTTCAATTTGATCACCTAAGGCAGCTTGTGAGAAAGTAATAGGTACTTCTAGATAAATATCATTATTTGTTCTTTTAAATGTCTTATGTGGTAAAACATTAAATGTAATATATAAATCACCATTAGGTCCACCATTAACACCAGCTCCGCCATAACCTTCAAGGCGAAGTGACATTCCTGTTTGAATTCCTTCTGGTATCTTTAAATCTATATCCTTCGTTTTTCTTACATGCCCTGTTCCTCCACACACATCACATTTACGGGTAATTTCTTTACCTTTACCATGACAGCGCGGACAAACAGTTTGGGTTTGTGTCATTCCAAAAATAGTTTGTTGACGACGTAAAATATAACCAGTACCATGACAATCTGGGCATGTGTGAATATCATTTTTAGAATAAGCTCCACTACCGCCACAAGCTGTACAAATTTCATCAACTGAAACTCTTATCTTTTTAGTAGCACCATAAACAGCATCTTCAAAAGAAATATTCATTTGTTTTTCAATATCTTCACCTTGACGAGCTTGATTAGTATTTCTTTGTCTTTGTCCACCAAAGAAAGAGTTAAATATATCTTCAAAACCGCCAAAACCACCAGAACTAAATCCACTAAAACCACCAGCTCCACCAAATCCTTGTGGGCCTGCTGAACCAAATTGATCATATTGAGCTCTCTTTTGTTCATCTGATAATGTCTCATATGCTTCATTTATCTCTTTAAATTTTTCTTCAGCACCTGGTTCTTTATTTAAATCTGGGTGATATTTTTTAGCTAATGTTCTATAAGCTTTTTTTATTTCATCTTGACTAGCCGTCTTAGATACCCCTAATATCTCATAATAATCTTTATTAGTTGGCATAATATTCTCCTTTCTTAATAGCAAAAATTAAAGGGGCGAAGCCGCCTCTTTAATTATTGAGCATCAGAGAAATCAGCATCTACAGAACCATCTTTAGAGCCACTATTAGTATTGTTATTATTGCCTTGTTCACTTTGTGCTTGTTGATAAGCTTTCATTGCAATACCTTGAGCAACTTTTTCTAGTTCTTCTTTTTTAGATTTGATTAAAGACATATCATGAGAATCTAAAGCTTTTTGTAATTCATCAGATAATCTTAAAGCTTCAGCCTTTTCATTTTCATCAATATTCTTTAATTCTTCTAATGATTTCTTAGTTTGGAAGATTAGGTTATTAGCTTCATTTACTAAATCTGCTTCTTCCTTACGTCTCTTATCAGCTTCAGCATTTTCTTCTGCTTCTCTAACCATACGTTTAATTTCTTCATCAGATAATGAGCCACCACCTTGAATTGTGATGTTTTGTGATTTACCTGTACCTAAATCTTTAGCAGATACATTTAAAATACCATTTGCATCAATATCAAATTTAACTTCAATTTGAGGAACACCTCTAGGTGCAGCCGGAATATCAGTCAATTGGAAGTGACCTAAAGTCTTATTATCAGCTGCCATTGGTCTTTCACCTTGTAATACATGAATATCAACAGCAGGTTGATTATCAGCAGCAGTTGAGAAAATTTGTGATTTAGAAACTGGAATAGTCGTATTACGTTCAATTAACTTAGTAAATACACCACCTAAAGTTTCAATACCTAAAGATAATGGTGTAACATCTAGTAATAAGACATCCTTAACATCACCTGTTAAAACACCACCTTGAATAGCTGCACCCATAGCAACAACTTCATCTGGGTTAACAGATTTATTAGGTTCTTTACCTAATTCACGTTTAACTAAATCTTGAACAGCAGGAATTCTTGTAGAACCACCTACTAATAAAACTTGATCAATATCTTTAGCTGTTAACTTAGAATCTGATAAAGCTCTTCTAACTGGTCCTACACAACGGTCAACTAAATGAGCTGTTAATTCATTAAATTTTGCTCTAGTTAAAGTCTTATTTAAATGTAGAGGTCCAGCTTGTCCCATTGAAATAAATGGTAAACTAATTTCAACACTAGTTACACCTGACAAGTCTTTTTTAGCCTTTTCAGCTGCATCTTTTAAACGTTGTAAAGCCATTTTATCTTGACTTAAATCAATACCATTTTCCTTTTTAAATTCTTGGCATAAATAATCCATAATGCATTTATCAAAATCATCACCACCAAGAACATTATCACCAGCAGTAGCTAATACTTCAAATGTACCATCAGCCAAACTTAAAATAGAAACATCAAATGTACCACCACCAAGGTCAAATACAAGAACAGTTTGTTCTTTATCCATCTTATCAATACCATAAGCTAAAGCTGCAGCAGTTGGTTCATTGATAATACGCATTACTTCAAGACCAGCAATCTTTCCTGCATCCTTAGTAGCTTGACGTTGTGCATCATTAAAATAAGCAGGTACTGTAATAACAGCCTTATCAACTTTTTCACCTAAATAAGATTCAGCTGTTTTCTTTAAATTTTGTAAAATCATAGCTGAAATTTCTTGTGGTGTATATTTCTTACCATTAATATCTACTCTATAATTAGCATCACCCATATGTCTTTTAATAGATGAAACAGTATTAGGGTTAGTAATAGCTTGTCTTTTAGCTACTTCACCAACTAATATTTCATCACCTTTAAAAGCTACAACAGATGGAGTAGTTCTAACTCCTTCAGCATTAGGAATAACTTTAGCTTCCCCTGCTTCCATAACTGCAACACATGAATTTGTTGTACCTAAATCAATACCAATAATTTTATTACTTGCCATATTATTCATTCTCCTTTTCTTCTTTATTCTCTACTTTAACCGGAATTGCTACATTAACAAGAGTTGGTTTTAAAACTCTATCTTTAAACATATATCCTTTTTGCATAATTTTAGTTACAGTCGGTTCAGAAACATCACTTTCTTCAGTATTTAATGCTTCCATAACTTTAGGATTAAATGCATCGCCTTCTTTAACGATAATATCTTTTAATCCTTCTTTTTCTAAAATGCTTACTAATTGATTAGCAATCATTTGAAAACCAATTTGGTAATTTTTAATTTCTTCACTAGGAGCAGGCCCGTTTACGACTCTAACTAACATATCAATCGGATTAACTAACTCGCTAATAACATTCATAGCTGCGTACTTTCTATTTTCGATTTCTGCTTCTTTTAAACGTCTTTTAGTCGTTTGCATTTCGGCTATTTCTCTTAGCATTTTTTCTTTTTCTTCTTTTAATTCTCTTTCTAATCTAGCAACTTCTTCTCTAAGTTTATCTTCTTTAGTTATTTTTTTCTCTTTTTTATTTTCCTTTGTCTCTTTTTGAGACTCAGTCTTTATTTCCGTCTCATTTTCTATTTTAATCTCTTTTTTATCGTCCATAAAGCATCTCCTTAATATATTTTTGGTATTTTATTTGCCAAATACTCAACAATAGGAACAATTTTTTTATAATTAGCCCTAACTGGACTAACTGCCATAATTGTCCCATATTCATTTAAATCTAAATAATAAGGGGTACTTATGATGCTGCAAGCCTCAAGGCCTAGTTCCTCATTATCTTTGCCAATCTTAATTGAGATACCTTTTTGTTTAGAAGCAACTAAATTAGTTACCTTCATATCATCAACTGCATTAACAAATTTTTGCATCACTTGATAATCCTTAAACTCTGCTTGACTAAATAGAGGGGTCATGCTTGATTTATAACATTCATTATTTAAGAAACTTGCAAAACCTTTAATCATAAAATTTAAAATGTCATCACGATAATCAACAATTTCTCTTATTCTCGGTTTTAAAGCTTCCCTCTCTAGAATGTTTCTAATCTCATAAATGGCTTGATCATACATCGCTACATCAAACATTGACATAATACGCAATAAATCCTCCATTTTGAAATCTTTAGGAACCTTCATCTTTTGACTTCTAACCACCCCAGAATTAGTAACGATTAAAAGAAGTGCATCTTCATCATTTAACGGAACTAATTCCATTTTTTTAATTCTTGCATAAGTAGCATTAGAACCAACAATAGCTAAATAACAATTTGCTGTTTTCGCAACATAGTTCATAACTTGTTCTATAGCTATTTCTTTAGTCAATAACTTATTATTTAAAATAGAATCTATATTCTTATAAATCTCTTTTAAATCTTCATCTCTAGTTAATAGATTGTCAACATAAAATCTATAACCAAGTTCTGAAGGAACCCTACCACTAGAAGTATGTGTTTTTTCTAAATATCCGTTTTCTTCTAAATGTTGCATATCATATCTAATAGTAGCTGAACTAAAATTTAAATATGGCTTATTAGTTAAACTTTTTGAACCAATCGGTTCATTAGATATCACATATTCTTCAACGATAGCTTTTAAAATTAATTTTTGTCTATCAGAAATCATAGATTCACCTTCTTTGCACTCTTATTCCTAATGTGCAAACATATTATACATTTTCTTTTTGGCACTGTCAATAAAAAAGTGCCAAAAAATTAAACCTTTTGTTGTTTGTAATTTTAAACTGTCTATAGTTAAGAATAATTTTATTATTAACTTTATAAAGTAAAATAAAAAAGGTCCTAAGACCTTTCATTATTTATGTTGTGATGCTCCCTCAACAGCTTCAGTTTTAGCTTTTAAATCTTCACATAAATTTAATTTAGTAAATTCAATATTATTAGGTAATATTAATTCATAATCACGTTGTTCATTTAATTTAAATAAAATTTCAGAACTGCTTAAACCAAGAATATGACCACCTTTTGTCAAATCTTTACTTAAAAAATGGAAATGCCAACCTGGCAAATTAATTCCTTCTACATAATTAGGGCAATATATTGCTATTACATAACCAGGAACATTTTCATACTTATACTCTCTTTGGCATGAAGCTACTTCAGCTAAAGTTTTATAAGGTTTTTCTTCTTGTTTATAACAAGCTCTTACATGCATTGTTTTAAATACACCTTCACTTTTTATAACATAAAATTGATTTAAATTATGATTAATATAAGGTGCTAAAGCTTCCTTGAAATCAGCTAATGATTTTATATCTCTAACAATATTTGTTTTAACTGATTCATCAAATTTAGTAACATTACCAAATGCTACATTATCATTTAAATTCATTTCAACAACTGTACCATCAGCAGTACCTTTATAAGCTCTACCATTAAAAAATATTGCTTCCCCATCAAGGCCTTCATAAGTACCAATACCAGTATCTCCGTGTTTTAACATTTCTGCAACAGATACAGTCTTATCATAATTACCTAACATTAAAGCATTTAATGTTGATGCTTGAAACATTTTATTCATAATAATTACCTCACTATTCTTTAATTTCTACATTTAATTCCGGCCAAATTTCTTTAGCACGTTCAGGATGTTTCTTTTGATAATATTTATTATTCCATCTAGTTAAGAAAGGACATAATATATTTGTGATAGCTAGCACAAAGGCTAAAATAGCAATTGCGTCAGTTGCATAAGAACCAAATGTAACTTGATCTACCATTAAAGGAATTGATAAAGCTACCCCAGCCAAACTACCTGATGCCACACTAGCATAACCAGGACGCTTCATAATAAATCTTTCTACTAAATATGATGGAATAATTACAATAATAAAGAAAATTATACTTAATAATAATCCTTGTGGTATCTTCTTTACTGCTTCAACAAGATTGATAGTTGAACCAAATTCAAAACCTAAAAATGGTAAAATGATTGCATTACCACCAGCAAATACCTTTTTAATGTCCTTATCTAGATTACCTAAAATCATACCTAAAATAAACGGAATTAATAAAGATATAACTTGCATAATATTAGCTGTAGTTATACCACCATTGCTATAAAAGGCAAAGAACAATAATGGTAACATAGGCATTGAAAATATTAACATAATACCAAAACTTGCTTTATCTGAATTATCCCCAAATGGTGAGATTATTCCCATATATAAGGCAGCATTCGCTGAAGTTACAGCACAAGTGAATACTAAAAATGAAATGCCCCAAAAACCATCAAGACCAAAGATTAAATAAAATAATGCACATAATAAATACGCTACTACTAAACGTACAATTATTAATACAACCCCTCTTTTTAAGGCATCCTTTAATTCCCCTAGTTTTAATTGTGTTCCTGTACAAAACAACATTAACCCAATTAATAACATTTGTCCCGTTGACGAGAACATATCTTTCATCGGGTTTCCTAATGAACCCCATAAATCATAGTTACAAAAACCTTTAGCAATAGTAGTAATAATTGCCCCAATTATTAATGGAACAAACATAGTACCTGCTGGTAGTTTTTGTAAAAACTTCCAAATATTAACATTGCGACTTTTCTTCTCTTCGCTCATTTTTTTACTCCTCCTATTAACGCCTAATATTATAGAAATATTTTATTGTTTATTCACTCCAACAGGAGTATAATAATTGCAAAAAATATTGTGCTAATAGCACAAAGGAGTATTTATGGAAAATTTAATTAAAATAATCAGTCAAACTAATGATTTATTAAAAATAACTAAAGAAATATCAAACTATTTCAACAACCCTTGTATGTTAGTAAATGCCAATTATAAAGTAATTAGTTATGCAATTACTAATACATTTCATGATGATGTTTTCAATAGTGCTATTACTAGACAAGAAATGACCTATGAATTTGTATCTCAATTTGAAAAAGAAGATAAAGATTACTATTACTTAAACATAGCTAAAAGTCCTTATAAACGAAGAATATCACGTTTAATATGTGAAGGATTAATTGTAGGTTATTTATTAATTGTTGATGAAACTAAAGACTTACTAGATAAATTTTCTTTAGAACAATTTCAAATTATTGAAGGTTTATTAGCTAAACAAATAGTTTTTAGTGAACAAAAAGGTAATATTTTCACTAATAGTATTGATCAATTCTTATTATCTCTTTTAAATTCTAATATAAATGATGAAAAAATATTAAATTTAAAAATACATCAACTATTTAAAAAAAGTAATTATCCTAATGCTTTAGCTATTATAGATATTCATAATTATCATAATCTTGATTTCTTAAATGATTCATTAAAAAGAGACATTAGCTACCATATTAGTAATAGTCACGCTATGATTTATGAAGGAAACATTCTAGTTTTTTTCCCTTATGAAGGGAAAAACTTTTTCTTTACCTTAGTAGAACGTTATAGTTTAAATATTATGTGTTCTGATCCAATCTTAAAAATACAAGATATAAAAAATACCTACTTTTTTACTAAACAAGCTTTAAACTTAGCTAAAGAAATACATAAAACCTGTTTTATTGATGATGCAAAACGCTATTCTTTACTTATTACATATAATAACCTAACTAATAATAATCCTTATATTAGTAAAGAAATAATAGATATTAAAAACTATGATTTAATAAATAAAACAAACTATTTAGAATTATTATATCTATATTTAAAAAATGGCAAATCATTACAAAAAACTTGTGAAGATATGTTTATTCATCGCAATACCGTTTTATATAGATTAAATAACTTAAAAGACAAATTTAATTTAGATTTAGATAATACTAATAAAATAATTATGTATACAATACAATCTGGTATCTTACTATATCAAAATAAACATTATGATTTATTTTTAATATAATCATAAGCAGGCTATTCTTAAGCTTATAAATAATAATTAAAGATATTTTAACATCTTATCAATGCACTTCTTCTTTTGTTTCTTGTTTGGATGAACATATAAGTTTAATGTTGTAGATATACCTAATATAACACTCACAATTATAGTAAAAACAAGTTTCAAACGAAAGAGTCTATTCCGAATTTTTGGGCAAATGACCATTTTTTCGGCGTGAAAATTAATTTTTTTATATAACAATTTTTTAATTTAGATTTATAATAAGTTCAGGTGTATATTTCGGATAAAGTAGGCCAGGGTTCTCGGCAATTGTAGGCCACGTAAAAAAGGCGATAGCCTAACAAGCCGAAGGCAATTTTATTTAAACTTTATTTTAATCATTCTCTTTTCTATACATGGAATTTTATATTATCTATATCGGTATTGTACTGTTAAAAATGACATTAAAAATTATGAAATTTATACTACTACTTTTAAAGAACCAATAACTTCTTTTATTCATCACCGTTTTTTATCTTTTAAGTTTAATATAACTGTTGATGGGATAGTTATAACAAGAAAGACATGCGCCTTCTTTTCTACTTCATCTATAAATGGTCTAGAGGTTGTTGAATATGTACAAAAAGAAGTCTTAATAGCTTATAATAAAAATACTGATGATGTGGTTGTTGTAGGTCCTAAATATTAGGACTTTTTTTATTAAAAAAGGATTGATATCCCAATAGATATCAATCCTATATAATTGTTTATTAAATTTCAATATATAAATAATTCTTTAAATTATGATATTTTAATTCATAATTATTTAATACTTCATCATTAAAATTATATTTTTTTAATTTATCTGTAAAATAATTAATTTTATCAGTACTTAAATTAGTATTAATCTTAATATAAAATGGTAATGTATTTTCAAAAACATCAAACTTCTGCTTAAAATCTTTATTATCTTCATCAAATGTATACATACCAACATTTATTAAACCTTCACCCATATAGTAAGGATCATTTTTTAAAATAGAACCTATTTTTAATGGTGGAAACATAACTTCTTTTTTTAAAACAAAAATTGTTTCAATATGTTCTAAACAAGCTTTAACATTCTTATATTTAAAGAAAGAAAGTTTTAGTTTATGTAATTCTAATTTATCTTCTAAATTTAATAAACCTACATTAGCAAATTTAGGTATAAATAAATTATAATGATTATTTTGGTTATAAGCATAAAGAATAATATAATTAGTAGGATCTTTTTTATTTAAATACAATAATACCCTATCAGCTAAAGGACTATTAGTTCTATTTTCTAAATTACCATAAACTAATTTAGCATTACTTAAATCCATTTTTTTATCATCTAAAGGATTAATTAAAGTAATATTACTTAAATCTTCTAAAATGTAATTATCATCTGTAAGAGTAAAACTATATTGGCTTATAAAATCATTTGAGTTAAATTCATCTACTAAAATATGTAATATATCATCACTAAGTTCATTCACTTTAGCAACATAATCTACTTTTTCTTCAATTTTATTTTCTTTAACTTCTTTTTTATTAATTTTAAAGTCTTTTAAATAGTTAATTAATTCTTTAATCTTATTTTCAATTTCTGGATTTTTTAACTCACTTTCATTAAATGTAGTTAAAATCTTAAACAATTCTGAAACTGATGGATTTTTAATTTCTACTTTATTAACTTCTATATTAAATAATTCACCTAAATCGACTCCATCTAATTTAGTTTGTAATTCATCAGAAAATGATTTAAACTTATCAAACATATCAGCTGGCATATCATCCATAAATTTATTTATTTCTTGATATATTTCATTAGTGTTATCTGAACTAAAGTTTAAACCTGGACGTCCCTTCCTTGTTTGTTTCTCTTCATTATCTGCAAATAAAGAATTATCAAGATTCTTAATTGGCATAATTACTCCTTATCTAGTTCTTTAATAAAATCATCTAATACTTTTGTATTTTTCTTAACTGGTTTTCTAATAGCATCTATTAAACCAAATTCTTTAGCTTCTTCGGCATTCATCCAAAAATCATAAGTAGCTATATTCATTAATTCTTCTTCTGATTTGCCTGTTTTTTGGCTTAATATAGAGAATAAACGTTTATTTAATTTTTCATCAAATTCAATAGAATTCTTTAACACTCTAAATTTACCTTCAACACCTGAAGCTAATTCATGAATCATAAAATGAGCATTTACAGAACCATATGCATAATCACATACAGAACTTATAATAGTTGCCATTGAAGCACAAATACCTGTATTAAAAGCAACGACCGGATTAGGTATTTCTCTTATCTTATCAACAATAGCAAATCCATCAAGTACACTACCGCCGCCTGAACAAATTTCTAGTTTTATAACTGCATTAGGGTCATCATTAGCTAGTACATCTAAATATGATGTGACTCTTTGAGCTACTTGTGTGTTTATTTCACCATCAATTTTAATTATTCTTGATTGTAGAAGTTGTTCTTCTATATTCCAAACATTTAACTTAGTTTCTTCCATTTTCGTCTTTCTCCTTTAGTATTTTATTTAATAATGCCAATTTGACAACATGATCTAAATTACGAGCGCCAAAATCATGAATATTAGCTTCTTCTTTTATCTTTTTAAGGTCATTTTTAGTAAAAGTAACTTTAACATTAGCTAATTCTTCATATTTATTTTTGTAGCGTTCAATTAGTTCATTGCTAACTTTTTCTGTCAAACGATTAAAGACAATAATTTTGTCAATTCTACCTAAAAACTCAGGTGAAAAATGATTGTTAATAGCATCAATAGCTGATTCATTATCTGATTTACCACTACTCATAAAGGCTGTTCCTTTTTTATTAGTAGAACCAAAACCTAGATTAGTTGTAAAAATAATAATAGCATTTCTAAAACTTACTCTATTACCACCTTTATCAGTAGCATATCCTTCATCTAAAATATTTAATAGCGATTTAAAGACTGAACTATGAGCTTTTTCTATTTCATCAAATAAGACAACACAATTAGGATTTTGTTTAACTTTAGCTAAAAAATCACTTGTTTGTTTAAACCCAACATAACCAGGATCACTACCAAACAAATAGTTGACAGCCGTTTCTTGTTGAAGTTGTGAACCTTCAACAACTACTAAATTACGTTCACTACCAGTAAAATTTTTAGCTATTAATTTAGCCGTAAAAGTCTTACCAGTTCCACTAGGTCCAGCAAACAATAAATTACATTTAGGCTTTTCCGGATCAACTATGTTTAATTCTATCATGTTTAAATAATTTAAAACTTCTTTTAATGGCTCATCTTGCCCTAATACATTCTTTTCTAATTCCATTTTTGTATCTTTAACTTTAGTGTCTGACATATTAATATTAAATTGAACTCTAATAGATTCAATAACATCATCAATAACTACTTCTTTGTTATTAGCTTTACATACTTTAGAATAAGCAAACGCACTTTCAAGCATTGTTAAAGCTTTATCAGGATTAGCTGAATGCATGTTATATTGTAAAGATAAGTCATATATTTTAGAAACTAATTCATCTTGCATTTCTCTTTCAAAAAATATTTCATTAACTTCTAAAGTTTCTTTCATTATTTGAATAGTTTCTTCTTTATTAGGTTCTTCTACTAAAACTTTAACAAAACGTCTAGAAATAGCTTTATCTTTTTCTAAATATTCATTAAATTCATCATTTGTAGTAGCCCCAATAACTTGAATATCACCTCGTGATAAATAAGGTTTAATAATATTAGCAGCCGTTAAATCTCCTTCATTACCACCAGAACGAACTAATGTATGCATTTCATCAATAAATAAAATGACATTATCTAATTTAGCTACAGTATCTAAAATATTTAAGATTCTTTGTTCAAACTGTCCTCTAAACTGACTACCAGCAACTAAAGCATCTAAATGCATTTCGTAAATAATTTTATTCTTTAGATCTTTAGCTAAATCTGAACTATTATTATTGATAGCCTCTGCTAACATATAAACTAAAGTTGTCTTACCTGTACCAGCTGGTCCTACTAAAACAGCGCTTCTTTTAGTTCTACCAGATAAGGCAATTTGTAAAGATAAAAATTCTTGTTTCATTCCTACAAAACGCATATCTTTATGCTTTAAAACATATTTATTGATGTTAGTTAAATATTTCTTTAATTTATCATCTTCTAAAGATTTAACTTCTCTTATGCTATATTTAGCCATCTCTTGCCTAAATTCTTCATATAACGCATTTACACTAAATCCATTACTAGGCAAATCACTAGTTGAAACATTAGCAGCTACAGCATCATCATAAGCTTTTTGCATCATTAAATTGGCTTTATCTAAAACATTAAATAACTCATATTCAACATTTAAAAATAAAGTGACAATTAAATCAGTTATTCCCATTGTTCTTTCTTCATCTTGAGCTTTCTTCTTTAATTGTTCTATTAAATTTAAAGCATCAGGTGCTAAAGCAGTATCAGTTTCAAAAGGTAATTGTTCTTTTAAAGGGTATAAAGCATTATATGCATTATCAATAACAATATAATTTAGATTATAACGATCTAATATTTTAAATACATCTGTTTTTAAATCAAAATAATCTTTATTTTTTGAATTATTCAAAAAATTAATAACAGCTAGAAAGATAATACTCGTATCAATATTTGTATATCCTTTATTTAATATAATCATACTAGCTTCATCTAAAATTTTATTAATATCATCATGTAAGATCTTCATCAAAAAACCTCCGTCTTCTATTATAACAAATTTAACTAAAAAAGCTATAAAAAAGAAGTCTAAGACTTCTTTAAATATAAATTGTATATTTTTTCATCTTTCATACTTGTAATACCATCATGACCTGGATAAACCTTAATATGGTTACTTAACTTACTTAATTTAGCTAAAGATTTTTGCATATCTAGCATACTACCAGTCGGAAAATCAGTCCTACCAATACTTTGTCTAAATAACGTATCACCACTAAATAAACAATCTTTTGTTAAATAACAAACTGAACCATTCGTATGTCCTGGTGTAAAAATAACTTTAAATTCTTCATCTAATAAATTAATAATCATATTATCTTCTATTATTTTAATATTAAGATCTTCTTTATTATATGGTATTTTACTTCCTAACATTCTATATAAATTTAAATTGCTATCAAACAATTTATCTTTATCTAATTGACTTATATAAACTGGTATTTGTTTAAAATACTTAAGACCATCTATATGATCAACATGCGCATGTGTTATTAAAATAGCCTTTAAGTTATATTTATTAATTTCCTCTAAATTAATATTAGTACCTGGATCAACTAATACTAAATCATTGCCTTTAATTAATAAATAAGTATTAACAAAGAAAACACCATTAGTACAAGTTTTTATCTGCATAAAGAAAAAAGCTTTATAAAAAGCTTACTTCTTTTCTCTATGAACAGTATGTTTTTGGCAATGAGGACAATATTTTTTAAATTCTATACGTTCAGGTGTTGTTTTCTTATTTTTATCAGTATAATAATTCTCATTTTTACATTCTGTACAAACTAGTTTTACTAAATCTCTCATAATATCCCTCCAGACATTAAATTTGCTGATACATTATAACAAATTTGTTTTTTGAATGCAAGTAATTTTAACGCTCTGTCAAATTTTTAGATATCAATTCTTCATTATATTTTGAATCTAGAATAATAAGTTCAAATCTAAAAGAATCTAAATCATGCATTTTAACAAATTTTAAATCTATTTTTGAATCAAAAATACAATCTTTAAAAAGTACTCTTGGATAAACAGTATATAAAGCTTTAGGTGGATACCAAGGACGACCTAAATAAACATTATAATCATCTTTTACTTTAAAAACACAATTATAGAAAGTAAATCCTTTTTTATGAATAACATAGGTATCTGGGGCTACTATATAACCATTACCTATCGCTTCAATTTCGCAATTTTCAAAAACACATTCAGCACTTCCAAATATAAAATCAACATCACCACAAATATATGAATTAAGAACCTTATTATTTTTACCTAAATCAATGTATAAGGTATCTTGTTTTCCATAAAAAGAACAGTTTTCAATTTGTATATTATTAGCTGACGATTTAAAAGCTACAGCTTGATTAGAAGCACCAGCTATTTTTTGATGTGAATTAATAAAGTTAATACCGACACATTTAAAATTAGAAGCACTTTCTAAAACAGTAAAAGTAGCACTGCCAGTCGTACCAAAAACTTGAAAACCGTCGCCACCTAAAGAATTTGGAATGATTTGGCTATGATAAGCATTATAATTAATAATAGCTTTTTCACCTATCAAAGTAATATTTTTCTTACTAATTGACACTTTTTCATTAAAAATACGGTTGCCTAAATATAAAATATCACCATCATTTAATTTATCAATTGTTTCTTGTAAGCTAACATCACTTTTAGATATATCAATCATATTAAGCACTCTCTTTAATTTTTAATTCACATTTTAAAATGACATCATCTAAACTTGCATCATCATTTTCAATCATGTCTTTTAAACTACGAGCACTTTCAATAGCCAAGTTATAAATCTTATTATCAATTGCTGTTAAAGTAGGACAAGTAAGTTCACAATAATTACTATCATCAAAGCCAATAACTAAACAATCCTTACCAACTTTAACGCCTTTATTAGCTAAAGCTCTAATAGCTCCCATAGAAATTAAATCTTCACCACTAATAATCGCATCAACTTTATATTGATCAAATAAAATTCGATTAGTTATATCATAACCGCCTAAAATGTCATTAGTTTGATAAACATGTGTACTCATTTTAGCTTCTTGCATAGCTTTTAGATATCCATCTCTTTTTTGAGCAGCAGATTCATTATTAGAGTATTGTATATATACAATGTTTTTACAATTTTTATTAATTAGATATTTAGTAGCTTCATAAATTCCTAAACCTTCATCAACGAAAAAGAACTTATTACGTGTAACATTAATACGGCAATTACTAGAAACAACTGGTATATATTTTATACTATTTAACACATCTAAAGATTTATTAACTTCATTAAAAATTGAACCAATAAAAATAATCCCATCAACTTGGGTTGAAACATCACTTATATACTTTAACATATTAGTAACATCACCAGATGTATTACAAATAATAGTACGATAGCCATATTTTGATAATTCAGTATCAATATAATAAGCAGCATTAGCATAATGCGGCATTCTTATATCTACTACAAAAACAGCAACCGTCTTTAAAGAATGAGATACTAAAGCTTTAGCAATTAAACTAGGTTTATAATTATATTTTGCAATAACATCTTCTATTCTCTTTTTTGTATCAGGCCTAACATTTTTACCATTTAAATAGCGAGATACCGTTGAAATACTAGTATCTGCTTCATCAGCTATAGTGTAGATATTAATTTTCAATTTTAACACGTCTCCTATCTCAAAATAATTATAAATTAAAATTTTAAAAAATCAAGAAAAACTGCACTTAAAAACCACTTTCAACTAAGGAAAGTGGTTAGTAAATCTACGCCTAAAACAAATGAGATATACTCTAAAGTCTTTAAACTATTTATACCATTAGTTTCGTAACGTCTAATCGTTCTTTCTTCATATTTAAGAAGCTCAGCTAACTCAATTTGAGTTAAATTCATTTTTAGACGCAATAACTTTAACCTATACCCAGCTTGTTTTGCTAGTTTATATTGCATCTTCATCCTCCTTTGCTGAGGATAAACCTTTTTACGCTCCGGAGTTAGATGCAATATCATTATAAATAGAACTTTAAAAAAAATCAATAAAGTAATATATAAGACTTATAAAACCATTGTAATAAAATAGTACAAGGAACTGCCGTTATGACATATATTACTGAACTAATTATTATTGAAGGCATAAAACTAAAAATGGACATTGCAGCAAGTATTACTTGCAAATAGACTAATAATAAAATTAAAAAAAATGAAATTCTTAAACTTACAAAAGGTTCATATAATAAATTTTCATAATCAACTGGTAAATGTTTAGCATCTTTAATATTAAACTCATATGGTTGTTTAATCATCCTAATAATCGCATATATTAAATATGAATGAATTATAAATATAACAATAAAGCCTATTACTAATAATAAACTATTAAGCATTCCCATAAATACACAATATAAAATATTTCCAATTAGCATTATTACATATAAAATAGGTACTAATTTTTTTAATAATTTAAATATATTTTCACTGTGAGTAAAATATAGGCGTGTTCTTTCTATTTTAGGATTACTTCTACTAACATTTGGTATTTGATTATCGACATTAACACTATTTTGCTTATTACTTTCATTATTAGAAACAACTTCACTAACATTTACAACTGGTGTTATATTAACTTCTACACCTTCTTTTTTACCATAAATATTCATAATATAGCTAGTAACTTTGACATTCCATAATCTAAAATTATAATACTTATTAACATCATTAATTATTTCATATAGACAAGTCATATAACTTATAGCTAAATCTATATTTAATTGTTTCTCATTTTGATGTTTATGTTTATTAATTTTTAAAGCATAATCTTTTAATTTATCTAATAATTTATCATTTAATTTCATTTCATTAATTAAATAATATTTAATAGCCTTATTATCTATTAAATAGCTAATAGAACCTCTAGAATATGTAAGTTCTTCTTTATCACAAATACTTTTTAATAATTGTTCGCAAAAATTATTATAAGCATCATAAAAAGTATCACTAGCAGTTTGAATGGTATCTATTAAAGTTAAGTACCGTTTTAATAAATCTTTATTTAAATCAAAAATAGATTTCATTTTTTTGTCTCCCTTATTGTAAAAAGTTACTTATATTATTTTTAATTTTACAAAAAAAGAAAGTTCAAATAAACTTTCTCTTATTCAAAATATATAGTTATCGTTGTCCCAACATCTAAAACACTTTCTAATTCAACTTTATAATTGAACTTTTCACAAATATGTTTAACAATAGCTAAACCTAAACCGGTACCACCTGTTTCTTTTGATTTAGCTTTATCAACGCGATAAAACCGTTCAAATACCCGACTTTGATCATTGTAAGATATACCGATACCCGTATCTTTACAAACAAAATGTTTTTCATCTAAAATTAATACGATAGAGCCATTTTCTTTATTATATTTAATAGCATTATCGATTAAATTAGAAAATAAAGTTTCAATTTGTTCTTTATTGCAATAAAGAGTTGTATCTTTAATATCTAAACTTAAATTAATATTTTTATTATCAATGCGAGACTGATATCTATTAATAACATCATATAATACATCACTAATTTTAATATCTACTAACTCATAAGTTTTAGAAAATTCTAAATTAGATAATTCAAGCATATCAATAATAATTTGATTCATTCTATTAGCTTCTTTTAATATCTTTAAACTAGCATCTTTGATTTCTTTTTTATCTTCTATAATACCATTTAAAATCATTTGTTCATAACCTATTATAGTTGTAAGTGGACTTTTAAGCTCATGACTAGCATTAGCAAAAAAATCTTTTTTAATAACTTCCATTTGTTGTTTTTCTGTGATATCTTTTAATGAAACTAAAACTTGACAACTATTAAAAGGTATAATACTAACAGAATAATTTTTACTAGACATATTAATATTTAAAAATTCGTTTTTTCGCGTATCTATAGCATTTTTTATGGCATTTAATAATGTTGTATTTCTAAATAAATACAAATAATTTTTTCCTATTATAGCTTCTTTAGTGACATTAAAAGCTTTCAATGTTTGATCATTTACTAATGTTACAATTTCATTTTTTAATAAAATTAAGCATTCATCAATAGCTTGAATAATAGTTTCATTTTTTGTATTTTCTTCTTTTATTTGTCTTAATTTATTATTAATTAAAACTTTAGCTGCTTCTATAACTTCTGGTAGTTTATCAATCGTATCAGCTTTAAACACAACCTCAGCATCAGCAATTAATGCCAAATCATTTATTTCTTTTTCAATCGGTTTTAACATGCGTTTTGATAACAAATATAAAAATACTAAAATAATTAAATAAATAATTATTATACTTAATAATGCTCCAACCGCAAATACAACATTTCCTGTTGTAAAATAAACAGTATCAAATGAAACTCTTAAATAATAATCATCGATAAGCCTAGCTATATACATCATTTTATCATTTGTTGAACCAGATTTTCGAATAATAGCTTCACCTAAATTCATAATTTCTGGTCTATTTAAATGATTATCTAAATTATCTACTTGATATTTTAATTCAGAATCATATACAACTTTACCGGTTAAATCAATAAAAGTAATCCGAAGATTATCATCTAATGAAACCATATAATTAGCAACATCTTCAAAGTTTTCATTCTCATAATGACTTGTAGCTACATCTAAATAAATATTTATCTCTTCAATAGCTTTATTTTTATTTTCATTAGATATTAATCCTAAAGATATTGCATATAAAGCAAGTAAGGCAAGTAATGATATTAATGAAGAAAAAATTATCATTCTTTTTTTCATAATTCTACCTTATAGCCTTTACCATAACTTGTTTTTATAAGATTTTCATCTGTTTTTTTACGTATAGACTTAATATGCATATCTAATGTTCTAGTTTCAAAACCATAATCAGTTCCCCAAACAGTTTCAAAAATCTCTTCTCTGCTTAAGACTTTACCGTTATTTTTAGCTAAATATAACAAAATGTCAAATTCTTTATTTGTTAAATCAATCTTCTTATCATTAAACATACACTGTCTTTTTAGCGGATCAAGCGTTAAATCTCTAAATACAAGCGGTAAACTCCGCTTTTTATGTCTTCTCAATTTAGCATTTACTCTAGACATTAATTCAAGTAAATCAAAAGGTTTTTCGATATAGTCATCAGCTCCTAAATCAAGACCTTCTACCTTATCTACTAACATATGTTTAGCGCTGACAATTATGATATCAATATCATCATTGACCGCATCATTTCGTACTTTTTTTAACAATTCAATGCCACTATAATCTGGCAACATTAAATCTAACAAAATAAGGTCTGGTTTAATTTGATTAAAGGCTCTTAAAAAAGACTTTCCATTATAAAAAGTTTCAACTTGATATCCTTGTTTTGCTAAAGTTTTATTAATTATTTGGGCTATATCTTTATCATCCTCAATGGAATAGATTAAAAATGCCATAATATCACGCCCCTAGTATATTTTTTTATCTTTATAAAAACCACTTTCTATATAAATAACCCATTCAGCGATGTTAACTGAATGATCAGCTATTCTCTCTAGATATTTTACAACTAAAGTAGAATAAATAGCAAATGGCAAATATGATTTATCTTCTATTTTTGCATGTGCTAATTCTTCAACAATCGCATCATATCTTTGATCAACATAATCATCTGCATCAATAACCTCTTGTGCTGTTTTAGTATCAGCATTTATATAAGAATTAACCGCTTTTTTTAACATATCAATTACAAACTGTGCTAAATTATCAATATTATCATGGTGTTTAGGGTCACCAGGTACTCCTTTTAATTTATTGCTGAAAGTTATGATATCTTCTGCGTGATCACCTATTCTTTCAAGGTCTGTTACTAATTTTAAAATTCCTGTAACTTGTTTTAAATCTGATGCATAAGGTCTTTCTTTTAATAAAATATTTAAACACATCTCTTCAATTAAGCGTTCAAATTTATCTACAATGTCATCGTTAACAATATCATCAGTTTTACCTAAATAATTATTGATAGAAATATCAATATTATCAACAACAACATCACTCATTTTTAAGACCATTTGTTTTAGATTATCAATTTCTGTTTCTAGTTTCATAATTCTAACCAAACCTTCCTGTTATATAATCTTCTGTTCGTTTGTCTTGTGGGTTTTTAAATAATTCAGTAGTATCGTTAAATTCTACCATTTCCCCTAATAAGAAGAAAGCTGTTTTATCAGAAATACGCGTAGCTTGTTGCATATTGTGAGTTACTATTACGATTGTATATTCATTTTTTAATTCCGCAATTAATTCTTCTATTTTTAAGGTAGCAATAGGGTCTAGAGCACTTGTAGGTTCATCCATTAAAATAACTTCTGGTTTCATAGCAATTGTTCTAGCTATACATAATCTTTGTTGTTGACCACCTGATAAGCCTAATGCATTATCTTTTAAACGTTCTTTAACTTCTTCATACAAACTAGCCTTTTTTAATGAATCAATAACAATTTCTTGTAATTTAGCTTTATTTCTAATGCCACTACAACGAGGCCCATAAGCTACATTGTCAAATATAGACATAGGAAACGGATTAGGTTGTTGAAAGACCATACCTACTTTAGTTCTTAAATCAATAGGATTCATCTCCCTGATATCATAATTCTCTTTATAAAGAATTTCTCCATCAATTTTACAATTAGGAATTAAATCGTTCATTCGATTTAAACAACGCAATAGAGTTGATTTACCACAACCAGAAGGGCCGATAAAAGCCGTTACTTGATTTGTAGGGATATCTAAATTTACATCTTTTAAAGTGTGTTTTTCACCATAATAAAGATTAACATTTTTTATTTGAAAATCATACATATATTATACCGCCATTTTATTTAATTTTTTAGATATTAATTTAATTAAAAGTGATAAAATTAAAACTACAATTAAAATAAAGATACCTATAGCTGATGCAGCTTCATAATTAGGATTTTCTTGATTAATAATAGTCCAAATATGAACTGCTAAAGAAGATGATGATCCTGTAACACTTATGTGATCTTGAATACTTGTTCCCATAACAAAAATTAAAGCTGCAGATTCACCAATTATTCTACCAATAGATAGTAATGTAGCTGTTAAAATACCAGGAATAGCATTAGGTAAAATTACTTTAAAGACAGTTTGAGTTTTACTAGCACCTAAAGCTAAACTAGCCATCGTGTATGAACGCGGTATCACTAATAAACTTTCACTAACAGTCTTAATTATAGTAGGTAACAATACTATTGTCATAGTGAAAGCACCAGCTAAAATACTATATCCTGATGTGTTAAATGTCGTATCACAAAAAGGAATGAAAATTATTGCTCCACAAAAGCCAAAGATAATACTAGGAATACCACTAGTCATATCAATCATTGTTGTAATTATTGTCTTTATCTTACCTTCTTTAGCATATTGTGTCAAGAATATAGATGAAATTATCCCTATTGGTAAAGAAATTATTAAAGTTAATAAAATCAAATATAGAGTTGTTATTAAACTGCCACGGGCCCCGCCGCCACCAGTCTTACATTGCATTTGATTGATAATTGTTGCCGAATTTAAAGCTTCTGCCACTCTTTCGGCTCCTTTATTAGCTGCTGTTACTTGTGTGACATTGTTATCATTTTTATAACGAATTGTATCAAGTCTATCGCCAACTTCTACCGTATAAGTACCATCACCATTAGTTTTCGTCGCATTTTTTAAAGGTGAGTTATCAGCAATCCAAGTCACAATTACACAATCCTCGTTAGCTGTATCAACTGAATCAGCAATTGTTATACCAAAGCGTTCAACGAAATAACTTCCTTCAATATTGGGGTTTGTAAATGTTAAATTAGAGTCATATTCTACTGTTATTGTATTTAATACTTCTTGATAATCATCAAACAATAAATTCAAAGAAAAAGCACTTGAACCTGTCATTAAGATATATATTATAATACCGCCTAATACTAAAACAATAAAAATACTAGATAAATAAGTTGGAATTAATTTTAAAATATCAAGAATTCTTTTTACCTTTAAATTCGATTCAATTTTAATATCTTTTGAAACAATTTCATTACTTGTAGTTACTTGATTGTCTTTAAGATTAACTTCTGGTTTATTAAGCTTGGTCATAACGACAAATCACCTTCTTCACAAAAGATAAAATAACATTAACTATTAAGATAGTTACAATTAACAAAATACCTACACTAAATCTGATATCATAAGCTATACCACTAGATTCATGAAGACCTAACATCATTGTTGATGTCAAAGTCCTAGATAAATCGAACAAATTAAAATTAGGTCCATCTACCACATTACCACAAACAAGTGATACCGCTGTAGCTTCACCTAAGGCCCGGCCAACCCCTAAAATTAAGGCTGCCATTATACCAGATTTAGCTCCACCTAAAACAATCTTAAAATTAGTTTGAGTTTTACTAGCACCTAAAGCTAAGCTCGCTTCAATTAATGGTTTCTTTACTGCTTTCATACTAGTGATAGTTAGCATTGTTATAGTAGGAATCATCATAATCATTAATACAATAATAGTTGATAATCCTGATTTACCACCAGATGTTTGAATACCAAATAATTCAGCAAAATCTCTAACTAAAGGATTTATAATACCCATACCAAAAAGACCAAAGATGATTGAAGGAATAGCTGCTAATAATTCAACGACATTTTGTAATATTAGAGCTAACCATTTTGGCGCAATTCTTACGATAAATAACGCAGACAAAACAGAAATTGGCATAGCTATAATAGTTGCAATAGCCGTTAAATATATTGTATTAATTAAAGCTCCTAATGCACCATAATTTAGGTCTGTCCAACTAGTAGATGTAATAAAAGTCACAAAACTAGCTTGACTTAACCTACCATCTACTTCTGGATAAGTATTTACAAATGGCCGAATGCCTTCTATCAAAATAAATACTATAATAAACACAATTGATGAAGCTGCTAAAGCAGCTACTAATAAGAATAAAATTTGAAAAAAACGATCAAATACACTTTTTCTTTTTGAAGCAGTTGTATTCATAATACACTTCCTAATCCTTAATATACGCAAAAAAGGCCTGAGGCCTTTTTATTAACTTTTAATAATCTACTTTCTAACGAACGTCAGACCAACTTGTGATTTCACCACTAAAGATAGCTACAAGTAATTCTGGAGTAGCATTAGTTAAAACTGTATTTTCAGGGTTAACAATAGCTACAATACCATCTTTACAAATCATACCATAAGTACCTTCAGCTGCTGGTTCATCACCTGTAAGTTCAATTTCTCTTGATAAGAAACCGATATGTAAACTTGTTTGACTATCTTTGTCTGAACCTTGAGTACGTTTATATGCGTCACCTGAACCTGTATGATTATGAGATGCTACAAAACCACTTACTTCTTCAGAGAAAGCTTGTGTTAAAGCTTCAGCTATATTTTGTACTGATGTTGAACCACCTAAATTAATAGTAACTTTAGTTCCTGCTTCTGATAATGCTAATGCTTGTTTAACATCTGCATCATTAGCTTTTAAATCACTCCATAATTCTGCTGAATCTATATCGCCACCTGGCATTAAGATACCGTCATTTGCTTGTACTGTTGTAAGACCAGCATCTGAGAACATATATTTAATGAAAGCACTAACCATTACACGTTCATTTTCTGACATATCACTATCTTGACGAACGATATAGTTAAAGTTACGAGATAAACCATATGTGCCGTTTTGAACATTTTCAACTGAAGGAACAACACCATTATAATTTAATCCTTTAACATCATCTGATTCTAAAACTGAAGCTAATGAAGCATATCCAATACCATATGTATCATTAACAATTGAGTTCATCATATCGCCATTTGAACTAACAATAGCTGTTCCACTAGCTAATAGTTTATCATCTGATTTTGCATCTTCATAACCAATAGTTGTGAAGAAACCATCACGTGTACCTGAAGTAGTATCTCTTGAATATACTTTAATTGCACCTTCAAATGGTTCATAATCTTTAGCTGCTTGCCATGTTGTAATACCGCCAGTAAATAAAGCTACAAGTAATTCTGGAGTAGCATCAGTTAAAGCTGTATTTTCAGGGTTAACAATAGCTACAATACCATCTTTACAAATCATACCATAAGTACCTTCAGCTGCTGGTTCATCACCTGTAAGTTCAATTTCTCTTGATAAGAAACCGATATGTAAACTTGTTTGACTATCTTTGTCTGAACCTTGAGTACGTTTATATGCGTCACCTGAACCTGTATGATTATGAGATGCTACAAAACCACTTACTTCTTCAGAGAAAGCTTGTGTTAAAGCTTCAGCTATATTTTGTACTGATGTTGAACCACCTAAATTAATAGTAACTTTAGTTCCTGCTTCTGATAATGCTAATGCTTGTTTAACATCTGCATCATTAGCTTTTAAATCACTCCATAATTCTGCTGAATCTATATCGCCACCTGGCATTAAGATACCGTCATTTGCTTGTACTGTTGTAAGACCAGCATCTGAGAACATATATTTAATGAAAGCACTAACCATTACACGTTCATTTTCTGACATATCACTATCTTGACGAACGATATAGTTAAAGTTACGAGATAAACCATATGTGCCGTTTTGAACATTTTCAACTGAAGGAACAACACCATTATAATTTAATCCTTTAACATCATCTGATTCTAAAACTGAAGCTAATGAAGCATATCCAATACCATATGTATCATTAACAATTGAGTTCATCATATCGCCATTTGAACTAACAATAGCTGTTCCACTAGCTAATAGTTTATCATCTGATTTTGCATCTTCATAACCAATAGTTGTGAAGAAACCATCACGTGTACCTGAAGTAGTATCTCTTGAATATACTTTAACATTTGATGATAAGTTAAAGCTACTACCACCATTATTATTGTTGTTGTTATTGTTGTTATTATTGTTATTATTGTTGTTTTCTGGATTTGTACAAGCTACTAAACCTGTTGTACATAATAATCCTGCCGCAAGAGCAAGTAATACTTTTTTCATTTCTTTTTATCTCCTTTTCACGCCCATATTATATATTTTTCTGTAAGCTGAAAAAACCATAAACTTGTAAAGAAATTGTAAAAAAGTTGTAAAGAAAACGCTTTATTTGGGGCAAATGTAAAAAAAGAACCTCCAAATTATTAGAGGCCCATCTTAAAATTTTAAATTTCTTTTATAACAATTTCTCCATTTTCATCATATGTCCAGTACTTACCGGCATCTATAGGATTTTCATTATAAATATAAATATTATCATTAGTTAAATTCACTTCATTTACTAGACACAAATGATCAATGTCAGCACTTGTCAAGAACGAACTAGGGATAGTTTCTACTTCACTTAAAATAACTAAATAATCTAAGGTAATACCTTTAAACATTTGATCATCTAAAACACTCTCATTTGTTATAGTCACTTTAGATAAATTTTCTGGCATATAATCAGCTTGCGAATTATTACTAATAGCTCCAAAGATATAAGCAAAATATTCATTATTAGTTTCACTACCGCCAACAAAAGGTAAAGTCATTTCTTCAATATCTGCACAATTTCTAAACGCTCCTCTTGCAATTGATGTAACTGTATCAGATACAAAAACATTAATAAGGTTCGTATTTTCAAAAGCATTAGCTTCTATCGTCAATACACCTTCACCAATAATTACTTCTTCAATAGGGGTATTAATAAAGAAAGACTCAGTAATGTTAGGAGTATAAATAATAACTTTTCTCAAACTATCTAGAACACTATTATTATCTTTATCATTACTTGAATAATAAAGACCTAATCTACTTAAATTAAACTCTCCTATTAAAGTTAAAGTCTCTACATCTAGAATTTCTACAAAATAATCACTAGTAGCTATTACATCATTATCTAATATAACATTTTTGATACTATATGAATATCCTCTACTAACAGTAAATGTATCTTTAGATATATAACCACCATTAACAATTAAAGTATCTAATTGTCTATTGCTAATGATTGAGCTTAAACTTGTAGTATCTAAACTGTCTTTAGCTATAAATGGTAAGGTTAGATTATTTAGACTATTCATAGTACCAAACCCACCAGTAGGATAAGATATTAGTGTATCTGGAATTACTAAATCAGTTATGTTACTTTTACTAAACGCATAATTACCAATCGTTTCAAGAGCATTAGGTAATGTCACTTTACTAACTGTAGAATTATAGAATAAGTATTCTGGAATAGCTTTTAAACTATTAGGCAAAACTACTTCAGCTATCTCACAATTTTCAAAAGCTTCTTTTCCTATTTCTAATAAAGTATTTGGTAAACGTAATTCTCCTATTGTACTATTTTCAAAAGCTCGTTCGCCTATTGAAGTGACACCATCAGGTAAAATCATTTTGCCAATTTCACTATAACAAAAGGCTTCATCAACAACACTACTAAAATTGCCTTCAAAAATAATTTCTAAAGCTGTAATATTACTAAAAATGTCTGGCAAAGTATTATAATCTCCTGCAATAGTTAAAGTCCCTATTTCAGCTAAATATAATATTCCACTATCTAAACTTTCTACATATGGCATATATAAATTAGATAAAGTAGCATTGTAGAAAGCATAACTCTTAATAACCTTTACACTATTTGGAATATTAAGTGTAGTTAAATTAATACTATCAAAGGCATACGTACTAATTGTTTCAAGTCCTTCATTTAAAGTAACACTTCTTAAATTAAAATCAGCAAAAGCATAAGCCCCTACCTCTTTTGTGCCTTCAGGTATTACTAAATCTATAACTTCTTGATATTGTCCATCAATTTTAAAGAAAAAATGTAATACATCTTCATGCATTGAAGATGAACGTTCTATTGTTAAATAATCAGATATATCGCCATCATAAAAAACATTAGGATAATAACTTTCATCACTAGAATTTAAATAAAAAGCTGAACTACTTACGCTCTCTAAAGTGTTAGGTAGATAAAGATTATCAAAATATGTTTGATAAAAAGCCTCATAGCCTAAATGTTTAGCCTTTGTCAAATAAAGGTCACCAATTAGTTTTTCAGTAAACCAACCATTTTGATATCTATATCCAGAAAATAAATAATTTAAATAAGCATTACTTTTATCGTCAATAGTTGAACCTAAATAAGGAATTTTTAAAATATCTAGATAAACATTTTTTAAGATACACTCACCAATATAGCTAACATCACCATTAATATATAATTCATCTAGACTAGAATCAGCAAAAGCGTAATCATCAATTGTATCTATATTGTTTAATTCTAATACTTTAATATTAGTATTTCTAATTGCATAACTACCTATATAATCAAGGTCATTATTAATTGTTAATGTTTCTAAACTCTCTAGTCCACTAAAAGCAGAATCACAAATACTCTTAACATTATTTAGAACAATATTTGTAATATTAGCACGACTAAATGCATTTTCATAAATAATACCTCTATCAACTTCTACATAACTTAAAGAAGGTAGAGATTCATAAGACGAATCACCAATCAAATATAATAAATTAGCACTTTCAAGCTCTTCTTCACTAGCACTATCAATACTTGTAATTTCTTTAGAACCTAAAAATGGTATTTTTAAACTT
This sequence comes from uncultured Acholeplasmatales bacterium, assembly GCA_944323055.1. Lineage (GTDB taxonomy): Bacteria > Bacillota_I > Bacilli_A > Acholeplasmatales > Anaeroplasmataceae > CALUXS01. The sequence continues at coordinate 37,529 of CALUQZ010000013.1, forward strand.
TCTAAAAGAGAACTATCATATAAAATACTAGCACCTATACTAGTCACCGAATTAGGAATCGTTAAACTTTTTAAATAGTTATAGGCAAAAGCTCTATTACCAATACTTACAAGAGTGCTTGGTAAAGTAATATCTGAAATATATGAACTTTCAAAACTATTATCACCTATTTCTAAAAGCCCTTCAGGTAAAACAAGAGGAGCTATAATTTGTACATATTCAAAAGTGCTATCGCTTATTACTTTTAAAGTTGAAGGGAAAGAAACATAATTAAATTTAGTATGTAAAGGCTCACTTCGATAAATAGATGTAATACCTTCACCTATAACTAAATCAACTGATACTGTAGCACTATCACTATAAATAGCACGATATAATTCCATATAAACATCAATATCTAAAATCTTAGCTAAATCAGCTGTGCCATTACCAGTAATTTCAACGACAAGTCTATCATTATCTCGCTTAAAGGTATAATTAATATTATCTTCTTCTACTGATGAATTTCCACTATGAACTAAAACTTTAGTTTCATAATAATTACCAACTGAATCATATAAACTAATATTAGAAATACTGCCATTTTCACTATTAGAAAGGGAAAGAACTTCTGTTTTATAATCATATATAAAAGAACCATCACTATAAATAACTTTGATCGACACAATTGAATCTGTAGAATAGAAATCTTGCAAGATTTCAACACTTTCTACTTCTTTACTATCTAAATTTCTAGTGTCTTTAATATATTCAATTCGCTTAAAATCTCTATTAATTTTAATTAATACATCGTCATATTCATAAATATATTCTTGACTAGTCTCAACATAATCTGGAAAGTTTTCTTCGAAACTAGAAATTAAATAATATTCATCTTTCAACAATTCTTCAGCAAGTTTTTCAATCTTCCAAGGTTCTTTTAAATTAGACCATAAACTATTATTAAAAACAAACCCTATCAATACTATTCCACCAAGAACTATAAAGGTAGTTGAAGTTCTTAAAATAGAAATAAGACTCTTTTGATAATAAACTGGTTTATTTATTGCTTCTTCCTTAATCACAACTTCTTTTTTAGCTTCTTTTACAGCTGCTAAAGTTGAACGATAATGAGTTTGACTAATCTTCCATCTCTTAATTCTACCAGGTAAAAATAGAATAAAGATCCCAAATGTTGGAATACAAAGTAACAACCAAATAATCCATTTACCTATTAATTTAGCCCCATTACCTTTAAATATTAATCTTTGCCCATCATAAATTGTATGATTTATTTTATAACCATATTTCCAACATGTAGTAAAAGGAACTAATATAAAAATAGTACAAATATTTAAAATAAAACAAGCTATTTTTAGTAATAAATTAACAATGAAAATGCCTGTATAATCGCCTTTTTCATCCGTCTCTATACCTTTAAAATGTGTATGTTTAGCTACCCACTTATTAATTCTATTAGGTATAAAGAAAGCATAAATACTAAAAGTAATAACACTTAAAAGTATCCATAAAACCCATTTACCAATTAATTGACCACCATTACCATCAAAATACATGGCTTTGCCATCATATTTAGTATGTTTTACTTCTCTACCTATTTTCATACATAACACAAACGGATAAGCAAAACCTAAAGTAATAGCTAAAATAAATCCTCTACCAATTTTAGCAAAGAAAGCTGGAATAGCATGATCATCATAATAACTTTTCGTACTAATATCAACACTATCATCTTTTTCACTACTTGGTTCTGTTATTGGTACAACTATCGCCGTTAAAGCTTCACTATCATTTTCTAAATAAGCATTATTTAATTTACTTATTAAATCATTTTTTACTTCGACAGGAAGTTCACTATTCTTTATTTCTTTATACTTTTTCCCAACATCTTTAATAAACTTACTATATTTACTGCCAAGTTTATGTAAAACGCATAAAATAACAACTACAACTAATAATACTGCACCAGTAATAATAAGAATTCTTTTTTCTTCTTCAGGTAAAGGTGACTGCGGAAGAACTGATGTTAAAATAATAGCTATAATTATTCCTACAACTGTCATTATTGAAAGAACTAAAATATAGATATTAAACCCATTACCTATTCTTTGCCTTTTAATTTTATTTTTAGTAATTACTAAAAATAATAATATTGGCATAAATATTATTAAAGAACTATACATAGCTAAAACATTATATAATGTTTTGTGATTAGGAAATGTTGTATAATCAATTATAAATGGAGCGACTAGAATCCCAATTACAAATATTAATAATAAAAGCCTGCCAAATGTTGAATTTATTTTATAAAATCTTCTCGCCCTTTTGACTTTCACTGCCAAATCCTCCTTTTATAATTAGATGCTTTAAAATAAAAAATATTCATATTATTTTAATTTTTTACTATACATCAATTATATAAATGACAAATAAAATATCAATTTACGCCAAAAAAACCTTAAAACAAAGATAATATCTAAGTTTTAAGGTTTTATTTTTAAGCTAACGCATATTCTTCTATTGACTCTAAATACAACACACTTTGTGGTAAAGCTGCTGTATCTACTTCCCAACCATCGCCATTATCAACATAACCAACATTTTCTTCATGACTATAACTATTTACAAACTCATAAAGATTATCTAAATTAACTGTCTCATTTATATTGTTTAAAGTTAAGTCATTAGTAGTTAGTTTAATATTACATATAGAAGCTAATGGTAAATCTAAACTAAATTTAAATTGTGATAAATAAGACTCACCTTCAACTAACTTAGTCCCTAAAGATAATACCATATTACCTAATAAATCGTTACCAGTAACTTCTGCTAGATTAAGGCCTATCTCATAATTATTCTCATTAACTACTCCCATACCCGTAACTACATTAGTTAAATCCATATTTGGATTGATAGTGATACCTTCATATATAGCTTCCATTATTGAATCACTAAAACCAATTCCATAATTTAAAAGATAGTACAATATATTATTAATAAACTCTGTATCACTTATTTTAAGCTGTTTCTTAACTGTTCTAGGACCAAATATATTATCTATTGAATCAATTCTGTTTAAATAAACATATCTATCTTTATAGTAAATTTCTAAATTTCTAGTACCAGCTAAATCTCCAAATGAATAAGCAAAATCATTATTTATAGGAGAAATAATAGGAATATTAGTCATACTCACATATACTTCAGGATAAACAGAATTGTCTACTCTTTTAACTTTAGCATTAATATTGATATTTTTATTAACAGGGATACCTAATATAGTAGCTGTTACATTAAATGTACCTGAAATATCAAAATCAGTTAATAAAGCTGTATTAAAGATTGTTTTAATTAATGGATTTAGCATAGACAAATCATAATAATCATATTCAGGCACTACTATATTACCATTATAAATACCTGTATAAGTAACTATCATATTAGATAATTTTAAGCCACTGTATTCTAAATTATTAATTTCAACATTCTTTAATTGCATATTATCATCTAAGATAATAGCTAAATCTAAATTAGCTGTATTATTAATATTTAAAGATAAACTTAAAGCTTTAGCTAATGTATCTATATTTAAATATTTAATTATCTCAGCAAAATTGACTTTGTCAATAACATCAACAATATTAAAATCTTTAATGTCATCTAAACCATTCTCAATCTTAGAAAAATCAAAATTAATCATTTGTGAAATAGTATTAATTAACTCTAATAAATCACTTTCATTAGCTTTAAAATTTAAAGTCTTATTAGCTTCACCTTCAACATTAGTCAATAAATTATCATATATCAAATAATAAACTGGATTATTATCTTCTACTATACGATACAATTTTACATAATGCTCATTAGCTATATTTAAAGCAGCTTCAAAAGTAACATTATCTTTAAATCTAATAGATATATTACCTTCAACTAAATAATCTGTATTATTAATATTAACAATGCCATTAATACTAAAACTTAAACCTTCATTAGAACTTAACTCTACTATATTTTTAAACATCTTAATACCCATAGCTAATTGTTCATAGTTTAAATAATTATTTTCTGGCATTACATTATTAATACTACCTTTAGAAATTTCTATATTAGTGTTATTTAAACTTATATTACTAATACTAATATCACTTATACTCAATTTATTATTATTTAAATTAACAGTAATATTACCTAAATTTAATAAAGATAAACTAACATTAACCCCATTATCTACATCAATGAATATAGAATTAATAATTGTTTTTAAATCAAGATTAATACTATCACTATTAATATCTAAATTAAAACTATCTAAGGCTTCTTGAACTAATGATATTAATTCTTCAATTGTCACATTAATACCAATATTGCCATAAGCTAATTTTAAATAGTTATCTTTATAAGATATATAAACTACATGTTCTAAGTTTTGACTAGTTATAAATTTAATAGTACCTTCTACTACTTTATTTTCTAAAGATAAATTTAAATTAGCTAAAATCTTAAATTCTGTCGTTTCAGCTACTAATTTAGTTTCTAAATTAATATTAACTGTATCATTAAATGTTTCTATTAAAGTCATAATATTATCTTTAATTACTAATAGATCATCTATATTAATAGTAGCATCTTCTTCAATATTTCTAACTACATCATTATTTATTGTAGTTAAAACATTTATCTCACTAATACTAATATTATTATAACTGATAGAATCAACACTAACATTTAAGTTTTCATCTACAAATAAGACTATATTTAAATCATTAATTAAGAAACTTACTTTAAGCTTATTATCAACAAAATCAATATATAAACTATCTAAAATATTAGTTATATTAATATCTGATTTAGTACTAAATAATTTAGTTAAATCACTTAAATTAGTTTCAATAACATTATCATTAAATTTAATTTTTAAAATGTCTTTATTTAAACTTAAATAAATATTATAATCACTAATCTTAATAACTGCATAAATTGCCAAATTCTTATTAACGCTAATATTAGCATTAATATTTAAATTATTAATTGAAGTTGATAGCACAAAATTAAAAGTATTATTAGACATTATATCTTTAATAACTGGAATAAATACCATTAAATTAGCTATATCAAAATAATTAATATCTAAAACACTATTAACACTATCTGTTATTGAAGAAATAGTTAAATTAATATTATTATTTAACTCATTAATATGGATACTAGAATCAATATTAATGTCTAAAGCTAAATTTAATAATTCTAAATAAATATTATTATTACTTGTATTAATAGTATTTAATAAACTATTTAAATCAAATTCTATATCAGTTAAATTAAAGCCTAATCCTTGAACAAAACTTAATATATCACTAATACTACCTTTAATACCAATATTATTAAATGCTACATAACAAATGCCATCTACATAATAAATATTTAATTCAATATTATTAATTGATATAACACCACTAATATTTAATTCTTTATCAATTATTACATCAAAATTAATATTATTATAACTACCTTTAATATTTATATTATCTTTACTTACTACATCTATTACTTTACTTACTACATTAATAATATTATCTATATCATTCTTATCTAAATTAGGTTCATATTCTACTACTTCAAAACTACTACCTGGTTTAACTTCTACTTTTGTATTAGTTATATTAAGGTCATTAATATTCATATCAGCTAAACTGATAATTAGATTATCTTCATTATAACTAACTCTTAAAGTTATCCCTAAAATTGTTATTAATAGTTCATTATTATCTAATTCTACATTTTCTAAAATGTTATTTGTTTCTATATTAAGTTTACTAAAGTAACTTAGTAATTCGTCTGTTGTTAATTTAACTACGATATTATTTCCTAATTTAACTGTTAGATTATTATCTTTATATAATATATTAACAGTTAAATCTTTTCCTAATAGATTTATATTAAATGTGCCATTTAATACTAAATTAGCTATATCTAATGATAAATTACCTGTTAAAGTTATATCATTATTCTTATAAGATAATGTTGTTGTTAAGCTAATATTTAGATAATTATTATCTACATATTTTAATATTAAATCTAAATATGGTAATAAAGTTTTTAAATCGATACCTTTTATTTCTTCTTTTGTTATTTCATTTGTCGTATTTGTTATAGTTAAATTAGCTCCTAATACAGATACTGTTATTTTATCTGTCGTATTAATAACTATTTCTTTATCTAATATTTCAAATGTTAAGTTATTTGAAGAAGTTTTTATATTTGTTAATAAATTATTTAAATCGAAATCTAATGATATATCTACTAGATATGTTTTTATAATATCTATTAATTCATTTAATGTTGTTTTTAGTGTTATATTATTATAAGTTAAATAAATATTTCCATTATTATAATAATTAATTTTTAAACTTATCTTAGCTATATCTATTATAGCTTCTATATTTAATTCTTTATCAATTATTACATCAAAATTAATATTATTATAACTACCTTTAATATTTATATTATCTTTACT
>CALUQZ010000014.1 GCA_944323055.1 uncultured Acholeplasmatales bacterium
TTTGGAGGTCGCGAATCCCTTAAGGGATTGTTATTCTTTAATTATTTTATTTGTCTACTTTGGAGATATCATATCATTAACCAAGTTTTTTTATATATTTATTACGCCAGTATCTCTTAAAGCAATGTAAGTTAAGTAAGCAATATATAGTACCATCATAATAGCTCCTTCAATTCTATTTACTTTACCTTTTTTCAAGGCAAAAATAAATATCATAAAAATAGCTATTACCATAACAATTACATCAAACCAACTATTAGATGTTAAAGATAAAGGAGTAATCATACCACTAAATCCTAATATGAAAATTATATTAAAAATATTAGAACCAATTACATTACCAACTGCAATATCGTTTTCACCTTTTTTACTAGCTACAAAACTAGTTACAAGCTCTGGTAAGCTAGTCCCAACTGCTACGATAGTTAATCCGATTAATAGCTCAGACATACCAAATAAAGCAGCTAATTCTTTAGCAGCATTAACTGTTAAGGTTCCACCACCAACGACACCAGCTAAACCTAAAATTGTAAATAGAATACTTAACCAAGTTTTTCTAGTAGGTTGTTGTTTATCTTCAGTTTGTTTGTCTTCTTCAACTAATTTCAAGTCGTTTTTTCTTTGTTTTAAAGCTCTAAATACTACTAATATGATATATAGACAAAATAAAACAAACATAATAGCAGCTTCCCATCTATCTATTACATAAGGAGTAATAGCGTAGGCAAATAATGATAATATTGCCATTACTAATATTAAAATAGGAATGTCAAATTTAATTAAGTCTTTTGAAACAACGGTAGGGATTATAATAGAACATATACCTATGATAAATAAAGAATTAAATATGTTTGAACCAATTACATTCCCAAAGCTTAGATCTGAACTGTTAGTAATAGCGGCATTTATACTAACTGAAGCTTCTGGTAAGCTAGTACCTATAGAAACTAAAGTTAAACCAATAATTAAAGATGGAATACCTAACTTTTTAGCTATATCGCTAGCTCCACCAACGAAAAAATCAGCCCCTTTAACTAATAAGACCATACCTACTATTAGTAATAATATATTTATAAAATATTCCATGTCTTACAGTATAATTAAAATGTACTTAATAACTATACTTTCTCCTTTCTTTTCTTATTTTTGTTGTGAGTACACACAACATTTATATCGTTAGTTTTATTTTAACATATCTAGTTTTTTTTAGAAAGATTTTTATATGGTATAAATAGTAAATAAATGCTAAGCAAAAGGGTTGTAAAAAAAATATATAATGTTATAATATTGATACAAGATATCAATAAGGAGTTTTTACTATGATTAAAACTAGAAATACTAGTCAAAAACAATTGATACTTGAGGCCATAAGCCATTTAGAACACCCGACCTGTGAAGAAATATACGCCGAGGTTTTAAAACAAGATGATTCGATTGGGCGTGCTACTGTTTTTCGCAATGTTAAGACATTGACAGATAATAAACAATTAGTTAAAATAGTAGTACCTAAGGGCGCTTTAAGATATGATATGTCAATAAAAAAACATAGCCATTTTATCTGTGATAGGTGTGGCAAAGTTTTAGATATCTTTTATCTCCCTAATATTGATATACCTAAATCTAATTTATATGAAATAGATGGGTATAGTTTAATATTTACAGGTTTGTGTGAAGAATGCAAAAAGAAGGAAAGGTAAAATTATGGAATTAAAAGGATCAAAAACAGAAAAGAATTTAAGAGAAGCTTTTGCTGGTGAATCTCAAGCAAGAAATAAGTACACTTATTTTGCTTCAGTAGCTAGAAAAGAAGGTTATGAACAAATTGCTGCTATTTTTGAAAAAACAGCACAAAATGAAATGGAACATGCTAAATTATGGTTTAAAGCTTTAGGTGAATTAGGTGATACAGCTAGTAATTTAGAGGCTGCAGCTCAAGGTGAAAACTATGAATGGACTGATATGTATGACCGTTTTGCTAAAGAAGCTGAAGAAGAAGGATTTAAAGTTTTAGCATATCAATTTAAAGCTGTTGCTGCTATTGAAAAAGCTCATGAAGAAAGATATAGAAAACTATTAGCTAATGTTAATTTAGGTGAAGTATTTGCTAAATCTGAAGAAACTTTATGGGAATGCCGTAATTGTGGTCATTTAGTAATGGGTAAAAAAGCTCCAGCTGTTTGCCCTGTATGCCAACATGCTCAAAGTTTCTTTGAAGTAAGAGCTGAAAATTACTAAAATTTTATAAGCGTGTCTTAGACACGTTTATATTTTAACATTTAGTTAGCTATAGCTAACTAGAAAGGAGAAAAAAATGAATGATTTATACTTAGTTTTAATTCCCCTTTTAGGAACTATTTTAGGTGCTTCTTTAGTATTTTTTCTAAAACGAGATTTAAATCCTAAATTGCAAAAAATATTAATTGGCTTTGCAGCTGGTGTTATGATTGCTGCAAGTATTTGGTCTTTAATTATTCCTTCTATTGAAGAGGCTCAAAATCAAAATATGTCTATCACTTGGTTACCGGCAGCTTTAGGATTTGCTGCAGGAATGATTTTTTTATTAATTTTTGATTCTTTAATTCCTCATCAACATCTAGATAATGACAAACCTGAAGGTATTAAAACCCATTTACCTAAATCTAAATTATTGTTTTTTAGTGTTACATTGCATAACATTCCAGAAGGTTTAGCTGTTGGTGCTGTTTTAGCTGGACTTATTAATAATTCAAATATTAGTTTTATGGCGGCTTTAAGTTTAGTTATTGGGATAGCTATTCAAAACTTTCCTGAAGGGGCTATTGTATCTATGCCTCTATATAATACAGGATTGACGAAAAAAAGAAGTTTTTTATATGGCATTATTTCTGGTGTAGTTGAACCGATAGCGGCTATTTTAATGTTTTTTCTAGTAAGTTATTTAAATTTTTTGTTGCCTTATTTTTTAAGTTTTGCAGCTGGAGCTATGATTTATGTAGTAGTAGAAGAATTAATACCAGAATCACAAAGTGGTAAGCACTCTAATATGGCTACAATTGGTCTTATGGTAGGTTTTGTTTTAATGATGATTTTAGATATAGCTTTAGGATAAAAAACTAGATATGGTTGAACTATTCATTAATATGTTCAAGGCCCATATCTAGTATTTTTTTTATATGATCATCATCTAAATCATAATATACAATTTTTCCTATTTTAGTAGTTTTAACTAATTTAGCTAGTCTTAAAACTTTTAATTGATGGCTTATAGCTGATAGACTCATATTTAAGAGGCAAGATAAATCAGAAACACACAGTGGTCCCTCTTCTAAGGTTAGTAATAATTTAAGTCTTGTTTCATCACCCATAATTTTATAAAAGTCAGCTAAATCACTCATCTTTTTAATGCTTTCAATTTTATTTAATGCTTTATTTATTCTAGTTAAATGGGCTTCATCTCCACCACAATTAGAACAAATCATAAGATCACCTCGATAAGTAAATTATACAGAAAATTTAAATAAATTGCAAAATAAATATTGACAATTGAATGAGTATTCAAGTATAATACAATTAAAGTTGAATAGTTGTTCAATTGTTGGAGGTATATTATGAAAAAAATAATACAAGTTAGTAATTTAGATTGTGCTAATTGTGCAAGAAAACTAGAAGAAAAATTACAAAAAGTTGAAGGAGTAAATACTTGTAATGTCAGTTTTATGATGCAAAGAATAAGTTTAGATATTGAAGATAGCAAAGCTGAAGAAATTATCAATAATATAAAAAAAGTTTGTAAAAAAGTTGAACCAGATATGGAAATAGTAAGGGGATAAAATGAGTAAAATTAAAAATAGACTTATAAGAGCTATTATAGCTTTTATAATATTTTTGATTACTATTATTATAAGCAATACTATTGGCCTTTTATGGTACATAGAATTAATAGTATCGTTAATAGCGTATTTAATAGCTGGTTATGATATATTATGGAAAGCTTTAAGAAATATTAGGCATGGTTTAGTTTTTGATGAGAACTTTTTAATGATTGTTGCTACTATTGGGGCTTTTGCGACAAGCGAGTTTGAAGAAGCTGTTATGGTTATGGTTTTATATCAAGTTGGTGAAGCCTTTCAAGATTATGCTGTTAATAAGTCAAGGGGATCTATTAGTAGTTTAATGAATTTACGCCCTGATTTTGCGAATGTGATTAAGGATGATAAAATAGTTGAAGTATTTCCTGAAGAGGTAAGTGTTGGCGAAACAATTATAGTTAAACCAGGTGAAAAAATACCTTTAGATGGGATAGTATGTGACGGGGCATCTAGTATTGATAATTTTAGTTTAAGTGGGGAAACTAAATTGCGACAAGTAGATGTTGGCGATGAGGTTTTTTCAGGTTCAGTAAATCAAAGTGGTACAATTAAAATAGCTGTTACTAAGCCATATTCTGAATCTACAGTAGCTAAAATATTAGAGTTAGTAGAAAATGCTAGTTCTAAAAAAGCTAAAGCAGAAAATTTCATATCTAAGTTTGCTAAATATTATACACCAATTGTTGTAATAGCGGCTTTAATTTTAGCTATATTCCCACCTCTTATAATTTATTTTATTAATAATGATAATCAATTTGTAGATTATATTCAAAGAGCATGTACATTCTTAGTTATATCTTGTCCGTGTGCTTTAGTTATATCAGTACCTTTAAGCTTCTTTGGAGGAATTGGGGGAGCTAGTAAATTAGGTATCTTAATTAAAGGTTCAAATTATGTAGAAAAGATTTCAAAAATAAATAGAATAGCTTTTGATAAAACAGGCACTTTAACTAAAGGTAATTTTGTTGTTAGTAAAGTATGTGCAGTAAATGATAGTGAAGAAAATATCATAAAATACGCAGCATATGCTGAATTTTATTCTAATCATCCGTTAGCTGAATCTATTAAAAAATATTACAATAAAGATATAGAAAAAAATAGAATACAATCTAGTAAAGAAGTAGCAGGTAAAGGTATAGAATTATTAATGGAAGGAAGCTTATATTTAGTTGGTAATTCTAAACTTTTAAATAATTATAAAATAGATTTTAAGGAAGTAAATGAAATAGGGACAACTATTTACGTAGCTAAAGATGATACTTATCTAGGTTATATTGTAATAGCTGATGAAGTTAAAGTAGAAGCTAAAATTTTAATGACAGATTTAGCCAAAATGAATATAACTGATACTATTATGCTTACTGGAGATAATTATGATGTAGCTAATAAGGTAGCTCAAGATATTGGAATTAAAACAGTTTATGCTAATTTATTGCCACAAGATAAAGTTGAAATTATTGAAAAAGAGATGAAAGAAGACAATAGAGTTTTAGCTTATTGTGGAGATGGAATTAATGATGCACCTGTTTTAATGAGAGCGGATGTAGGGATAGCAATGGGGGCATTAGGAAGTGATGCCGCTATTGAAGCTGCCGATGTCATTTTAATGGATGATGATATTAATAAGATTCCTAAAAGTATTAAGTTAGCTAAAAAAATCATGAAAATAGTTTATCAAAATATTGTATTTGCTATTTTAGTAAAATTAATAGTTCTTATATTAGGTGCTTTAGGTTTAGCAAATATGTGGTTAGCTATTTTTGCCGATGTTGGGGTAGCTTGCTTATGTATTTTAAATGCCATGAGAACTTTATATATCAGAAAGTTTAAAGACAATTAAAAAGTGGTTATAGATGGTTATAACCATTTTTTTGCTTTCTTTGTTAAAAAAGAGGTATTTAACTATCAAAGAAGGAGAATGTATAATCTTAAGTACAATTTGATTATACTAGGTGTTGAACATGAAAACAATTATTATCGGTGGAGTAACTAGTGGTGCAACCTGTGCTACTCGTTTGAGAAGATTAGATGAAAAGATGGAAATTAGGATTTATGAAAAAACCAATTATGTTTCTTATGCTAATTGTGGATTACCATATTATATAACCTAATCTCTTTATACTAAAATAATTATGATGATGAAAGCGTATGAACAATTTGATTGTGTAAGATATCATGATATTAAACATTTAAAATCTAAAAATTTATGTCTTTTTGTAGGATTAATATTAAGAAATGAAGTCTTCGTTAGAACCAAAAGTTTAAGAAACAATTGTAAGGATAGAAAAGCCTATACAACTCCTGAAATATTAAATGAACTTAGTTGTATTCAAGCTACAAGAGACAAAGATGGTAAATATAGTAAGAAAACACCTTATACCAAAAAAGAAAAGGCTACTTTACAGGCCTTAGATATACAATTAAACGTTATTGAGGGTGCTTTAAATAGGTTTAATAAGAATTTAGTATAAAGAGATGAGGTAGCTAATTTTTAGTTTTTTAGTTAGTGTTATTTAATTCGGTTTAAATTGATTCGGTTTCATCCGAATTAAAATTGACTTAACAGATTAATAATGTTATACTTGATTTGGGTGATTAACTATGTTTATAGGTAGAAAAAAAGAATTAGATATTTTAAAAGGTTTTATTAATAAAACTAGTATGAATGTAGGTTTAATATATGGTAGAAGAAGAGTTGGTAAAAGTGAGTTAATAAAACAAGCTTTAAAGAATAATGATATAATTAGTATTTTTTATGAGTGTAAACAAACTACAGAAAGCAATAATGCTTTAAGTATTTGCGCGGAAATTGAGAGTGTTTTTAATATACCATTTAGTAATAATGATTTAGAAAAAGTTCTTGATTCTGTATTTCGATTAAGTATTAAAGATAATATTGTTTTAGTATTAGATGAATATCCTTATTTAAAAGAAATAGTAGTAGGAATAGATAGTATTTTACAAAGTTTAATTGATAAGTATAAAGATAAGACAAATCTTAAATTAATATTATGTGGTTCGTATATCGATGTTATGAAGTCGTTAATTAATCACGGAAATCCACTTTATGGTAGGTTTGATTTAAAATTAGAATTAAAACCTTTAAATTATTATGAATCACAATTGTTTTATAATGATTATAGTAATGAAGATAAGGTTAAGATTTATAGTGTGTTTGGTGGCATCCCTTATTACAATAAATTAATTGATGTAAAGAAAAGTGTTAAGGAAAATATTATTAATTTAATTGCTAGAGAGGGTTCTATTTTAGAAAATGAAATACCTATTTATTTACTAGGACAATTAAGTAAAATTAATAATGCTAATATAGTATTTGAGGTATTGGCTAAAAATTATACTAAATATAAAGATATTTTATCAGTATCGCATATTTCTAGTGGTCCTACTTTAATTGACATTTTAGATAAATTAATAGAAATGAATCTTGTTTATAAAAGTTATCCTATAAATGAACCAAATAATAAAAGAAAAGTAGGCTATTATATTGCTGATAATCTAACTAGTTTTTATTATAAATATATTTATCCTAATCTTAGTAAACTTAAAATTTTAGATTCTAATACTTTTTATGATATGTTTATTGAACGAGATTTTTTAAGCCAATATGTTCCTCATAAATTTGAAGAAATAGTAAAAGAATATTTAATAAAAGAAAACTTGTTAGGTAATATTAAACCTCCTTTTTATGAAATAGGCAAATATTATTATGATGATCCTATAAATAAAATAAATGGTGAATTTGATATCGTTACTAAAGATGAACTAGGTTATATTTTTTATGAAGTTAAATATAGAAATGAACTAATTGATATTAATATTGTAGAAGAAGAAATTGAACAAGTAAAAAGAACAAATTTGAATTGTTATAAATACGGCTTTGTTTCTAAAACAGGATTTAAATTTAATGATGACAATTTAATTCTTTTAACATTAGCTGATATATATATATAGTTTTAAGTATATAACTAGTAAAATAATTATTTTTTTGGTATAACTAACTTGAGGTGAAACAAATTATGAAGACAATTATTATTGGTGGTGTTGCCGGAGGAGCTACTTGTGCTGCTAGACTTAGAAGATTAGATGAATATATGAAAATAACTATGTATGAAAAATCAGGTTATATTTCATATGCTAATTGTGGCTTACCTTATTATATAGGTGGAGTTATTGAAAATAAGATGGAATTAACTTTACAAACCCCACAAAGTTTTAAAGCTAGATTTAATGTTGATGTAAAGGTAAACTGTGAAGTTATTAAGATTGATCCTAAAAATAAAGAAGTAATAATTAAAGATTTAATTAATAATAAAGAATTTAAGGATAATTATGATAAATTAGTTATAGCTACGGGGGCTAATGCTATTATTCCTAATATTAGTGGAAAAGAATATGGTTTTGTTATAAAAAATGTAGAGGATACTTTTTTGATTGATAATTATATTAAAGAAAATAAAGTTAAAAAAGCTGTTGTAGTTGGCGGTGGTTTTATCGGTCTTGAGATGGTAGAAAACTTAATTCATAAAGGTATTGCAGTTACTCTAGTTGAAAGGGCAAGTCAAGTTTTATTGCCAATAGATTATGAAATGGCTAGTTTTATTCATAATGAATTAAGGGCTAGTAAAGTTAATTTAAAATTAAACAAAGAATTAGTTTCAATAAATAAAGAAAATGGCGTATTTAAGGTAAATTTAGCTGATGAAGAAATAGATTCTGATCTAGTTGTGTTTGCTTTAGGGGTTAGACCAAATTCTAGTTTAGCAAGTGATATTGGCCCAAATTTAGGTATTAAAAATAGTATTAAGGTTAATAAATATTTAGAAACAAGTATTAAAGATATTTATGCTTGTGGGGATGTAGTTGAAATTAAAAATCATTTAACTAATGAAGATAGTTTATTTAGTTTAGCAGGTCCGGCTAATAAACAAGCTCGTATTGTAGCTGATAATATATGTGGATTAAAAAGAGAATATAAAGGAGCTTTAGGAACATCAATTATTAAATGTTTTAATTATGATGTAGCTTTTGTAGGTTTAAATGAAAGAAGTATTAAAGAAAAAAATATTAAATATAATAAGATATATTTATCACCAAATAATCACGCTTCTTATTATCCTAATAGCAGTCCTTTAAACATAAAAATTTTATTTAGTCTTCCAGAATATAAGATATTAGGTGCTCAAATTATAGGTAGTAATGGAGTAGATAAAAGAATAGATATTTTAAGTTTAGCAATTTATAACAATATACCTTTAGTTATGCTAAAGGATGTTGATTTTGCTTATGCCCCACCATATTCAAGTGCTAAAGATCCAATTAATATGGCTGCTTTTATTGCTGATAATTTAGTATTAGGTAAATTAAAACAATTTTATATTGAAGATATTAAAAGTTTATTGATTTTAAATGATGGTTTCTTTTTAGATGTTAGAACTAAAAAAGAATATGAGGCTGGTCATATTGAAGGATTTATTAATTTTCCACTTGATGAATTGAGACAAAATGTTCCTAATATACCAAAGAATAAAAAAGTATATGTAATGTGTCAAAGTGCTTTAAGAAGTTATATAGCTTGTAAAATATTAAGTAATTTAGGTTATGATTGTTATAATTTAGCTGGTGGTTATAGATTATTTGCAAGTGTATATTTAGATGCAGTTCAAAACAAACAAGTTTTACCTTGTGGAATAGAAAGAAGTAATAAATAATTTATAGAAAAGCTCAAGTTATTAATTGCTTGAGCCTTTTTTATTTTGTATAATTAAACAAGAGGTTGATAAAATGAAAGGATTATTTATAACATTTGAAGGTGGGGAGTGTAGTGGTAAAACTACATTAATTAAAGCCCTTAAAGAATATTATGAAGCTAAAAATTATAATACAATAGTAACTAGAGAGCCTGGAGGAACGCCAATAGCTGAACAGATAAGAAATGTTATATTAGATAACAATAATGTAGCGATGACTAGCAAATGTGAAGCCTTGTTATATGCAGCAAGTAGAATGCAACATGTTGAAGAAAAGATTTTACCTGCCTTAAAAGAAGGTAAATTAGTTTTTTGTGATCGCTTTTTAGATTCTTCTTTAGCTTATCAAGGTTATGCAAGAGGCTTAGGTTTTGATTTGGTTTTAAAAGCCAATCAATTTGTTTTAGATTATTTGCCAGATGTTACTATTTTAATTGATATAAAGCCAGAAGTGGCTTTAAAAAGATTATCTACTAGAACAGATAAAGTTAATCGTTTAGATGCTGAAAGTTTAAAATTTCATCAATTAGTTTATGAAGGTTATGAAAAAATATTAACTATTTATCCTAATAGAATAAAAAAAATTGATGGAACTAAATCAGAAAAAGAAGTTGTAGCAGAAGCCATAAAGATAATTGATTCATATTTGGTGAAATTATGCAATTAGATTTAGATGATAGAGTTACTCTTGAATTAAAAAGAGCTAAGGATAATGATAGACTTTTACATGTTTATTTGTTTTATGGGGGAGACAAAAAAACAATGCTAGATGAAGCTAGGTTTTTTGCATGTAATTTATATTGTGGTTGTCTAGAATGTCAAACTTGTAAAAACATATTAGAAGATAAGCATTTGAATGTTAAACATATTAGTATTTTAGCTGATAAAACAATGATTACTAAAGAACAAATAAATGACTTAGAAGCTGAATTTAGTATGACTAGTTTAGTTGAAGGTCCGCGTGTTTATATAATAGATGGAATAGATACGGCTAGTCAGGCCGCACAAAATAGTTTGTTAAAATTTATTGAAGAACCTACATATAAAGATGTAGTTTATGGCATTTTGATTGCGTACGATATTAATAATGTTTTAACTACGATAAAATCTCGTTGTGGGTTAGTAAGATTTATGCCTAAATCTTTTGAACAAGCTAAAGACATGTTGGCTAATGATTTTAATTTAGATGATTCTTTCATGTTAGCTAGTTTGTCTCAAAATATTAATACTTGTCATGAACTTGTTGAGGATGAGGCTTATTTAAATGCTAAAACCTTAGTTTTAGAGTTTTTAAATTTAGAAAATAGTAAAGATGCTGTTTTATTTTATATGAAAAATAAGAATCTATCTAAGTTAGATTTGACATATTTTTTAAATATTTTAATTAATATTTATCGAGAGACTTTAACAGTTCATAAATTGCTTTCAAGCTTAATATATGATAAAATAACAATGTTAAAACAAGCTTATTCTAAAACAGTTTTAGAAGAAAGATTACAAATTTTATTAAAAGCAGAAAATAAATTAAAATACAACGTAGTTGAAAAAAATATTTTACATGAACTGATAGTTTTATTTTTTTAAGGTAGGTATTACGATGAAAATATGTAGAGTGGCATTTAAAAAAGTAGGGAAAAGATACTTTTTTAATCCTAATGGTTTTGATTTAAAAGAAGGAACCCCAGTTGTTGTAGAAACGATTAGGGGTCTAGAGTTAGGTTTTGTGGTTGGCGATATTAAAGATGAAGAGATTAATGATTTAGAAGTTAAGCCAATACTTAGAATTGCTACTAAAGATGATTTAGAAAAATATGAATTAAATAAATTAGATGCTAAAGAAGTAGTTGAAGTGACTAAATCAGAAGTTAAAAAATTAAATTTAGATATGAAAGTTTTAGAAGCTGAATTTACTTTAGATCATTTAAAATTAATTATTTATTTTGAATCAGAAAATAGAGTAGACTTTAGAGAATTAGTTAGAAAATTAGCTGAGATTTATCACTTACGAATTGAATTGAGGCAAGTTGGTTCTCGTGATGGTACTAAAGTATTTGGCGGAATAGGTCCTTGTGGTTTAGTTTTATGCTGTAATAGTTTTATAACAGAATTTGATACAATAACTGTTAAAATGGCTAAGAACCAAAACTTAGCTTTAAATCCGACTAAAATTAGTGGTAACTGTGGTAAATTGTTATGCTGTATCGCTTATGAAGATGAAAATTATAAAGAATTAAGACGTAATTTTCCTAATCCTGGTGATATTATTAATGCTCCTGAAGGGGAAGCTAAAGTATTGACAAGTGACCCTTTAAATAGGACCTTAAAAGTCAAATATTTAAATGAAATAGATAAATTTGGATTTTTAACAATTGCCGATTTAAAAAAGGCTGAGGATAATAATGGAAGTAATTAACGAACTTTTAGGTAGACCTTTACTTAAGATTTATCAAGATCCAGAAATATTTAATTTTTCATTAGATTCTATGTTGTTAGCTAATTTTGTGACTATTCCTAAAAAAACAAAATTAATTGTTGATTTAGGAACTGGTAATGCCCCTATTCCTTTATATTTAACTTTAAGGACAACAGCTAAAATAATTGGGGTAGAGATTCAAAATTATTCCTTTATTTTAGCGACTAAAAGTGTTAAAATAAATAACAAGGAAGGACAAATAGAATTAATTAATGCTGATTTAAAGGGAATCAATGAAACTATTGGTTTGCATAAGGCTGATGTTGTTACTTGTAATCCGCCTTTTTATCAGTTAGGTTCATTTAAACAAAACCCAGATATGCGTAAGACAATAGCTAGACACGAGGTATTAGTTAAATTAGAAGATGTTATTAAAGAAGCTAGTTTATTGTTAAACACAAAAGGAGTTTTTGCTTTAATTCATAGACCTGAAAGATTAAGTGAAATAATATTATTATTAAATAAATATCGGTTAGAACCTAAAAGATTGCGTTTTATTTATCCAAAAATAAATAGTAAGTGTAATCATATTTTAGTAGAGGCTGTTAAAGATGCTAATAAAGGCTCGCTAAAGGTTTTACCACCATTATATATTTATGATAATGATGATAAGTGGACTTGTGAAACTTTAAAAATATATAATTATGAAACGGAGGAATAGATTATGTTTTTAAGTTATTTGAATCGTAAAGAAAAATTAAAATTTTTAGATTTAGCTATTTATATGGCTGATATTGATGGTGAGCCAACAATAGTTGAAAAAAGAATTTTAAATAAGATGTTTGCTGAAGTTGAAGATGTTAGACAAGAATATACTTTCCAAAAGTCTGAGACAATTGAAGATACTATTGATTTTTTTGTTAATAGCAATCCAGTTGTTAAGAATATTGTTTATTTAAATTTAGTTACTATTTCTATGGAAGATGACCTCTATAATACATCTGAATTATTATTCCTAGAAGGTATTCAAAATAAATTCAATATCTCAGCTGAAAAAAGACGTGATCTAATTTCTATTGTTTATGCTGAAAGAGATTTACGTGAAAGAGCTAGTCGTATTATTAAAGAATAATGAAATATAAAAGTTTTACTAATAGCCCTATCTTATATTTAGTAGCTACCCCAATTGGTAATCTAGAAGATATAAGCCTTAGGGCTTTAAGAATATTAAAAGAGGTTAATAAGATTTATTGTGAGGATACTAGAACATCTAGTATTTTATTAAATCATTATGATGTTAAGACACCATTAGAAAGTTACCATAACTTTAATGAAGAAACTAAAAGTGAAGTTATTATAAACTATATTAAAGAAGGTCATGATGTAGCTTTAATATCAGATGCTGGTAATCCAATTATTTCTGATCCTGGATTTAAATTAGTTTCTTTAGCCATTAAAAATGGCATCCCAGTGACAACAATACCTGGCCCTAGCGCCTTTACAAGTGCTTTTATGACTTCTAATATGTCTTTGCCATTCTTATTTTATGGCTTTTTAAAGCCCAAAAAAATAGAAAGAGAAAAAGAATTATTAGAATTAAAATATTATAAGGCTACATTAATATTTTATGAGGCCCCACATCGGTTAAAAGATACCTTAGAATCAATTTTAGCTGTATTGGGTGATCGTGATATTTATATTGCTAGAGAATTAACTAAAAAATATGAAGAACATTATTATACTAAAGTTTCTGAATTATTAGCAAATTTTCAAGAATTTAGAGGAGAATTAGTATTAATAGTAAAAGGTTACTTAGAAGAAGGCTATAATATTGAAGAACGGTTTAAATTAATAGATGAACAAATTAAATTAGGACTAAAAACTAATGAAGCAATTAAAGAAGTTTCTAAGATGTTAAACATAGATAAGAAAGAACTTTATAAAGAATATGTCAAGTATAAAGAAGAAGGCTAGTTGTCTCTTCTTTTTTATAGTGTTTTTTATTTTTATGGTGTAAAAAACATATAAATATTGTATAATAGTTTGTAAATCAAAGACTAGATTGGAGATTTTATATATGAACAAACCATTTTATTTATCAACAGCAATAGCTTATACATCTAGTAAACCACATATTGGTAATGTTTATGAAGCTATTTTAGCTGATAGCATAGTTAGATTTAAAAGAAAACAAGGTTTTGATGTTTATTTTCAAACAGGAACTGATGAACATGGTCAAAAAATAGAAGAAAAAGCTAAATCTAATAATGTTTCTTGTCAAGCTTGGGTGGATGAAATTGCTAAATCAATTCAAGATATTTATCAAATGATGAATGTTTCATATGACAAGTTCGTTAGAACAACTGATAAATTTCATGAAGAACAGGTTGCGTTAGCTTTTGAAAAATTGTTAAAGAAAGGCGATATCTATAAAGGGGTTTATGAAGGCTCTTATTGTGTTAGTTGTGAATCATTTTTCACAGAAAAAGATTTAGTTGATGGATGTTGCCCTGATTGTGGTTCTAAAGTAATTAAAGCTAAAGAAGAAGCTTACTTTTTAAAGTTAGCTCCTTATCAAGAAAGATTAGTTAATTATATCAAGGAACATGAAGATTTTATTGAACCAGAATCAAGACGAAATGAAATGTTAAATAACTTTTTAAAAGAACCATTACCAGACTTATGTGTGTCACGTACAAGTTATGATTGGGGAATTAAAGTTTTAAGTGATCCTAAACATGTTATATATGTTTGGATAGATGCTTTAATGAATTATATTACAGGTTTAGGTTATGAAGTTAATGGCAAAGAAAGTTGTAATATGGCTAAATATTGGCCATGTGATATTCATTTAATTGGCAAAGATATTTTAAGATTTCACACCATTTACTGGCCTATTATTTTAATGGCTTTAGATTTACCTTTACCAAAGAAAATATTTGGTCATCCATGGATTTTAATGAATCATGGTAAGATGTCTAAATCAAAAGGCAATGTCATTTATGCTGATGATTTAGTTAAATTATTTGGGGTAGATGCAGTTAGGTATTATGTGTTACATGAAATACCGTTTGCTCAAGATGGCAATATTACTTATGAACTTGTTACAGAGAGAAATAATACGGAATTAGCTAATGTTTATGGTAATTTAGTTAATAGAAGTATAGCGATGGCTAATAAATACTTTAATGGTAAAGTAAATAAAACAACTATTAGTTTAGATATTACAAATGAACTTATTAAGGCTTTTGTTAGTGCTAAAGAGGCTTATTTTAAACATATGGAAGAATTAAAAGTGTCTTTAGCTATTGATGATGTTTTTAATTTATTAAGAAAGGCTAATAAATATATTGATGATTCAGAACCATGGGCATTAGCTAAAGATAGTAGTAAGACAAAAGAACTTAATGAAGTTTTATATACTTTATTAGAAATAATTAGATTAAGTACAATTTTATTAGAAAATATTATGCCTCAAACAGCTAATAAAGTTTATGAGTTCTTAAATACTAATAAAACTGCTTATTCTGATTTAGAATATGGATTAGCTAATGAATATAATAATTTAAAAAGTGAAGTTTTATTTAAACGATTAGATGTTGCAAAAGATGTTTTAGATTTAGTTTTAGCTAAAGAAAACAAACAAGAAAATAACATTGAAGATGAAATAACTATTGATGATTTTGCTAAAACGCAATTAGTTGTTGGCGAAATTATTGATGCTAAAGAACATAAGGATGCTAAAAAATTGTTAGTATTACAAGTTAATATTGGCACAGAGGTTAGACAAATTGTTTCAGGTATTAGGGAATATTATTCACCTAGTGAATTAATTGGTAAAAAGGTTGTAGTTGTTAAAAACTTAAAACCTGTAAAGCTAAGAGGAGTTTTATCGCAAGGTATGATTTGTTGTGCTGGAGATAAAGCTAAATTAGTTGTAGTACCTGACGGAAAACCAGGAGAGATTATTAGTTAATATGAAAAAAAGTAGAGCTTTAGATGATGCATTTAGAGTTGTTATTGTTATATTAACATCTATATTATACTGTTTAGGCTTAATTTGGTTTTTAGAACCGGCTGGTATTTATTCAGCAGGGATTACAGGTCTTTCCCAAATAGTTAAAAAGGTAATAGATCAAGCTTTTGTGATTCCTTTAGGTGTTTATACGTTTGTATTAAATGTTCCTTTATTTATCTATGGTTGGCGCAAGGTTTCTAAAAGATTTGCCATTTTTAGCTTAATATCTGTTCTTGTTCAGACTA
Source organism: uncultured Acholeplasmatales bacterium (assembly GCA_944323055.1). Taxonomy (GTDB): domain Bacteria; phylum Bacillota_I; class Bacilli_A; order Acholeplasmatales; family Anaeroplasmataceae; genus CALUXS01. The sequence goes on from CALUQZ010000014.1 coordinate 16,293, forward strand.
TTTGTACGCTTGATATTATTCCTGTTGAACCAGTAATTAGAGCTTTTAATTTAGACCCGTTAGAAAATCAAATTACATATGCTATTATCGGAGCTATTTTAACCGGTGTAGCTTGTGGCGTAGCATTAAGGTTTGGTACATCTACTGGTGGTCTTGATATTTTAGGTCAAGTTTTAGCGATTGAAAAGAATATTTCAATTGGTGTTTTTACAATGATAGCAAATGTTATGATTGCAATTATAGGTGGCGTTTTAGTTTCTAACTCTTGGCCAATTGCTTTTTACACTTGTATTAGAATTATTATAACTAGTGTTTGTATTGATAAGATTCATACAGCTTATAATCATGTTAAATTAAATATTATTTCTAGTTGTGTAAATGAAGATATGTTACAAGAACTATTATCTATGCATAGAGGATGTACTATTATTCCGGTTGAAGGAGCATATTCTCATCAACATAAGTCAGATTTAATTATGGTCATCTCAGCTTATGAATTAGATAAAGCTATAAGAATCTGCAAAAAGCATGATCCGAAATGTTTTATTATAGTAGAACCAGTTAAACGTGTTTATGGAAATTACACGCGTAAATCAATTGTATAAAGGCTAATTAATGTTAGCCTTTATTCCTTTTTAGGGGGGTAATTATGAAAAATATATTATTATTAAAACTAAAAGATGGGTTTATATCAATCTTACCTATTTATTTGATAATCATTATTTTAAACTTTACACCACTTTTAAATATTTCAAGTTATGAAATAGGCGTATTAAGTTTTGCTACTATTTTAGCAGGTATTGGTATAGCTTTATTTAATATGGGGTCTGATTTAGCTATGACACCAATGGGAAAGTTAAGTGGAGCTAATTTAACTAAACAGGGTAAACTGATAACACTATTAATTTTTGTCTTTGTTTTGGGCTTTTTTGTTACTTTAGCTGAGCCAAATTTATCTATATTAGGTCAACAAATTGCCAATCTGTTAAATCCACTAATTATTATAGTGGCTGTTGCTTTTGGAGTTGGTTTGGCTTTAGTTTTATTAGTTATAAGATCAATTCACAAAATTGATTTAAGCAAGATTTTATTGTTCTTATATGGACTTGCTTTTGCCTTAACAACCTTAGTCATATATACAGGTAGCAGTGATTTTTTAGGCTTCATTTTTGATGCTGGTGGGGTAACTACAGGACCAGTAACTGTACCTTTTATGATGGCAATTTGTATTGGTATATCAAGTATACTTGCTAAAAAAGCTGATAAGGATATGTCATTTGGCCTCATTGGTTTAGTAGCTATTATGTCGATAATTATTATGTTATTTTTAGGTATTTTTATTGAATATAATGGTGATTTCACTTTAGACACTTCTTTATATCAAATTGATACTAATTTTGGTCATAGTTTATGGAACAACTTTAGTAGTAGTTTAACAAGTATTTTATTATCAGTAGCTTTAATCTATATATTCTTTTTAATTATTAATTTTATTTTTATTAAATTACCTAAAAATAAACTTTTAATGATTACTTTTGGAGTATTATATAGCTTATTTGGTTTAACTTTCTTTTTGACGGCTGTTAATATGGCTTATATGCCCATAGCTTATACTATTGGTAGTTCATTGACAGTAAATATTCCAGTTTTATATATTATTGGTTTTGTGATTGGTGCTGTATCTGTTTTTGCTGAACCGGCTGTTCATGTTTTAATAAAACAAGTTAACGAAATAACAGATGGGGTTATTAAAAAAAGAAAAATGTTAATCGGTTTAGTAATAGGTGTAGGTATTTCTATTGTTTTGGCTATCTTAAGAATAATTTATGATTTTGAAATAATGTTTATTTTAGTACCTGCATTAATGTTAGCTTTAGGTTTGGCTTTCTTTATTCCTAAAATTTATGTAGCTGTAGCATTTGATTCTGGTGGTGTTGCGGCTGGTGCTCTTACTAGTGGCTTTGTATTGCCTTTTGCTTTAGGTATATGTCATGGCTTTAGTTATTCGGATGCTCTAGCTTTAAAGTTAGGTTTTGGAGTCGTTGCTTTAGTTTCTATTACTCCGGTAATTGTTATTGAATTAATTGGTTTTGAATCTTTAGTAAAAGATAAAATCCATATGAAACGACAAGTAGAAAAAATGATTCAAAAGAGCGATGAGGTTATTATTAAGTTTTAATGAGGTGTTATTAATGGCAGAAATAGCTCAAGGAGTAAAAAAATTAGAACTATTGGTTATGATATTACCAAGTAATAAAAAAGATTTATTTTTAGATATTACAGAACGATTTAACGTTAACTATCATATCTCATTACAAGCTTTTGGTAGTGCAAGCGATGAGATAGTAGCTTTGTTAGGCTTAAAAGATTTAACACGAGTTTTAACCTTTAGTTTTATTAGAGAAGATAAAGTAAAAGGCTGTTTAGCAGTTGTAGAAGATAAAATTAATCAATTAGGAATTAATGGAGTTGCTTTTTCAGTAAAATTAGATAGTATTATGGGAATAAAAAATTATTTATTCTTAGCTGATTTAGGAGGACAAAAATGGAAAAAGAATTAGCATTATTAGTAGTGATAGTTAATAATGGATATAGTCAAGATGTTATAAATTTAGCTAAAGATAAAGGAGCTAGAGGGGCTACTATTGTAAATGGTAGTGGTTCAGTCAAACCAGAAGCTAAAAAACTATATGGAATTGAAATTAATCCAGAAAAAGAGTTAGTTTTAATTGTGGTAGCTAAAGAATTAGTTGACACTTTATTAACAGTTATTTATGAAAATCTTGGGACAACTAGTTTAGCACAAGGTGTGGCATTTAGTCTTCCAATTAATCATGCTACAAGCAATTTATATAAACAATTTTTATCTAAAACAGAAGAATGATTGATTATTTCAAATACTAAAAAAATAAAATAATTCTTGAATTAACGCTAGAGATATAGTAAAATACTATGCGGTACATTTTTATTATATCCACAGCCCTTAATATTTAATAATTAAGGAGGACAAAATTATGAAAACATATATGGCTAATGATAAAACTGTAAAACACGACTGGTATGTTGTTGATGCAACAGGTTTAACTCTAGGTCGTTTAGCTACGGTAGTTGCTAACGTTTTAAGAGGTAAACATAAACCAACTTATACTCCACATGTTAATTGTGGTGATAACGTTATTGTTATTAATGCTACAAAAATTGTATTAACAGGTAAAAAATGGACTGATAAATTATATCGTTCACATTCTGAATACAATGGTGGCTTACGTACTTTAACTGCTGAGGAAGTTATGACTAAATATCCTACAAGAATTGTAGAATATGCTATTAAAGGTATGCTACCTCATACTAAACTTGGTGATGTACAACGTAAACAATTATATGTTTATGCTGATGGTAATCATCCTCATCAAGCACAACAACCTAAAGAATTAAAGGTAAAGGCATAAGGAAGGGGAAGAAGATATGGCAAAATTAGTACAATATTTAGGTACAGGTCGTCGTAAGAGTTCAGTTGCTAGAGTTATTTTAAGACCTGGCAAAGGTTCATTTACTGTTAATGGCCGTCAATTTGAAGAATATATTCCTTCACCAGCCTTACGTTTAGACGTTTTACAACCACTTGAATTAACAGAAAATGTTGATAAATTTGATATTATTGTTAATGTTTATGGTGGTGGTACTACAGGTCAAGCAGGAGCTATCCGTCATGGTCTTACTCGCGCTTTACTTGAAGTAAATAGTGAATATCGTCAAGTTTTAAAACCTGCTGGTTTAATTACACGTGATTCTCGTGTTAAAGAACGTAAAAAATATGGTCTTAAAAAGGCCCGTCGTGCAAGTCAGTTCTCAAAACGTTAATATTTGTTTTATATTTAAGAGATATAAAAAACAAAAAGCAAGGACTTCTCACCCTTGCTTTTTATTTGCTATAAAGAACTATTTTTTATAGAAAATTTAATCTTTTTATCTTCGATTTCAATTTTATCGTAAAGATAGAAAATGAAGGCTATTGCTATAAAGGCTACTACTAAAACTAAAACCCATAACAATACAGCTCCAAGACCTATTTCACTCACATTTAAGAAGAAATAAGGATAAATAGTACCAGCGTAATCGCTTGGTAATAGTGATCCTCTAATCAAGATTACTACTACATAAATTAATGGGAGAACAGTACACAATAAACAATCGTACCAATTTAATGTATGATGTTTATCAAATAGAATGAAATCAAACAGGAACATCAAAGGTAATACAATGTGCATTAACAAGTTACCAAGACCATTCCAGCCAGGTCCAAACATATTATCAGTTAATAATATGTTATAAACTAGAAATGTAACTAAAATAATTATTGTAGTATAGAATTTCAATTTAACTATAATATCATTATTACCTGTCATTTCGCCCTTTTTCACTAATTTATAGTTTCTAATAAATACGATTAGCATTACAATAAAGCATAGATAATTAGAAAGATTGGTGTAATAAACAAGACAATCTAGGCTTGGAGTACCATCTGCTAGTAAGCCAAAGCTTTGAATAATACCTAAAAATGCTAATCCTAAGAATATTGCTCGATATACTAATTGAGCAAGTCTGTTTTTATTCATTTTTTCACCTCACACTTGTAATATTATATCGAAAAACGATATAATTTTAAAGAGGAAATATTATATTTTATGTCTCATTAGTGTAATTACTTGCAAATAAGCCAAAAAAATGAGATAATACAAGAAGGAGGAATAAAATGATAGAATATAGATATGACACTCAATTATTAATTGAGGGTGAAGATTTAGATGAAAATTCAATTATAGATTATTTTAATAACAATTTTAAAGGTGATTGTCTACTTGCTGTAGGAGATGATGAGTTAATTAAAATTCATTATCATACTAATGAACCATGGAAAGTTTTAGAATATTGTTCTACTTTAGGTGAAATATACGATATTGTAGTAGAAGATATGGATAGACAATCAAGAGGTTTAAAAGGCTAGTTAATATATAGAAAGCTGAGCTTTCTATATTTTTTTCTTTTCTTAACTTTAAAATTAGTATATAATAAGTGAGAAAAAAAGGTGATAAATGATGGATTTGACAAAAATACCAAGCCACATAGCTATTATTTTAGATGGTAATGGTAGATGGGCTAAAAAAAGAGGTAGACCAAGAATTTACGGGCATCGTAAAGGTGCTTTTAATATAGAAAAAATTGCTAAACATGCTAATGATTTAGGAGTAAAAGTTTTAAGTATATACTGCTTTTCAACTGAAAATTGGACTCGTCCAGAAGGTGAAGTTAGCTACTTAATGACTTTGCCAATCAGATATTTTAATCGCTATTTTAATAAAATAAAAGAAAGTCCTTACAAAATTAGATTTTCTGGTAGACGTGATAGAATAAATCAAAAACTGCAAGATTTAATGCAAGAATTAGAAGAAGTAACAAGCAATCATGAAGGATTAATTCTTAATATTTGTTTTGATTATGGTTCACGAGATGAAATTATTAGAGGCATTAAAAAATTATATACTGATTTATCTAATAATAAAATAAAAGCTGTAGATGTTACGCCAGAATTATTTGATACTTATTTAGATACTGCTTATTTAGGTGATGTAGATTTATTGATTAGAACGAGTGGAGAAGAAAGAATATCAAATTTTTTGTTATGGCAAATAGCTTATGCTGAATTGTATTTTACAGATGTTTTATGGCCTGATTTTGATGAAATAGAGCTAGATAAAGCTATTATTTCGTATTCTAAAAGGAACAGAAGATTTGGCGGATTAAAGGAGCAAGAAAAATGAAGCAAAGACTGATAACTACTATTGCAATTCTAATAATATTTATACCTTTGTTATTAGTTGATTCTTTATTCCCATTATTTCAGATTTTAATGTTAGTATTAACTATTATCGGAACATGGGAAATGTTAAAAATGTATGATAAAGAAAAAACTATTCCTTTAACAATGAAAATTATTACAATTATATGTGCCTTAGTAATGTATTTAGCTGTATTAGTAGAATTAGATCCTAGGAGTATTCCTAATCAAACTTTAATGTTATTTAATATAAAGCTTAAATTTTTACCAACCACTATATTAATATTATTAATACTATTTACTAGTACAGTATTTTGTCATGATTTTGATGCTAGTGATATTGGTAAAAGTATAACTACTATAACTTATATAGGTATAGGTTTTGGGGCTATTACATTCTTAAAATATTTAGGAACAAGATATATTGTTTATCTATTTTTGATTACAATATTTACAGACACTTTTGCCTATTTTACAGGTATGCTTATAGGTAAACATAAAATGGCTCCGACAATTAGTCCTAAAAAGACATGGGAAGGAGCAATTGGTGGGACAGTTGTAGCAACAATACTAGCTACTTGTTTTGGTTTATTTTATGGTAATATGTTTGGTGATTTTTTTGGCAATACTACAACAACAATTCTAGATAAAATTATTGATGTTGAGAGAATTGGTTATTCTTGGGTAGTTGTAATTATCTTTTTTATGACTTTATTTGCCTCTATTTTTAGTCAAATTGGTGATTTAGTTGCTTCTAGGATGAAAAGAACTTATGGCATTAAAGATTTCGGTAATTGTTTTCCTGGTCATGGTGGCGTATTAGATAGACTTGATTCAGCTATTATGACATCTGTATTTTTGCTTTGTGTTTTCCAAATTTTAGCATATTTGATTCCGGTGAGCGCATGATTGATTTATATTTACTAGGTGCTTCTGGTTCAATAGGTAGACAAACTATTGATATTATAAGCAATTATAAAAAACAATTTAGAATAGTAGCAATGTCAGTTGGTCGTGATTTGTCATTAGCTCAAGATTTAGTTGATAAGGTTAAACCAGAACTAGTTTGTTTAAGAAATGAATCTGATAAAATTAACACAACAGCTAAAATCTGTTATGGTGATAGTGGCTTACTTGAAATAGCATGTTTTAAAGCAAGTAATAATAGAGCTATTTTAATTAATGCTTTAGTTGGCTCAGCCGGTTTAAAACCGACAGTTGTAGCTATTCAAAATAAAAAAGATATTGCTTTAGCTAATAAAGAAACATTAGTTATGGCTGGTGATTTAATTAAAGAGTTAGTTAAAGAATATAATGTCAAATTAACCCCAATAGACAGTGAACATAATGCAATTTGGCAATGTTTAAAAGGGGAAAATAAAAAAGATGTAAAAGAATTAATAATTACGGCATCTGGCGGTTCTTTTCGTAATAAAAAAAGATCTGATCTAGTAAGTGTTACTAAAGAAGATGCTTTAAAACATCCAAATTGGCAAATGGGAGCTAAAATAACGATTGATAGCGCTACTATGATGAATAAGGGCTTTGAAGTTATTGAGGCTCATTATTTATTTGATATGCCTTATTCTAAAATTAAGACTATTATGCATAAAGAAAGTATAGTTCATTCACTAGTTTTATTTAATGATTTAAGTTTAAAAGCTTTATTAGGTCATAGTGATATGCGAATACCAATTTTATATGCTTTATCTTATCCAAAACATTTAAAAATTAAAAATATTAAACAACTAGATTTAGCTGGTTTAAATTTACATTTTAAAGAACTTTCCTTTAAAAGATTTCCTTTATTAAAGGCAGCTTATTATTGTGGTAATTTAGGTAAATTATATCCGACTGTTTTAAATGCGGCAAATGAAGCGGCTGTAAAACTATTTTTAGAGGATAAAATTTCTTTTTTAGAGATAGAAGATATAATCTTTAGTTATATAAATAAGAACTATGATGATATTCCTTATAATTTAGATAATATATTAGAGATTAATGAAAAAATTCAAACAGAAATTCTTAAGAAATATGGTGATGATAAATGATTTTAGCTTTAACTGGTTTTTGGTTAGTTGTAGTTTCACTTATCGTTTTTATTCTAATTATCGGTCTCATTATTGTCATTCATGAATTTGGTCATTTTTTGGTAGCTCGTAAAGCTGGCATTTTATGTTATGAATTTTCAATAGGTATGGGGCCTTGTATTTATAAACATCAATTTAAAAATACTTTGTTTTGTTTAAGAGCTATTCCGATTGGCGGTTATGTATCAATGGCTGATGATGATATTAGTCTTTTAATTAATAAGGGTGATAGAATAGGTTTGCTTTTAGATGATGATGAAGTTATTAAAATTAATGCTGATAGTAATTTGACAGCTGATATTAAAGGCCAAGTAGTAGAATATAAGGCAGCTAGTATAGAAGATAATCAAACATATATTACTATTTTAACCGATGATGGTAATGAATTAACATATACTTTAAAAGCTAAGGCTATCTATTCTTTAAACCAAAAAAATAATATGGTTATTCCAAATTATAAAGAGACTTTCTCAGCTAAACCTTTATGGAAGAGGTTTTTAACTTTATTTGCTGGACCTTTTATGAATTTTGTTTTAGCTATAATTATTTATTTTATTTATTATTGTGCTATAGGTGTACCTAACTATAATTCTAATGTAATTGGTTCAGTTGGGACTGGCTATGCTAGTAGTTCTTATTTGTATGCTGGTGATGCCATTGTAGGAATTAGTGGGTATGAAGATACTATTAATAGTTGGACTGATTTTGAAAAATTAATTGATGAATATAACAAAGATTATCCGGAATCAGTAACTTTAAAAGTTCTTAGAAATGGTCAAATAATAGATGTTACAGTCAATTATTCAATTATAATTAATTCAATAGGTATTTCTAATTTAGAGATTGCTGATTATACATTACCTAGTGGTGTTAATGGTGCTGTAGTAGGTAATATTGCTTTAAATTATGTTGATGAAAATAATATAGGTACATATCCACTTGAAAGTGGAGATATTATTACAGAAATTAGGGTAGATAGGTATATTAATAATACACAGACTATAAAAGGAGAAGTAATACCTATTACTTCATGGCAAGATTTAATAGACAATTTGGCCTATGTTGATGCAGCTCAAGTAAGATTTACATATTACGATACTGCAAAAGCTGCTGAAGGTTTAGACCCTTATGTTTATATTGATGATTGTGCTCCTTTAAATACCTGGTCAAATGAAACGTTATCTAGTCAAAATGTTGAAAAAATACAGTTTTTAATCGGTATTTCTCCAACATATCATTTTGAATTAGGTGGAGTTATATCGGCAGCCTTCACGAACTTTTGGTCTGATTTTACATTAGTATTTAGAACATTAAAATTATTAATTGCCCCTAGTGGTATTAGGCAAGTTGGTGTATCTAATTTAACTAGTGTAGTAGGTATTTTTGATATGGTATTACAATTAGTTCAAACTGGTATTTTACCGATATTGGCTTTTACAGCTATGTTATCAGTAAATATTGGTATAATGAATTTATTACCAATCCCAGCTTTAGATGGTGGTAGAATTATTTTCTTATTATATGAACTTATAACAAGACGTAAACCAAATAAAAATTTTGAAAATATACTTACAATTATATTCTTTGTATTATTGATGCTATTGTTTATTTTTGTAACATATAATGATATAATGAGATTCAATATAATAAGTAATGGTTGGAGGAAATTATGAAAAATGTATTAGTAACAGGGGGAGCTGGCTATATCGGTTCTCATACTGTAGTAGCTTTAGTAGAAGCAGGTTATAATCCTATAATTGTTGATAATTTTTCTAATTCAAGTGAAAAAGTCATTGAAAGATTAGAAAAAATTACTAATAAAAAGATTAAATATTATAATATTGACTGTTGTGATTTAGTTAAATTAGAAGAAGTATTTAAAGAAAATCAAATATTTGGGGTTATTCATTTTGCCGGTTTTAAAGCGGTAGGAGAGTCAGTAGCTAAACCACTTATGTATTATGAAAATAATCTAATATCAATGTTAATGGTAGTTAAAGCTATGACTAAATATAATGTTAAAAATTTAATTTTTAGTTCTTCAGCTACTGTTTATGGCAATCCAAAATCTGTTCCAATTTATGAAGATTTTCCACTACATGTAACTAATCCATATGGAAGAACTAAACTTATGATTGAAGAGATGTTAACTGACTATACAAAAGTTAATAAGGATTTTAAAGTAGCTTTACTTCGTTACTTTAATCCAATTGGTGCTCATCAAAGTGGGTTGATTGGTGAAGATCCTAACGGAATCCCTAATAATTTAATGCCATATATTACACAAGTATGTATTGGAAAATTAGAGTATGTTCGAGTATTTGGTAATGATTATGATACAGTTGATGGAACGGGAGTTAGAGATTATATTCACGTGTTAGATTTAGCTTGGGGTCATGTTTTAACGCTTGACAAGTTAGCTAAAACAGATGAGAATTTATTAGTATATAATTTAGGTACTGGTAAAGGCAGTTCAGTTTTAGAAGTTATTAATGAAATGTCAAAAGTTTATGGAAAACCAATACCATATAAAATTATTGAAAGAAGACCTGGTGATATAGCTACTTGTTATGCTAATTGTGATAAGGCTTATCGTGAATTAGGTTTTAAAGCTAAATATAATTTACATGATATGTGTGAAACAAGTTGGAATTTTCAACAAAAAAATCCTAATGGTATTAGATAAATATAATTTTAAGCATTTAAAGTTCTAAACTTGAGGTGCTTAAAACCAATGAAAACGCTTTATTAAAAGCGTTTTCTATTTATAATTAATTTGTAAATATATTTTAAGTAGTGTATAATCAAATGCGGTAAAACGTAAAGGAGTTTAAATATGCAAGAAAATAATCAAAAAGAACAAGCTTTAGCTGAAGTTGATAGCTTAGTTAAGAAAGCTTTAGTAGCTTTAAATGAATATGCATCATTTACGCAAGAACAAGTTGATTATATTGTAGCTAAATGTAGTGTAGCTGCCCTTGATCAACATGGTGCTTTAGCTAGAGCTGCAATTGAAGAAACACAACGTGGTGTCTTTGAAGATAAAGCAACTAAAAATTTATTTGCTTGTGAATATGTTACACACCACATGAAAAGATTAAAAACAGTTGGTATAATTTCAGAAAATGATGTTACAGGGGTGACTGAAATTGCCGAACCAGTAGGTGTAGTAGCTGGTATTACGCCAGTAACAAACCCGACTTCTACAGCTATTTTTAAATCTTTAATTTGTTTAAAAACTAGGAATCCTATTATTTTTGCTTTCCATCCAGGTGCCCAAAATTCTAGTGCTTTAGCTGCGAAAGTAGTATATGAAGCTGCCATTGCGGCTGGTGCACCAAAAAATTGTATTCAATGGATTGAACATCCATCTATGGATGCAACATCAGCCCTTATGCAACATCCTGGTGTTTCTACTATTTTAGCTACTGGTGGAAATGCTATGGTTAAGGCTGCTTATTCTTGTGGAAAACCAGCTTTAGGTGTTGGGGCAGGTAATGTTCCGGCTTATATGGAAAAAAGTTGTGATATTAGACAAGCTGTTAATGATATTGTTATGTCTAAGTCTTTTGATAATGGTATGGTTTGTGCTTCTGAACAAGCTGTAATTATTGATGATGAAATTTATGATGAAGCAATTAATACATTTAAAGAATACCATACATATTTTGTCACTAAAGAAGAAAAGAAAAAATTAGAAAAATTTATGTTTGGCGTAGCTACTAAAGAAGACAAACCTAATGCCCGTCTTAATTCAGCAGTAGCAGGTAAATCACCTCATTGGATTGCTGAACAAGCTGGTTTCTCTATTCCAGAACATGTTTCTATTATTGGTGTTGAATGTTCTAAAGTAGGAGTAGATGAACCTTTAACTAGAGAAAAATTAAGTCCTGTTCTAGCTTTCTTAAAAGCTAAAACAACAGAAGAAGGTATCTCATTAGCTAAACAAATGGTTGAATTTAATGGTTTAGGTCACAGTGCAGCTATTCATACAAAAGATCAAAAATTAGCTGATACCTTTGGTGATGTAATCCCAGCTATTCGTATTATTTGGAATTCTCCTTCAACATTTGGTGGAATTGGTAATGTTTATAATGCTTTTATACCATCATTAACTCTAGGTTGTGGTTCTTATGGTCACAACTCAGTAGGTGGTAATGTTAGTGCTATTAATTTATTAAATATCAAAAAGGTAGGTAGAAGAAGAAATAATATGCAATGGTTTAAAATACCTTCAAAGATTTATTTTGAGCGTGATTCTATTGAATACCTACATCAAATGAAAGAAATGACTAAAGTTATGATTATAACTGATCGTTCTATGGTTGATTTAGGTTTCTTAAAGAAAGTAACAGATCAATTAGAATTACGTCATCCAAAAGTTCCTTATTCAATTTTCTGTGATGTTGAACCAGATCCATCAATTCAAACTGTTCAAAAAGGTGTTGAATTAATGCGTTCATTTGAACCAGATTGTATTATCGCTTTAGGCGGTGGTTCAGCAATGGATGCTGCTAAAGGTATGTGGTTATTCTATGAACATCCAGAAGTAAACTTCAATGATTTAAAACAAAAATTCATGGATATTAGAAAGAGAGCCTTCCAATATCCGGAATTAGGTCATAAAGCTAAATTAGTATGTATTCCTACGACATCTGGTACAGGTAGTGAAGTTACACCATTTGCGGTTATTACAGATAAAGTAAATCATATTAAATATCCATTAACTGACTATTCATTAACACCAACAGTAGCTATCTTAGACCCAGCTTTAACATATAGCTTACCTAAATCAGTAACAGCTGATACAGGTATGGATGTTTTAACACATGCAACAGAAGCTTATGTTTCAACTATGGCTAATGATTTCACAGATGGTTTATGTCGTCAAGCTATTAAAATGGTATTTACATATTTAGAAAGATGTTATAACAACGGAGCTACTGACCATGAAGCTAGAGAAAAAATGCACAACGCTTCATGTATTGCAGGTATGGCTTTTGCTAATGCTTTCTTAGGTATGAACCACTCAATGGCTCATAAAATTGGTGGTGAATTCCACGTTCCTCATGGTCGTGCTAATGCAATTTTATTACCATTTACTATTAGATATAATGGTATTTTACCAGAAAAATTATCTACATGGCCTAAATATAACAAATATGTAGCTGGCGAACGTTATCGTGAATTAGCTGAAATGTTAGGTTTACCTTGTTCAACAGTTGAAGAAGGTGTTGAATCTTATGCTAAAGCTTGTGGTGAACTTGGTAAACGCTTAGGTATCAAGATGAATTTCAAATCACAAGGATTAGATGAAAAAGCATGGTTAGCAGATGTTGAAAGATTAGCATATTTAGCATATGAAGATCAATGTAGTCCAGTTAACCCAAGAGTTCCGATGGTAGAAGATATGAAACGCATATTAACAGATGCGTACTATACAGAAGAATTTATCGATAAAGATAATAAATAATAAATTAAAATCTTGCTTATTGGCAAGATTTTTTTGCTATTATATAAAAATAAAAATCAAAAGAAAAAATAGCTAAGTTTAGATTTTAAGACTATAAAATAATGAGCTTTTATGTTATCATATAAATAGTGAAATATTCTTAACAATTAATAACAAACATGTCTTTAAGAAGTTTTATCTAATATATGTTATAGGAAGGTGAAGTTATGACTTCAAAACAAATAGCTCATTTGAAGAGTTTAGCAATGAATATTAAAGTAGTTTTACAAGTAGGTAAATTAGGTATTCATGATAATGTGATTACGGATATTGAAAATTATTTAGATGCTCATGAATTAATGAAAATATCATTATTAAAAAATAGTGATATTGATGAATTAGAGTTTAAAACTCTATTAATTAGTAAAGGAATTACTGTAGTCACAAAAATTGGTCGAACTATGGTTTTATATCGTTATTCAAAAAAATTGAAAGAACATATTGAGTTTTAAGGTGATATTATGAAAAGAATGATATTAGTAGATGGTAATTCTTTGATGTATAGAGCGTATTTTGGAATGGTAAATACTAAATCTATGACTAACAGTAAAGGAATTTACACTAATGCTACTTATGCTTTTGCTAGAATGATTAATTCACTATGTAGTACAGAATATGATGCGATTTTAGTAGCTTTTGATGCTGGTAAAAAAACATTTAGACATACAATTATGGATGATTATAAAGCTGGTAGAGCCCCAATGCCTGATGAGATGCGTATGCAAATATCATATATTAAGACTTTTTTAGATTTAAAAAGAATAAAAAGATATGAGATGCCATTATATGAAGCAGATGATATTATCGGTACAATGGCTAATATGGCTACTAGAGAAGGTTATCATGTTGATGTTTATTCTTCTGATAAAGATTTATTACAATTAGTAAATGATAATGTTACTGTTCATATGACAAAAAAAGGAATAACAGAACTAGAAGATTATACTCCATCAACTTTCTATGCTAAATATGAAATTCCAGTATCTAGTTTTGTTGATTTAAAAGCTTTAATGGGTGATAAATCTGATAATATTCCAGGTGTACCTGGAATTGGGGAAGTTAAAGCTATTAAATATTTAAAATTGTATCCTCATGTTGAAGATATATTAGCAAACCTAGAAAAAATAAAAGGTAGTGACCATGATAAATTTTTAAATAATGGTGATTTAGCTCTTTTATGTAAAAAAATGGCTACTATTAAAATTGATTCTCCGCTTGAAATAACTTTAAATGATACACTAAAAAAAGAAGAAGATACTGAAGAATTAATTAAATTTTATGAGGAATTAGAGTTTAGATCTTTTTTAAAAGAAGTAAAAAGACCAACTAAAAATACAGCATATAAAATAGCTACTAAAGCGGATTTAAAAGATATATTATTACCAGGTTCAACTATTTTAGTAGAGACAGCTGACTATAACTATCATAAAAATGCTATTTTAGCATTAGGTCTAAGTAATAACTTAGGTAATTTTATTATTGAACAACATTTATTTAAAGAAAATGAATTTATTATCTTTATGCAAGAAATAAATAAAACTTGTTATGATTTAAAAAGAATATATGTAGCTTTTAAGCATTTTAATATAGAAGTAGCTAAGGTAGATTTTGACCTTTATTTAGCAACCTATATTTTAAATTCTAAAATAACTAAACATGAGTTTAAAACAACTATTGATTATTATGGCCCTAATAAAATTAATACAGAAGAAGAAATTTATGGTAAAGGGGCCAAAAGGAAAATTCCGGAATTAGATGTTTTATATAGCTACATAGCTAGTAAAACAGAGATAGTTAACAAATTAATAGGTACTGCAAAAACTAAATTAATAGAACAAAATGAATATGAACTATTAGAGAATATTGAAATACCATTAAGCTATGTTTTAGGTGAAATGGAATATTATGGTATTAAAATTGATACTAAAGAATTAGATACTAGAGATAAGGATTTAACTGAAAGAATAAGTAAGATTGAAAATGAAATTTATCAGCTAGCAAATACTAAGTTTAATATTTCAAGTCCTAAACAACTAGCTCAAGTTTTATTTATAGACTTAGCTATCCCTTACCCAGAAAATAGTAAAAAAGGTTATTCGACAGAAGTTTCTATTTTAAATAAAATTAGTATGTTACATCCAATTGTCAATAAAGTATTAGAATATAGGCAATTAACTAAGTTATATAGTACATATGTCAATGGTTTAAGAGACTCAATTTATAAAGATGGTAAAGTTCATACAATCTTTGAACAAGCTTTAACAGAAACAGGTAGACTATCAAGTATTGAGCCTAACTTACAAAATATTCCAATTAGAACGGAAGAAGGTAGGTTAATAAGAAAACTATTTATTCCTAGCAATGAAGATTATGTTTTATATTCAGCCGATTATTCACAAATTGAATTACGAGTTTTAGCTAGCTTAGCTAATGTAGAACATTTTAAATTAGCATTTAAAAATGATGAAGATATTCATTCAGCTACTGCAAAGAAAATTTTTGGTCATGATGATGTTTCTAGTCTAGAAAGAAGAAAAGCTAAGGCAGTCAATTTTGGAATAGTTTATGGTATCTCAGCTTACGGCTTGTCTAATGATATTGATATCTCGCAAAAAGAAGCTAAAGAATTTATCGCAAAATATTATGAATTGAACCCAGAAATTAAAATATACATGGAAAATATCATAAAAGAATGTGAAGAAAACGGCTTTGTTAAAACGATTTTTAATAGAAGACGTTATATACCAGAAATTAAATCTAAAAACTACTTAGAAAGAGAATTTGGAAAGAGAATGGCTATGAATGCTCCTATTCAAGGTAGTGCGGCTGATATAATAAAAAAAGCTATGATTGATATTGATTTAGCTATTAAAGAACAAAAAATTAATGCTAGAATGCTCGTACAAGTACATGATGAATTAGTTTTTGAAGTGAGAGAAGATGAGGTTACTAAACTACAAAATTTAGTAAGAGAAAAAATGATAAACGCTGTTAAATTAGATGTTAAATTAGATGTTTCGGATGGTATTGGCAAAAATTGGTATGAACTAAAGTAGGAGGTTAATATGCTAGATGTAATTAAAAAGCGTCGTTCTATAAGAGATTATAATGATCAAGAAATTAGTAAAAGTGATTTAGTAACTTTATGTGAAGCTGGACTTATGGCTCCTTCAGCTCGTAATCAAAATAGTAAAGCTTTTATTATTATAGAAGATAAGAATTTGCTTAAACAATTAAGTAAAATTTCTCCGGGAGCTAGAGTTTTAGAAAAAGCTAATAAAGCTATTGCGGTAATTTGCCCTGATGTTAAAGGTCTATTGACAGAAAATATGGTTTTAGAAGATTTAGGCGCCGCTTGTGAAAATGTATTGCTAGAGGCTACAAATTTAAATATTGGTTCTTGTTGGATTGGGATTGCTCCTAATGAAGAAAGAATGACCTTAGGTAAAAAAATACTAAATTTAAACGACAATGAATTCTTATTTGCTTTAATATCTTTAGGATATCCTATCGATGATAGTGCCTTTTATTTCAAAGATAAAATAAAAAAAGAATTAATTAGGTTTATGTAGGTGATAATATGCCTGAACTTGCCGAAGTTGAAACAGTCAGACGGGTTTTAAAATCTGAATTATGCGGTTTAAAAATTACAAAAATAGATTTGTTGTATAAAGCAATATTTGAAAATGATGAAAATTTACCTAAATTAATTAATCAAGAATTTGTCGATATCTTGCGTCAAGGAAAATATTTAATATTTTGTTTTAATGATGGCTATTTATTAAGTCATTTAAGAATGGAAGGTAAATATTTCTATGTTCAAGCAGATTATCCTTTAAATAAACATATGCATGTAATATTTTATTTAAATAATGGCTATAAATTAATTTATCAAGATGTCCGTAAATTTGGTAGGATGCATTATTATCAAAAACTTGATGAACTAAAAGCTGATTTAAAGATAGGAGTAGATGCTAATATAGCATTAAAAGACATTGATGATTTGTATAAAAAATTAAAGTCAGCTAAGACCTGCATTAAAAATTTATTATTAGATCAATCTTTTATAGCAGGACTAGGAAATATATATGTCGATGAAGTATTATACGAAGCTAAACTATTACCTAATATGCCAGCTAATTTATTAAGTTATGATGATTTATTTAATATTTTAACAGCTAGTCAACAAATTTTAGATAAAGCTATTTTAAATAAAGGTACTACTATTAGGTCATATACATCCTCTTTAGGTGTTACCGGAAATTATCAAAATTATTTAAAAGTTCATACTAAAGAAAAATGTCCTAAAGGACATCAAATAATAACTTATAAAGTAGGAGGTAGGACAAGTTATGTTTGTCCTATCTGTCAAACTAATTTTAGCTATGTCATAGGCCTAACAGGTAGTATAGCAAGTGGTAAATCTAATGTAGCAAATGAATTATCTAAAATGGGATTTACAGTTGTTGATAGTGACAAATTAGTAAAAGAAGCTTATAATGATAATGATATCATATCTAATATAAAAGCTATATTTAAGACTACTGATAAAAAAGAAATTGGAGATATAATTTTTCATGATAAAGAAAAACAAAAAGAATTAGAAAAAATTATTCATCCTTATGTTATAAATAAATTAAAGATAGCAATAGAAAATAATAAATTAGTAGTATTAGATATTCCGTTATTATTTGAAGCTAATCTTAATTATTTATGTAATAAGATAATTTGTTGTTATTTACCATATGAAGAAGAGTTAAAACGGTTAGTAGCTCGTGATAATATATCTATAGAGTATGCAAAATCTAAAATCAATAGTCAAATGCCTTTAGAATTAAAGAAAGAAAAAGCCGATTTAATTATCGACACGAGTGGTACTTTTAAAGAAACTGAAAAAAATATACATAATGTAGTAAAGGAGTTCATATATGGCATATTCAATTGAAACAAGAGAAAATGGTAATAATGAGTTAATTCAAACTCATTATTACAAGACAAGCTATGATAATATTAAAAAAGCTTTAGTTGATTATTTAACTAAAAATCAATATTCAGTTAGTGAGTTTAATGATGATTATGGTGAAGCAATAGCTACTAAAGGTTATTTATCAGTAACAATTAAAATAATTATGCAAAATCCTAGAGAAACTAGTGTTGATTTCTTTGTTGAATATTATGGTTTTTTAGGCCGTAAAAAGAAAGTTAATAGTTTTTTAATGGATATGTATAATTATTTAGGTAAACAATTTGAATTTAAAGGTTTAGGTTTACATCAATAATGAATTTTAAAATATATACAAACTTCAATTTAAACTTAGATGATATTAAAACTTTAAATTTATTGTATCTACCTTTAATAGGCGATGATTCATTAACTTTATATACTTTTTTACATAGTTTAATTGATAGGATGAGTTTAGAAGGAAGTTTTTTTCAAAAAGAAGAAATATTAGATTTATTAGGTTATAAATCTATTAAATTTAATAAATCACTAGCTAAATTAGAAGGTATCAACTTAGTTAGAACTTTTGTTAAAGAAGATGATGAAGTAGTATTTTTATTAGCTCCATTTACCCCTAAGAATTTTTTAAAAGATACCGTTTTAGGACATCTATTAGAGGAGAGAATAGGGGAAGAAAACTATAAAAAATTATTAGAGTTATTTATAATACCTACTCCAGATTTAAAAGACTATAAAGAAATCACTAAAACATTCGGAGAGGTATTTAGTGAATCACATAACATTAAATATGATAAAATAAGTGATAATATTTATGGTAGAAGACCTAATAGAAAATCTTTAATTAATAATACAGATTTTGATTTTGATTTATTTATCAGTAAAATTGATTTAAATCATTTAAAAGATGGCCTAACAGATGAGTTTAGAAAACAAATTGAATCTACGAGTTTAGTTTATAGTTTTAATCTTGAACAAATGACTAATTTATTTAATGATAGCGTTGATAAAAATGGCTATTATAATTATGATTTATTTAAGAAAAAAGTTCAAAGTTTATATAATTTCTTACATAAAAAAGTTAATTCAAAACTATCAAATGATGATATGGTTAATAAATTAGATAATATGAATGCAGTAACGCTTGTTAAAAGCTTAATGGGTGACAATTATCCTAATTTAGTTTTACAAAAAGTTAATGACCTATATATTAATATTAATTTACCAAGAGGTCTAATTAATTTAATGATTATCTTAGTATATGCTCAAAAAGAAAATATTCCAGCTATATCATATTTTGAAAAAATGGCTTCATCATGGCAAAATGATGGCATTTATACAACTGAAGATGCAGTGAATAAATATGTTAAAGGACAGTTAAAGACAAAATCTAAAAAGAGTAATAAAGATATTGAATTAGAAGATTGGCAAATTGCAGGCATGGAAGATATAATGAAAGGGTTTAGATAAAATGGATAAATTAAACTTTAATGTTGATGTAAAATTTAATTTGTTAAATGAAATTAATAGGTTAAAAAAGAACCCTCTTTTTGCTGATGTAGATATTACAATAGAGAATTTAAATAGTTGTTTAATTATGGAAATTGAATATTTAAATTGTCAAAAATGTAAAGGTTTAGCTAATTGTCAAAACTTCAACAAAGGATATTTTACAATTTATCAAGATGGTGAGTTTTTATTAACTAAATGTCAAATTAAAAAAGAAGAAGATAATTTAAATACTAGAAATAGTTTAATTAAAACTCTTTACATGCCTAAAAATATTAGAGAAGCAAGACTTGACAATTTTAATATTAACAGTGAAGAAAGGAGAGAAATATATAAAGAAATTGTTAATTTTTTAACTAATTATGATACTGATTGTCATAAGGGATTATATTTATATGGGACATTTGGTTGTGGTAAAACATATTTATTAGGAGCTCTAGCTTTTGAATTAGCTAAAAGAAATATTAATTCATTATTGATTTATTTTCCAGATTTAATCATTGAATTAAAAGGTAGTTTAAAAGATGATAGGTTTAGTGAAATCATTAATGAATTAAAAACAATTGATGTTTTAATGCTAGATGATTTAGGTAGTGAAAATATGACAACATTTGTTAGAGATGAAATCTTAGGTCCTGTTTTAAATTACCGGATGGCCGAAGGTAAACCAGTTTTTATCTCTTCTAATTTAACTCCTGATCAATTGAGAACTCATTTAACAATTTTTGATAATGCTCTAGATTCAACTAAAGCCGCACGTATTATAGCTCGTTTAGGGCAAATAACTAAATCTATTAACATGGGAAGGAGAAGATATAATGGAAATAGTTAGATATGATAAGAGTCATTTAGCTAAACTTACTTTTTTAAGTGATAAGATGAAAATGTATTATGAAAGGTTAAAAAACTATATTTTATCATTTGCTAAAGTAAAAAATGGACAAGCTTGGGATGGCGAAAGATTTTATGTAGGTAGGAATAATTTAATTAGAATGCAAGTTAGGGGTAAAACACTTAATTTATATTTTGCATTAGATCCTAATACTTTAGATAGTAAATATAATGTTATTGATGCTAGTGAAGTAAAAAAATATCAGAATGTACCATCATTATTAAAAGTTAAAGGACCTCGTTCTTTTAATTATGCAGAAGAATTGATTAATGAAGTTATGAATGTTTATGATATTCCTTATGATGAGGAATTTGCAGAATCTTATGGTTTAGAATTAAAATCACGACCTCTTGAGTTATTACTTAAAGAAGGTTTAGTAAAAGCTATTTATGGTAATAAAGTTAGTTCTAAATCTTTAGATGATGATTTTGATGAAGAAGATGACGAAGAAGAGGAAGAGGAAGAAATAGCTATTATTAATGAGGCTAAATTCATTAGAACAGGATATAAAAAACAACAGGTTGCTAGAAGCTTAAGATGTGTCATCAATTTAGATTTACTTGAAGATAATTATAATGATAATGAAGTAGTAGATTTAGACACTTTAAAAGATAAAAAGTTAATTTCAAATGATATTTTATATGTTAAATTATTAGCTACAGGTAATTTAACTAAAAAACTTACTATTAAATTAAATGATATAAGTCTTAATTCTTTAAATAAGATAAATAAATTAAAAAATTAACTTTTTATAAGATAAATACATCTAATTATATGGATAAGGAAAAATTAATAGCCTTATCCTTTTTTATAGTAGCTATCTATCTATAAATAGAATAGTTTAATAAGCGTGTAAAAAGCGTATCACAAACAATAAAAATAAAAACGAGAGAATTTTTTATTCTTATTTTTCTAGGGGACACATTTCCCCTAAAACCCTTTTGGGAAATAATCATAATATAGTTATAATAACTATCACTAAACTTTATTATTTTAATTGACTTTAAAAAATAAAAAGATTAAAATATTAGCTAGTAAGGATAAGATAACTTATAGATGTATTTTAGAGAGACATGTTGGTGAAAATTGTTATACTATATATTTTATTACTCCCTTATAAATTAGTAGAAAACTACTCGCGTGACTGCGATAAAAGTTTTAGAGTGCTAGATTGCTAGAACAAAGGTGGTACCGCGGTTATATTCGTCCTTATTTTATATAAGGACTTTTTTTGTGTTTAAAAGAAAGGAAATGTTTATGATTAAAGTTACATTAAAAGATGGAAAAGTAAAAGAATTTGATAAAGGTATTAGTTTTTTAGATGTAGTTAAACAAATATCTATTTCACTTGCTAAAGATAGTATAGCTGTTAAATTTAATGGGAAATTAGAAAATTTAAGTGATTCATTAGAAGAAGATGGCGTACTTGAAGTAATAACAACTAAAGATAGTGAAGGAATAGATGTTTTAAATCATAGTACAGCTCATTTATTAGCTCATGCCGTAAAAAGATTATACCCTGGTTCAATGTTTGGGGTAGGTCCTACAATTGAAGAAGGTTTTTATTATGATATGGCTATTAATGGTGCTAGTATTACAGTTAATGATTTAGCTAAAATAGAAGCTGAAATGCATAAAATTGCAAATGAAGATATTAAACTTGAACATAAAGTAGTATCTAAAGAAGAAGCTTTAGAATTATTTAAAAATGATAAATATAAACTAGATATTATAAATGAAATTGAAGATGCTAATGTTAACATTTATGTTCAAGGTGATTATGTTGATGTATGTAGAGGACCACATGTATTAAGTACAGGTAAATTGAAACATTTTAAGTTATTAAATGTGGCTGGAGCTTATTGGCGTGGTGATTCTAATAATGAAATGTTAACAAGAGTTTATGGTATAGCGTTCTTTAAGGAAAGTGAATTAACTAATTATTTAAAACTAGTAGAGGAAAGAAAAGAAAGAGACCATCGTAAAATAGGTAAAGATCTTGATTTGTTTATGATATCTGAATATGGTCCTGGTTTTCCGTTCTGGTTACCTAAAGGTATGTTGTTGAAAAATGCTTTAACAGATTTTTGGATGGATATTCATACTAAAGCAGGATATCAATTTATTCAAACTCCAATTATGTTAAATAGAGAATTATGGGAAATAAGTGGACATTGGTTTAATTATAAAGAAAATATGTACACATCAACTATTGATGATAAAGAATTTGCCATTAAACCGATGAATTGTCCAGGCGGTATGTTAGTTTATAAAAATCAAATTCATTCATATCGTGATTTACCGCTTCGTTTAGCTGAACTTGGTTTAGTTCATCGTCATGAAGCAAGCGGTGCTTTATCTGGTTTGTTTAGAGTACGTTCATTCACTCAAGATGATGCTCATATCTTTATGACAGAAGAACAAATTACAGCAGAAATAGCTAATATTATTAATTTATATAAGAAAGTATATGATGTCTTTGGTCTTTCTTTCCATATTGAATTATCAACAAGACCAGAAAAGAAATATATAGGTGACATAGCTATTTGGGATAAAACAGAAAAAGCTTTAGCCGATGCATGCCATCAAGCTGGATTTGAATATAAATTAAATCCTGGTGATGGAGCCTTCTATGGTCCTAAACTAGATTTCAAATTACGTGATTCAATGAATAGAATTTGGCAATGTGGTACTATTCAATTAGATATGAATTTACCTGAGAGATTTGATTTAACCTATATTGCAGAAGATGGTAGTAAAAAACGTCCGGTTATGGCTCACCGTGCTTTATTTGGTAGTCTAGAAAGATTTATTGGTATTTTAACTGAACATTATGCCGGAGCATTCCCAACTTGGTTAGCTCCTTATCAAGTAAGATTAATCCCAGTATCTGATAAACATATTTCTTATTGTGAAGAAGTTAAAGAATTCTTAATAAATCATAAAATTAGAGTAGAAACAGATTATCGTAGTGAAAAATTAGGGTATAAAATTAGAGAGGCTCAAACAAAGAAAGTTCCGTACACTTTAGTAATAGGTGATAATGAAGTAAATGACAAAACTATTACTTATCGTAAACATAAGTCTCAAGAACAAGTTACTATGACATTAGATGAATTTGTATTATATTTAGAAGAAGAAATTAAAGAACTTCGTTAATTAATAAAAGTAATTTAGTAGTTTGCTAAATTACTTTTTTCTAGCATTTTATTTATTTTTCTATATAATAATAAACGGAAGTGATTTTATGACACTTAAAGAATTACTAAGTCTTAGAAAGTTAAGTGATTTATTAGATATATATAAATATTATTTTAATAATGATAATAACTTAAATAAGAAAAAAGATCTTATAGAGGCTATAAATAATAAAATATTAAAAGAAGAAACTATATATGAGATATTTTTTATTTTAAATAAGAAAGAGATTAACATATTAAAAAGAGGTATTACTATTAAAATTACTAAAAATAATGTAGCTAATATTTTAAATATTAATAGTTTTGGTTGTGGATATATAGATGGTGATAGTTTTATTATTCCTAGTGATATTAGTTATATTGTTAATAATATAAGCAATAATATTTCTAAAGAAAAATATGAACTTTATCATTATATCTTAGGAATTAAAATATATGCTTGTAATATGTGGTCTATATTTAACGAAAGTGATGTATTTAAATTATTTATTTTAAATGAAAAATTTAAAAATACTTATATTGATGATTTTATTAGTGCATATAGAAAAATAACTAGTGAATATAATGTTTCTAACTTAGTGTTTTATCCTAAAGTTAAAGGAACTGATACTAAAACAGATAATAAGATTAGGTATCCTAAATATAAGGAATTAATAGAATATGTAGATTGTAAATTTATAAGTAATAAATATCTAGATGAACTTAAAAAAATTGCTTTAAATAAACTTAATTTAATTGAGACAGAGATGTTTTTAAGAGAGATTTATAATTTTTGTATATCTAATAATGATTTTTTAAAAGGTACAAAGATTGTAAATAATTATTTTAATTATAGATTAGATGATAATATTAATAAATTAGCTAATCTTGTTGTAAGACTATATTATAATACACCTAAATCTTATTAGCGAGGTAATTATATGGGAATTTTAGATGTTGAAGAATTAAAATTTAAATATCGAGATATCGATTTATTTCAAAAAGTCTCTTTTCATTTAGAGGTTAAAGAACATGTTGTCATAGTCGGTGAAAATGGGGTAGGTAAATCAACTTTTATGAAGTTAATAAGTAAGAATTTAATTCCTGATAGTGGCAAAATAACTTGGTTACCTCACATTAAATATTCATATTTAGATCAGCATTTAGAGATGAATAATGAAATTAAAATAATTGATTATTTAACCGGTACGTTTAAATCACTATTTCTAAAAGAACAAGATTTAATTAAATGTTATGAATTACTTGGTACAGCTTCAGAAGAGGAATTTAATAAATTATCTAAAAGAATTGAATTAATTAATAAAGAATTAGAAGAAAATAATTTTTATGCTATTTCTTCAACTATATCTAATGTTACAAACGGACTTGGAATTAATAATATTGACAATAATAGACTAATAAGTAGTTTATCAGGTGGCGAAAAAATGAAGGTTTATTTAGCAAAATTTATGTTAGAGGAGCCTGATGTTTTGTTATTGGATGAACCAACAAACTTTTTAGACGCTGTTCAAGTAGATTTCCTAGCTAAATATTTAAAAAATTTTCCAGGCGCTTTTATTGTCATTAGCCACGATGAATCGTTTATTAAAGAAATAGCTAATGTTGTTTATGAACTAAATAATAAACAATTTATTAAATATAAAATGAATTATGATAATTATTTAAAAGAAAGAGAAGTTAGAAGAGAATCGTATCTTAAAGAATATAATAAAGAACAAAAAAAGATAAAAGAGATGGAAACATTTATAGCTAAAAATATCGTGAGAGCTACTACGACAAAAAGGGCTCAATCACGCCGAAAAATGTTGGAGAGGATGGAAAAATTACCAAAACCTAAAAATCGAGTTCCTCTCAATATTACATTTCCTTTTTCTAAAAGTACTGGCGAAGAAGTTTTGATATTAGATAACTTGTTGATAGGATATGATAAGCCATTACTAGGTGAACTTAATTATAAACTATATAAAAACAAAAAGATTGCGATTTTAGGACGTAATGGTGTCGGCAAATCAACGCTATTAAAAACTATTTTAGGTCAACAAAAATCTTTAGGTGGTTCTTATAAGTGGAATTTATCGGCAGATATTAATTATTTTAGACAAGAAGAAAACGAATTTGATGATGTTAATCCTATTAATTATTTAAGATATTTTTATCACCTAAAAACAGACGGAGAATTACGTAGCATTTTAGCAAAAGTTGGAATTGGAGCCGATTTATGTTTGAAGCCTATAAAAGAATTATCAGGTGGAGAAAGAACGAGAGTTAGACTTGCTTTAATGACAATGAAAAAAAGTAATATTTTAATTTTAGATGAACCTACTAATCATTTAGATCCTATGACAAAGCTTGAGTTATTTGATGCCTTAAAGAATTTTTCAGGAACAGTTATTTTAGTTAGTCACGAAAAAGATTTTTATGATGAGTTAGTTGATGATGAAATATATTTTGATTAAAACTAGGTCTTTGAACTGGGGTCTGTCAAGTAGACAGTCCAAAGTAGAAAATAATTAAATAACTAAAGGTAGTAAATTAGGGTTAC
>CALUQZ010000015.1 GCA_944323055.1 uncultured Acholeplasmatales bacterium
TGACCAGAACGCTTCACCTAGGTTATAACCTACTTTCTTACCAGCTGCGGCTGCCTTTTCTAACATAGTTTCAATAGATTTAACATCATCAGCTGTATAGAATGATGTATCATATTGAACATAGTATGTATTATCACCGGTATATGGATAAGCATATAAGTTTTCATTAAATGTCGCTAAAGATACACCAAGTTCTGAGTTGTTTTCTGTTACGAAATCAGCATTATCACCAACTAGTCTAGCTAATGCACCTTTTTGATATAAGACTGTAATTTTATCTGATGCAAATTCATATACATCTGGTCCTACTACCCAGTCTAATACTTCACTATCAACCTTATCAGCACCATGTGCTACATATGTGATATTATAAGTATTTTCATCACCTAAAGATTTACGATATTGTTTAAATTTTTCAAATAAACTTTCATTAAATTCTTGGTCAGATGCCGCACCTGAATAAGTTAAGTTAATAGTCTTTGGACCATCACTTTCTTCGCCGCCACCACCACAGGCAGCTAAGCTTAGTGTTAATAAACTAACACCCATTAAAGCAAATAATTTTTTCATCCTTTTTTTACCTCCTAATATTAAAATATTTGCTGTTTTGATTAATCTATTGCTAGATTAATTTCCTTAATTAATTTTGCTATCTTCTTAGAATCAAACCCCTTTAATTTTTCTTTATAATCGTTTTTTGGTGTTAAATTTGATTCTATAAAGATAGTTTTAAAATTTAATGATTTAGCTGGTAATATATCGCATTCTAAATCGTTACCTATCATTAAATAATGACTAGCCATAGGGGTTTTTAGTTTGGCTTTTTTAAAGAATTCTAAATTAGGTTTTTTAATACCATAATCACTTGATATGAAGATTTTCTTAAAATAATCTTTAATTCCTAATTCTTCTAATTCTTTTAAGGTAAAGATTGTTTGAGCATTTGATAAAACATAAAGATTATAATCATTATTATTTTTTAGTTCTTCTAATAGTTCAATTACCCCGTCATATAATTTAATGTATTTAGTTGATAATTTGCGAAAATTATATGCTATATCATCAATTATTAACATTTTATCTATTCCCTTAAATAATTTTGTAAATACATCAATTAGTTCAATTTCTTCTTTTTTCTTTTCTAATTTTTTAACTAACTTATAATATTTTTTCTTTAGTTTTAAAGGTTTATATATTTTGTATTTAGAAACATATTTACTAAAATTATCCCAAAAAGTTATATCTTCTTCATCTGTACAAATATCTATTAAAGTTCCATATAAATCAAAATAAATGTTTGTTATGTATAACCTCCCCCTTATATTTTTTACCTAAAAAAACTAAAGTTTATTTTAGATGCCAAATCAGTTTATTATAATCAAGAATTGAACGGTCTGATGAAAATTTAGCGGCTGATGCCATATTTATTAAACATTTTTCATAGAATATATCTCTACCATACTCTTGATTGGCTATTAATTTAGTTTTAATATAAGAATCAAAATCTGCTAAAACTAAATAATTATCTGGGTTGTTGCCATTTAATAATGAATCATAAATAGCTTTAAATACCCCGCTTCCTAAATCATCAAGTGTACCATCAATTAAAGATTCAACCACTCTTTTTAATTTTGGATTATTTTCTAATAATTCATAAGGATTATAATTTTCTTTTACTTTAGCTACTTCTCTAACATTTAAGCCAAAAATGTAGTTATTATTAAAACCAGCTTCTTCTGCTATCTCAACATTAGCTCCATCTAGTGTCCCAATTGTAGGGGTACCATTTAACATAAACTTCATATTAGAGGTTCCGCTAGCTTCCATTCCGGCCATTGAAATTTGTTCAGATAAATCAGCTGCACAAACTATTTTTTCAGCATACGATACATTATAGTTAGCTACAAACACAACTTTTAATATTTTGCTAACATCAGGATCATTATTTACTAAGTCCGCGATCGTGTTAATATATTTAATAATAGCTTTAGCCATATAATAACCTGGTGCTGATTTAGCACCAAAAATAAAGGCTGTAGGTTTAAAGTCTTTAATTGAGCCATCTTTAATACCATAATAGATATATAGAATGCTAAAGGCATTTAAAAGTTGTCTTTTATATTCGTGTAATCTTTTTACTTGAACATCAAACATAAAGTCAGTTGGTATTAAGATGTTATCATGTTTATAAATATAATCACTTAAAATCTTTTTATTTTTTTGTTTTATAATTTTAAATTTTTCTAAGAATCTTTTATCAGTTACATAGCTTTTGACTTTAGATAATTCATCTAAATTACAAATCCATTTATCTCCAATTAAAGAACAAATTTCTTTAGTTAAATTTGGGTTATTCAATACTAACCATCTTCTTGGCGTTATTCCATTTGTTACATTTTCAAACTTATCGGGATATAAGTTATACCAATCTTTAAAAGTATCCGCTTTTAAAATATTAGTATGAATTTCAGCTACCCCATTTACTTTAGCTGCTACAAAGATTGCTAGATTAGCCATATGTACTAAATTATCTTTAATAATGTAATATTTAGTATTATCTAATGTGTTATCAATAATATCTTGTAATTTGATAATTTCAGTTAATACATCAGGTAAATATTTTTCTAACATCTCAACTGGCCATTTTTCTAATGCTTCACCCATTATTGTATGATTAGTAAAGTTAAATGATTGATGACATATCTCTAAAGCTTCATTAAAAGACAAACCTTCTTTTTGTAACAATCTTAAATATTCTGGTATAGCTAGAGTTGGATGAGTATCATTTAATTGGAATATTTGATATTTAGCTATATCTTTTAAACTATGTTTTTTAGTTTTATATTTAGCTAAAACATCTTGAAGTGAGGCCGAAACCATAAAATATTCTTGTCTTAATCTTAAAACTTTGCCAAGATATGTATTATCATTAGGATATAAGACAGCTGTGATTTCTTTAGCATTATATTCATTAATTGCATTTTCGCTACCTTGCATATTATCAAAGGCTTTAAAATCAAAACCTTCATAAGCTTCGCTTTGCCATAGTCTTAAAGTATTAACTACCTTACTATCATAACCAATAACTGGCATGTCATAAGGGATAGCCTTTACCTTCATATCTGAAAATTCAACTATTCTTGCATCTTCATCACGTCTAATTGAGAATGGGTCACCCCACTTTAGCCAATCATCAGCTTCTTCATTTTGAAAACCATTGATAAAGTTTTGTTTAAACAAACCGAAACGATATCTTATGCCATAACCATCTAAAGGAATACCTTTAGTGGCTGCTGATTCTAAAAAACAAGCTGCAAGCCTTCCGAGACCACCATTACCTAAAGCGGCATCTTCAACTTCTTCAAATTCATTTAAATCAATATGAAAATTAGCTAGTGCGTTTTTAACATCTTCAGTCATTTTCATATTTAGTAAGTTAGCATATACAAGTCGTCCTATTAAGAATTCGGCAGAGAGATAACCACATTTCTTAATGTCTGAACATCTTGTATTATGCCAATCATTACTTACTTTTAACATTATTAATTTAGATATTACATTATAAAGCTGTTTAACATTAGCTTCTTTTACATCTATTTGATATTCTAACCTCATCAGTTCTTCTATTTCTTTTGTATAATCCATTTTTACCTCCTATATTTTGTCACCAAGCTAGCAAGTCTTAAAGCTAATTCATTTGACAAATTCTCCTTTAAAATTCGGTAAGACCAGTTATCAGTCGAAACTGTAGAAGGTAGATTCATTCTAGATTTGCCATCTTGACATAATAAGTCTTGCATTGGAATTATACAAGTATCTGCTTTAGATGCATAAGCAAGTTCAATTACACATTCAACTAATTTATGTGGTTCTTCACCTAAATATTGAACATTTAGAAGTTCGCATTCTTTTTCTAAATCTTTATAGTAAATCTCAAGTTCTTCTTCTTTTAAGTCTAAAATATATTGATACAAAGGCATATTATCATGGGTACCTGTATAGACAATATAATTATTAGTGTAATTTGATGGTTTATGTTCATTATCACTATGGCCATCAAAAGCAAACTCAATTATCTTCATGCCAGGATATCCTACTTGCTTCATTAAGGTTCTAACACCCTCATCAATTGTGCCCAAGTCTTCCGCTACAATATTAAGGTCTAATTTATCTTTAAATAAATCAAATTTAGGTCCATCTAGCCAACTACCTTTTCTTGCGTTTACATGTCCATATGGTATAGCATAATATCTATCAAATCCTCTAAAATGATCTATTCTTAAAATATCATATAGGTCAAAAGCTTTTGATATTCTCTCATTCCACCATTTATAACCATTATCTTTCATATATTGCCAATTATAGATTGGATTACCCCATAACTGACCATCTTCAGTAAAGGCATCTGGTGGACAACCTGCTACTAAAGTTGGAACTTTATTTTGATCAAGCAAGAACATTTCAGGATGCATCCAAACTTCAACACTATCATAAGCAATATAAAGTGGCATATCACCCATTATCTCGATACCATTATCGTTAGCATATTTATGTAATTTGTTCCATTCATCTAAAAATTCATATTGAGTCCAAACCCAAAATAAGTATTCTTTATAATAATCATTAATAATTCCTTCTTCTAATTCTTTAGAATAATTTTGATATGTTTTATCCCATTTATCCCAAGATATATAGTTATGAATCTTCTTAATAGTCATAAAAACTGCAAAATCTTTATATTCTCCTTTAGCTACAAAATCTAAAAAGTCTTTATTGTTACTATCAAAATTTAAGAAAGCTTTATATAACATTCCTATTTTACCATTAAAAAGCAAGCTATAATCTACTTTATTATCTTCATAACCTAATTTAACATCTTTGTAATCACTTAATTTTAATAATCCTTTTTCTCTTAAAATATCAAAGTCTATAAAATAATAATTTAGGGCTGTAGAAGATACAGATTGATAAGGAGAATCACCATAATTAGTTGGAACAATCGGCAAAACTTGCCAAATTTTTAATTTAGCTTTTTTTAGCCAATCTACAAAATGATAAGCTTCTTCTCCTAATGTTCCTATTCCATATTTACTAGGTAATGAACTAATATGTAAAAGTAGTCCAGCCTTTCTTTCTTTTTCTTTCATATAAATTACCCCTTTTTTATAAAACGTTTTCACATGTATTATTTTAAACTAATAAAAAAAATTTGCAAGCGTTTTTACTTGTTTTCGAAAAATCTCAAAATAACGCATTTATTTTCGAAAAAATTTCGAAAATAAATTGAAAAAAGCATAAATTAGTATATAATAGTAATGGTGATAGCCTGAAAATAAAATGTATTTAATCTAAGCACGAGCATAAAAAGGGCATAAACGTGATCTATAGTTTACAATAGCTCCTCATGCTTAGCTTATAACAAAAAATTATTTTCATAGCTATGTGTGTCTTCGACACATGAGAAAGGAATGTGAGATTAATATGAAAATAAAAGACATAGCCTACGACTTGCATCTATCAGTCTCTACAGTTTCTAAGGCATTAAATGGTGCTTTTGATGTCTCTAATGAAACTAAACAGCTAGTTCTAGACTATGCTAAAAAGGTTGGTTATAAAGCTAGAGACCAAAGACTAAAGACGACAAAAAAAAGAAGGTTATGTATTATCCACAGTGTTGATAATTTAACAAATCCTTCTAGTTTATTTATGGCGCTTAGTGCCGCTTTTTCAAAATATGCTGGGGAAAATAATTTTGAAGTGATTCAAGTAAGTGCTCATCAAATTGGGGAAAGTTATGATGATTATTTAAAAGATAATCATTTTGATGGGGCCTTTATTTTAGGATTAAATTATGAAAGTCCCTTATTGAATAAAATTAAAGGAACTAATATACCTACTGTTTTATTTGATAATATAGTTGAAGGTGATAAAATATCTACAATAAACAATGAAAATTTAAATACAATTTCTAAATTAGTAACTCTATTACATAATAAAGGTCATAATAAAATTGGTTTTATTCATGGTGATAGGAGCTCTTTTATATCTAACGAAAGATATGCAGGTTACATTATTGGACTTGAAATGAATGGTATAGCCTATAATCCAAATTATATTTATTTTGGTTCATATAATGAAGAATCAGGTTATAAAGCCGCATCTTTTTTCAAAAATACTGATGTTTCAGCTATAGTTTGTTCATCAGACAGTATCGCAATAGGTCTAATTAGAGGACTTAAAGATATTGGGATTAGTTGCCCTGAAGATATTTCAATCACTGGTTATGATGATCTTGAAATAGCTAGCTATTTTACTCCGCCTTTAACTACAGTCCGTCAAGACCTAGATCTAATAGGAAATAGAGCTTTTGACTTGCTTGTCAGTATGTTAATGAATAGAACAAATCAAAGAATTGTTATATTTTCAGATATTATAATTAGAGAGTCTATTAGAAATATTTTATAAAAACTAGTAATAAAGATTTCAAGACCTATAATAATCAGGATAATACCACCAGCTATAACAGTCTTATTTTTATATTGACATTAACATATATATTTGTGAGGTTTTAATAATTATAAAAAAATGTATTTTTATAATAATCTTATTATCTACTTTATGTTTATCAAGTTGTAATAAAAATTATAATGTAGGTAACACTATAACTAAAGATAACGTTTCTTATACACTTTACGATGCTAATAATTATAATCTTATGTATAATGATTTAATAATTGTTAGTTAATAAAACCTCCTAGTTAATGATATTTAAACTAGGAGGTTTTATACTACTATAATATTTATACTTTTGAATTATTACAAATCATCGTTATATCATTTAAATACTCTCTTGATATGTTTGCTAATACAGTACCCTTATATTCTTTATTTGGTAAAATAGGATAATAAGTACTAACAGCATAAGCAAAATTAGTAAGCCATATATTATCTGGATTATTTTCATTTGGTTCATAATTAACAATCATATCATAAGTGGCTTGTAAAGGTGTACAATAACCAACTACATTAGCATTTAAATAGGCATTTTCAGGTTCTAGTAAATAATTAATGAATTTATAAGCTAAATCAACATGTCGTGCTTTTTTAGTTATTACTAAGTTATCCATAAAGGCAATTGTATTATCTGGAATTAAAATATCAAATGTCAATGTTGAAATATCAGTTGATTCTTCAAGTTCAGTATATAACATATCTAAAAAATCACCAGTCCACATATAGGCTAAATCTAAATTATTAGCAGATACAGCCTTTTTTAAGGTGTCAGTACCCCACATATCAAAGTGAATATTATTAAGAGTTTCTTCAAACGCTGCTAAATTAATATCACTTTCTTCATTAACATTTAAATTATTATAAAACATTGCTGCTGAATAGGCATAACGAGGTGTTTCATACATTCCAATACGAGTGTTACTTGGTAAGATACTTCTATCAAACAATAAAGAATAAGGATTAGATACATTAGCTATAGTATCTAATAATTCTTCATTTGTCTTATTATACATAATACCCCAAGTCCCCCAAAAATATGGAACAAAA
This sequence comes from uncultured Acholeplasmatales bacterium, assembly GCA_944323055.1. GTDB lineage: Bacteria > Bacillota_I > Bacilli_A > Acholeplasmatales > Anaeroplasmataceae > CALUXS01. The sequence goes on from CALUQZ010000015.1 coordinate 7,561, forward strand.
TAATTAGTTAGACCATTTATTCTTTCATTTAAATCATCTAATATTCCTTGAACACCTGGTAAAAAAGCATCATATGAATAATTTGGAATTTTACTAAAATCTAATTCTAATAATAAATCATTTTGATACATTTTTTCTACCATATAATCTGATGGGACGACAATATCAAAAACAGTTGTTCCTGATTTTACTTTTGAATAAAATAATTCATTAGAATCAGCTAAAGATATTACAACATCACAATTATATTCATTTTCAAAGTTTTGTACAACTTCATCATTAATATATTCTCCCCAATTTAGTATCAATAGTTTTTCTCTACCTGAACAACTACTGCTAACGAAAAGGATTAAAATGAGAGCTAAGAAACTAAATATTTTTTTCATGACTCTTCTTTTTCCCCTTTCCAACAAATGTATAAACTAAAACTGCTACTATACCTAACAATGTTAATAACGTTGAAAAAGCATAAACGCCAGGGAATAAACTTCTTCTACCAATTGATGAATAAATCCAAATAGACATATTATCAAAACCATTACCTGTTGTAAAATAGCTAACAGCAAAGTCTTCAAAAGAAACAGTGAACGCTAAAACTAAGCCACTAAAAATACCACTTTTAACTGATGGAATAATAACTTTAAGTAAAGCTTTAAAAGGTTTTATTCCAAGGTCTGTAGCAGCATCCATTAAATTAGGATCCATTTCTTTTAGTTTAGGTAATACACTTAAAATAATATATGGTAAGGTAAAGAAAACATGAGCTAATAATAATGTAGTAAAGCCAAAGAAATAAGGGAAAATTGGTAATAATAAACTAAATAAAAGCATTAAAGTTACACCTGTAACTATATCAGCATTTAATAATGGAATGTTGTTTAATAACAACAATTTTTGCCTTTTCTTCTTTGGTAAATAAAATATACCAACCGCAATAAATGTACCTAAGAAAGTTGAAATTAAAGTAGCTGAACCACTAACAATAAAAGTATTAATTATTGAATCAGTTAACAAGCTATTATCAAACATTTGCATATACCAATCAAAAGTAAATCCTGTAAATTCAGTTGTACTTCTACTAGCATTAAATGATTGTAGTGCAATAATTATTATAGATATATATAGCATTAAAATAGTAAAAATAATAGCTACAACTTTGAATATTTTCCATAATACTTTTAATGCCTTATGTTGTTTAAAACCATAGTCTTCAATTTTAGCAACTTCATATGTCATAATAACGTATCTCCTTCCTTATCAAATTTATTAATAAGTAAGATAGAACCAAGTATTAAAACTAAAACAACAACCGCTAATACAGAGCCTATATTATAATTCATATTTGAAAAGTTTTGTTCAATAATGTTTCCTATTAATAAAACATTACCAGCACCTAAAATACGTGGTACGGCAAAACCAGAAAAACATGGTAAGAAAACCATAATAGCTCCGGAAACCATACCTTTAGTGCTAAGTGGGAAGACAACTTTCCAAAATTTTTTAGTTTCTGTCATTCCTAAATCAAGGGCAGCTTCTTCAAGAGAAGGGTCTATTTTTTCTAAAGTATTATAAATAGGTAAAATAACAAATGGTAAATATGTAAAAACTAAGCCAACTACAATCGCTGTATCAGTACCTAGAAGATCAAAACCTGTTATACCAAGCATATTAGTTATAATATTATGTGGCTGCATAATATTAGACAATGCTTCTATTCTTAATAAAATATTTGTCCACATTGGCAATATTAATAGTAATAATATACCACCTTTATGTTTTAATTTAGATTTAGCTAAACTATAAGCAATTATGTAGCCAAAAAATAAACATATAATAGTTGTTAAAAAACTAAATTTAAAACTATTATAAAAAGCTACTAAAACACTTTGTTCAGCTAAAACCGTAAAATTAGCAAAAGTAAAACTAGCCTCTGATAAAGAAATACCTTCTGTATCAATAAACATTAATATAACCATTATGAACATTGGAATTAAAGCTAGTAAATATAGCCAAAAACGATAAGGAATAGCCAATCTTTCAAGTTTATAGGGAGATGGCATATTTTCTAAACTTTTTAATAGCTTACGATCTTTTTGCATGTCCCGTCTACCTTCATTAAACATATTTCATATGGATCAACTGATAAACCAACTTTTTCGTTTACTTTAACATCTTCATAAGTATGAACAACAAATTCAATATTATCGATATCTACGCATAATTCGTAATGAACACCCTTAAATATTGATGATGTAACAACACCTACAAGTTTAGCTCTATCAAGTGGCACCACATCAAAATCTTCTGGTCTGATGACAACATCAACTTCTTCATTGTCATTAAATTCATAGCCAACACATTTAAAATCAACATTCATAAAACGAACTAAATCCTTTTTTAAATATGTACCTCTAACAATATTAGATTCACCAATAAATTTAGCAACAAATCTATTTTCCGGTTCGTTATAAATATCTTTAGGTGTACCTAATTGTTGAATAATACCATCATTCATAACTACGATTCTGTCACTCATCGTCATAGCTTCTTCTTGATCATGTGTAACATAAACGAACGTAATTCCTAAATCTCTTTGCATTTCTTTTAATTCATATTGCATATTTTGTCTTAATTTTAAATCTAAAGCCGCCAAAGGTTCATCTAATAATAAGATTTGTGGTTTTAAAACAATAGCTCTAGCTATGGCAATTCTTTGCATTTGGCCACCAGACATTTGATTAATGTTTCTTTCTTCAAAGCCTGATAAATTAACTTGTTCTAAAGCATGCTTAACTGATTTAGTAATACACTTATTTAAATATTTACGAATTTTAAAATAACTAACTTTCTTTAAATTAGGATTTTCTTTTTTTATCTCTTCAATTACATGTTCTTTACCACCATAAAAATTCAAGATAAATTTATATCCTCTATTTTTAATTCCAAAAGCTATATTTTGAAATACATTTAAATGTGGAAATAAAGCATAACGTTGAAAAACTGTATTAATAGGTCTGGCGTAAGATGGTAAGTCATTAATAATTTTATTATTAACAACTATTCTACCACTATCTGGTTTTTCAAAACCAGCTAACATTCTTAACGTTGTTGTTTTACCACATCCAGAAGGACCAAGTAATGTTACAAATTCATTTTTATAAATAGTTAAATCAATATTTTTAACAACTGTAACATCCCCATAAGATTTTACAATATTTTCTAATTTAATAAGCGGTTCAGGCACCTCTATATCCCCTTGTCATCAATGATGATCCTTTCTTTAAAAAATTCAATGTAAATTATACTTTTTTCTAATCATATTACAATATATTTTTATAATTTTGTCTCTTTTAGTAAACGTTTTCATAAAGCTAAAAAATAACTTAAAGTTTAGTAAAACTAATTTATATTAATAAAAAAATAGAGTGAAGAAAATCACTCTAAATTTTTAGGAATTAGGTAAGGAAAGATATTCTATTTTTATATTTGAAGTAATTTCTAAAAGTCTTATTTGTAGCTTATCATCATTTTTATATAAATAATTATCTTTAATTGTTAAAGCTTTTGAATTTAAAACATGAATAGTAACATCTTGTTGTTTAAACTGTTCTAAGTAGTAATCATAATAATAGGCATTACCATTTTGATAATAACATTTATTAAGTAATGCTAATTCATTGATGTTTATATAATAATCATTTACTTCTTTTATATTAGGAATATAAAAAGGATAACAATCATCAGAATATAAATTAGCTGTATAATAAATATCATTATATTTTGTAAGATAGTCTGAATTAATATTATTAATTAAGGAATTATAGATTAATGGTTTTATAATATTTATTAATCCATATTTTTCAGGCATCGTTGTATCTAAATTATATTTTGAATAAATATAATAGATAGATAAATTATTAATTTGACTATTATAAATAGCGGCATCACCTAAACTGACAAAAGAATTGATATTAATGTTATTTATATATGAATTACTAATAGCACATGAAAATAAATAAGTAGATAGTTCTTTATATGTTGGGGTTATATTTAGTTCATTTATTCTAACGTTACTTAAAGCATATGGTAATATTAATAAATCTCTTTCTATGTTTAATGAGTTTATATTTAAGTTGGCTAAAGATTTATATCCTAAAGCCATTACACTTATACCATTAATCGAATCAGGTATAACCACATCATTTTTAATATCTTTTGTATAACCTTTTATAATTAATGCCTTATCAATTTGATGTGTAGTAGCATAATTATAATAAATATTATAAGCTAATAAAGTATAAGGTAAACTTGTATCTAATATTTGATCATTATCATAAGGATAATACCTATACATATCTTTGTTAATATCATTAATATTATTTAAATTATATTGTTTTAAAGGTAAATATTCTTCTTCTAATGTCATATCTATATAATAATAGCCATGCCAAAAAGAATCAGATTCATTTTCATATACTGGTAAATCAAAACGATAATCACTTACATCAACTACTTCATAAATTAAACCATCTTTAATTATTTCATCACCTATATTTATTTCATTATTACAACTAGTTAATATTAATATAGCTAAGATAGTAGATAAAAATATATAAATTTTACGCATATTTTAGACACCTCATTGTTAAAAAATGTTTCTATCTACTTATATGATAGCGCTTTTAATTTTTTTGTCAATAAACTATTTTAATTGTGAAAATAATTTATATATATGAACGAAGTTAATAAAAAAACTCTAGTTCGTAAGAGAACTAGAGAATTTTACTATTCAGGTTGTTTACCAATATATGCTAAGATACCACCATCAACATAAAGGATATGACCATTTACGAAATTAGAAGCATCACTAGCTAAGAATACTGCAGGTCCTTGTAAATCTTCAGCATTACCCCAACGACCAGCAGGTGTTTTTGAAACAATGAATTGATCAAATGGATGACGACTACCATCAGCTTGTCTTTCTCTTAAAGGAGCTGTTTGTGGAGTAGCAATGTAACCAGGTCCAATACCATTACATTGGATATTAGCACCACCATATTCTGAACAAATATTACGAGTTAACATCTTTAAGCCACCTTTAGCAGCTGCATAAGCAGAAACAGTTTCTCTACCTAATTCAGACATCATTGAACAAATGTTAATAATCTTACCATGACCTTTTTTAACCATGCTAGGAATACAAGCTTTAGCCATAATAAATGGGCCAGTTAAATCAATATCAATAACTTGACGCCATTGAGCAGCTGTCATATCACACATAGGAATACGTTTAATAATACCAGCATTATTAACTAAGATATCAATAACGCCTACTTCTTTTTCTACTTGAGCAATAAATGAAGCTACTTGTTCTTCATTTGTTACATCACATACGTATCCATGAGCTTTTATACCTGCTTCTTTATAAGCAGCTAACCCTTTATCAACTAATTCTTGTTTAATGTCATTAAACACGATAGTAGCACCAGCTTCAGCAAACGCACTAGCAATAGCAAAACCTATACCATATGAAGCACCAGTAACTAAAGCTACTTTACCATCTAATCTAAAATCATTCATATTCATATTTTAATATACTCCTATCTTAAATCAGTATTATCTATATTATCCATATCATCAAATTCTTGATTTTCACCACACATAGCCCAAATAAAAGAATAATTTGAAGTTCCAATACCACTATGAATTGACCAACTTGGTGAAATAACTAATTGTTCATTTTGCATAACAATATGTCTAGTTTCTTTTGGTTCTCCCATCATATGGAAAACAACTTGACCAGGTTTAATATTGAAGTAAAAGTATACTTCCATTCTTCTCTCATGGGTATGTGAAGGCATAGTATTCCAACCACTACCAGGTGCAAGGTCAGTCATACCCATAGCTAGTTGACATGATTTACATACATCTGGATGTATATATTGATTTATAACTCTTTTATTTAAAGTTTCAGAATCACCACATGGACGATGGTTAGCTTTTTCAAAATCAATATAGTATGTCGGATAAGTCTTGTGAGCCGGACTTGAAGCAATATAAAATTTAGCAGGGTTATTAGGATCTACTGATTCAAAAACTACATCTTTAGTTCCCATTCCTACATATAATCCATCTTTAGATTTTACTTCATATTTTTTTCCATCTAAAGTCACAACACCATTGCCACCGATATTAATAATACCAAGTTCACGACGTTCTAAAAAATATGCTGCCCGAAGTTCATCACTAGTTTCAAGTTTTAAAGCCTTACTAACTGGCATAACACCACCAGCAATAATTCTATCTTGATGAGAATATACTAGTAAAATATCATCTGCTTTAAATACTTCCTCAACTAAATAATTAGCTCTTAATTTAGCAGTATCATAATTTTTAGAATCGTTAGGATGATTGGCATATCTAACCTCTAATTTCATCTAATAACCTCATTTTCTATTTTCTTAATGAAATCATAACTTGCTTGCATACCATCTTTACTATTACCTTCAAAAATGAAATAAGCACTAGGGTTACAATCAAGTAATTTTTTAAGAACAATTTTATAATCAATCATACCTTGACCAACATCTTTTTTTACTAATTTACCATTTTCAACAATAAAATCTTTAAGATGGAAAATAACAGTTCTATCACCTAAAACAGCTATTGCCTCATCTAAGATATCTAAATAATTTTGATAATTAGAAATATCAAGGTAATTATATAAATCAATTGTAAAATATAAACTATTTGAACCGATATAATCATACATTTTACGTAAAACTTTAGGTTCATAACAAACGTGACCAAAGGCACCTTCAAGTGCCATTTTAGCATTATTAGCTTCAGCAACTTTAGCTAATTGTTTAAACACATCAGCACTTTGTTTGAAACCTTCTTCTGTTCTATTAAATGGATGATATACCCAGGGATCATTGCTAAAGGAACCAGTTTCGCTACCAACGTAACCAGCATGAAATTTATTAGCATAGGTAAGAAAATTACTAAAATTCTCTACACCAACTTTAACCTTTTCCTTGTTCTCATGAACTGGGTTAAAGTAAGCTCCAAGCATTGCAATTTCAATACCTTTTTCACTAAAACATTTATAAATTGCTTCGACTTTTTCATCATCTAAATAAGTAGGGAGGCTATTTTCATTAAGGATAGCTTTATTTAAAACTAATTGAACACAATCAAAACCAATTTCTTTTACTTGTCTAGCTAATTCTAAAGGCGTATTACGCCCTAAATCATGTACTCTTACACCTAATCGCATATCTCGTATTCCTCCATTGGGCAGAAAGGACAATTATTAGGGTCTGTGTATAGTCTTTTACCACAATTTAGCTTATCAATTATTTGAATATCTTCTTTTGTGAGGGAGAAAGAAAATACATCAAAATTGCTAACAATTCTGTCTAGGGTAACAGATTTAGGTATCATAACTATATTACGTTCTATCCCCCAACGAGTCACAATATTGGCAACTGGTTTATTGTACTTAACTGCAAGTTTTTTTAATGTTTCATCTTCAAAAACCATTCCTTTAGCAAATGGTCCATATGATTCAAGGCAAATACCTTTATCATCTAAGTATTTTGCCAATGGGAATTGAGGCAAATATGGATGTAACTCGACTTGATCAATCATTGGTTTAATTCTAACATTAGGTAATAGGTGATCTAAATGATTTATATTGAAATTAGAAACTCCTATTGCTCTAGTTAGCCCGGCATCATATAGTTCTTCAAAGGCTTGCCAAGTATGAATATTAACTTTATCATTAGCACTTGGCCAATGAATAAGATATAAATCTACATAATCAAGACCTAGTCGTTTAAGAGATTCTTCTAAATTAACTTTAGCACTCTTATAACCAATTTTACTTGGGTAAAGTTTAGTAGTGACAAAAATATCTTCCCTTTTTACTCCACTATCTTTAATTGCCTTCCCAACACTCTCTTCATTACCATAACCCATAGCTGTATCGATATGACGATAACCTATTTTTAAAGCTTCAAGGCAAGCCTCATAACAAGACTTACCTTCACTCGCTTTAAAAGTACCTAAACCTAAAATAGGCATCTTCACACCGTTAGCTAAAGTAATATATTTTTCCATAAATACCTCGCTATCTAAAACGTTATGTTAACATAACATTTTATACATTTTTAATATTAATTAACGTTGAACACGACCAGAAGCATCACCACCAGCTAAAGCTTCTACTTCAGCTGTAGATACTAAGTTAAAGTCACCATTAATTGTATGTTTTAAAGCTGATGCAGCAACAGCAAATTCTAATGCTTTACCTTGATCAGTTGGATAAGTTAATAAACCATGGATTAAACCACCACTAAATGAATCGCCACCACCAACTCTATCAATAATAGGGTTGATGTCATAACGTTTAGATTGATAGAATTCTTTACCATTGTAAATTAAAGCTTTCCAACCATTATGAGTTGCTGAGAAAGATTCTCTTAATGTTGAAACAACATATTTGAAACCAAATTTAGCAGCCATTTGTTTAAAGATTTCTTTATATCCTTCAGCATCAGTTTTACCACTAGTAACATCTGCATCTGGTTTGAAACCTAAACATAATTCTGCATCTTCTTCATTACCGATACAAACATCAACATATTGCATTAAAGGACGCATAATTGAAATAGCTTTTTCACTTGTCCATAGTTTTTTACGGAAGTTTAAATCACATGATACAGTTACGCCATGACGTTTAGCAGCTTCACATGCTAATTTAGTTAATTCAGCAGCTTTATCAGAAATAGCTGGTGTAATACCTGACCAATGGAACCAATCAGCACCTTCCATAATTGCATCAAAATCAAAATCACTAGGATTAGCTTCAGCAATTGAGCTATTAGCACGGTCATAAATAACTTTAGAAGCACGCATAGAAGCACCAGTTTCTAAATAGTAAATACCAAGTCTATCACCGCCACGAGCAATATATTTAGTATTAACGCCATAACGACGTAATGCATTAACTGCACATTGACCAATTTCATGAGTAGGTACTTTAGTTACAAAGTAAGCATCATGACCATAATTTGCACAGCTTACTGCAACGTTAGCTTCCCCACCACCATAAACTACATCAAATGAATCAGATTGAACGAAACGAGTATTACCAGGTGTAGATAATCTCAACATAATTTCGCCTAAAGTAACAATTTTTGCCATTTTAATTTTCTCCTTATTATTTGTCTAATTTAATTTTTATAACAGCTTTTTCAACTGTTTGTCCATCAACATCTAATTTTGCTAAATGAATATCTTCTGGGAAAACAAGAGCAAACCCTTCTTCTAAAGTGACATATATTTCATTTAAAGCCTTGTTTTGATATTTAGTAACGTCTTTAGCATCATTATAAGGTGTTGTTTGAACTAAACCCGGATCACTTATATGAGTGTAACCAAACCCTTCTTTACCTTTTAAAACTATTTGCATATCTAAATAGTTATTGTGTCCTTCAAAATAACATTCTTCTAAAGGACGAGCAACATAAGTGTCACGATTTACATAAACATTATTACCATCAATTTCAGTTTTACCTTTAGGTAAAGCTAATAAATCATTATTTAACACGAAATCAATAGCTGTATCTATGTTTTTACTTAAGCCTTTATAATGTGCTATATCTTTTAATTTTCCTACAATCATAATAAATTACCTTTCAACTTCAGCACTATTATTAGCTGCCATAAATTGTTCAACATCTTCTTTAGAGAAGATAGCAGCATCGCCATAAATAGTATGTTTTAATACACTTGTACTTAAACCAAATCTAACTGCATATTCAGGATTATCAAAATCTTTCAATAAACCATGAATTACTCCAGATGCAAAAGCATCTCCACCACCTATACGATCAAAGATATTAAATCTAATAGGTGGAGTTAATTCCCAAGTTAATTCATTATCTTTAAGTGCAAAATAGTATGCAGCTAAACTGTTATCAGTAGCAGCGTAAACAACTCTATCAGTACCAAAGATATAATTTAAATTATATTTTTTAATCATTTTAGGGAATACATTACGACGTTTTTCCGATAATGTAGCATTTTCAAGTTCAGGATCTAATGGAATCTCTAGAATGGTATTAGCATCCCAGAAACTTGCAAATACAATATCAACATAATGCATAAATTGTTGATAAATAGGTTTTGCTTCTTCAATAGTCCATAATTTAGAACGATAATTAAAGTCAAAAGAAACTTTAACATTATGTCTTTTAGCTTCTTGAACAGCCTTTAATGCCACCGTTCTAACTCTTTCACCTAAAGCTAAAGTAATACCACTAATATGGAACCACGTAGCATCTTTAAATATTTCTTCCCAATTAAACTCTCCTACTTGAACTCTAGTGATTGCACTGTGTTTACGGTTATAAATAATTTTAGATGGTCTTCCTCCAAAACCTGTTTCTAAAAAATAAATACCTAAAGTTGAAGAACCTCTAACAATATAATCTGTATTAACACCATTAGCTTTTAAATGAGCAATCGCGCCATCCCCTAGTTGATTAGGAGGCAATTTAGACATAAAGTAACAATTATGTCCTAAATGTGATAATGCTACAGCAACATTTGCTTCTCCGCCACCATAATTAACAATAAAACTATGGCATTGATTAATAGTAGCGTAATCCGGAGTAGAAAGTCGTAACATTATCTCTCCAAATGTAACGATCTTCTCTTTCATAACAATTATTTGCTAGCTCTTGCTGCTTTAACAGCTTCTACGAACTTTTTAGCAAGTTCAGTAACACCAGCATAATCACCTTTCTTAGCAGGGGCTGTTAAACTTGAACCAGCACTTACGCATACTACACCAGCTTTAATCCAATCTGGAATATTATCTAAATCAACACCACCAGAAGGCATTAAATTAGCATAAGGAAGTGGTCCTTTAACATCTTTAATGAATCTAGGTCCTAAAATATCACCAGGGAATACTTTAATTACATCGCAACCAGCATCTAGAGCCATCTTTACTTCTAATACTGTTTGTGTACCAGGTACATAAGGAACTTGATATCTATTACATAATTTAGCTACTTCTACATCAAAACAAGGGCTAACAATAAATTTAGCACCATTTAAAATAGCAGAACGAGCTGTTTCAGTATCTAAAACTGTACCAGCACCAATTAAAACACTTTCATTATCTTTATAGTTATTAACTAAATTAGAGATAATTTCACCTGCACCAGGTACTGTATAAGTCACTTCAATAGCAGTAACTCCACCAGCAATACAAGCTTCAGAAATTTTTAAACCTTTTTCTGTACTTTCAGCACGTACAACAGCGACAACACCAACGCTAGCCATACGACTTAAAACATCGAATTTTTTCATTTTTTTACCTCTTTTATTAATATTGTAGATGAAAATTTTTCACCACTTCAATTATACTTTTATTAATTGTAAAAGTCAATGTAAGCGATTTATTTTTTAGCCTCTTTTATATGTAATTCAGTAAATTTTAATAATTATTTTGTTTTTAATAAATTAAATAATTGTAAACGTTTTACAAAAGATTTGTCTTTACACATTATAATAATTTTATTAGAATATTTAAGAAAAATTAGTAGCCCTAGCTACTAAGATATACGATTGTGTAGGTCAAGCTATTAGAAAAACTATAGCACTAGGAGTAAATTTTTAAGGAGGAAAAATGAATACAGAAGAATTAAATGATAATTCTACTGAAAAAGAAACTAGTAAAGCTAAACGTTTTTTTAATGCTTGTTCAAATTACTGCAAAAAAAAGAATGTCAAACCTTCATTAAAAACTTATTTTATTGATGCAATGGGTAAAATGGCTCTAGGCTTGTTTGCTTCTTTATTAATTGGAACAATCCTAGATACTATAGGCGACTTGACACACCTAGATTTTTTTGTTCAATTAGGTAGTTATGCTAGTCAAGCCTCAGGTGCAGCTATGGCTGTAGCTATTGGCTATGCATTAAAAACACCACCTTTAGTTTTATTTAGTTTAGTAGCAGTTGGAATTTCAGCAAATGTTTTAGGTGGAGCAGGAGGACCATTAGCTGTCTTTTTTATCGCCATCATAACAAGTGAAGTTGCTAAATTATTTTCTAATACTACTAAGATAGATATTTTAGTAACACCACTAATAACTATTATTGTAGGTTGTGGACTTGCGATGGGAATAGCTCCTGGAATTGGCTATTTAGCCAATTTAATTGGCAATGGTATTAATAAGGCAACTGAACTTCAACCATTCTTAATGGGTATTGTTTTAGCAGTTGTAGTCGGAGTAGTATTAACACTACCAATCTCAAGTGCGGCTATTTGTGCTTCTTTTGGTATCACAGGATTAGCCGGTGGCGCAGCTTTAGCTGGATGTTGTTGTCAAATGATTGGATTTGCTGTTCAATCTTTTAAGGAAAATAAATGGTCTGGACTTGTAGCTCAAGGTATTGGTACTAGTATGCTTCAAATGCCTAATATTGTAAAAAAACCAGTTATTTGGTTACCAACGACATTAGCATCTGCTATATGTGGTCCTTTAGCTACTTGTGTTTTTAAACTTGAAATGAATGGGCCTGCTATTTCATCAGGTATGGGAACATGTGGCCTCGTTGGTCCAATTGGCGTAATTCAAGGTTGGTTTAATGATATAGATGCCGGATTAAAAGCTAATATTACTGCTTTAGATATTTCTGGTCTTATCTTAATTTCAATTATTTTACCTATTGTTTTAACTTTGATTTTCCATTTTATTTGTTTAAAACTACATTGGTATAAAAATGAAGATTTAAAATTAGAATTATAATAAAAAAAGGCAAGTAATAAAAACTTGTCTTTTTTATTATATAAACTATTTTGTCAATTTATTTAGATAATGTTTTTAAATATGCTAAAGCACTCTTAATAACTTTATCCATATCATAATATTTATATTCACCTAAACGGCCTCCAAATGAAACTTTAGTTTCTTTTAAAGCCATTTCTTTATATTTATTATATAAATTAGTATTCTTTTCATCATTTACTGGGTAATATGGTTCATCACCTTTTTCCCAAGTTTTAGAATATTCTTTTGAAATTATAGTTTTAGGACTAGTACTATCAAATTCAAAATGTTTATGTTCAATAATTCTAGTATATGGAACTTCATATTCTGTATAATTAACTACCGCATTACCTTGGTAATTTGGCATATCAAGTACTTCTGTTTCAAATCTAACAGTTCGGTATTCTAAACTACCAAACATAAAATTATAGTATGCATCAATCGGGCCTGTATAAATAATATGTTTAGCCATATTATCATAATATTTTTTATCAGCTAAATAGTCTGTGTTAAGCTTTACTTCTATGCCATCTAACATTTTCTCAATGATTTTAGTATATCCGCCAATCGGAATACCTTGATATCTATCGTTAAAATAATTATTATCAAAAGTAAAACGAACAGGTAATCTCTTAATAATAAAAGCCGGTAATTTATTACATTCTTTACCCCATTGTTTAGCCGTATAACCTTTAACTAATTTTTCATAAATTGTTTTGCCAACTAAATTAATAGCCTGTTCTTCTAAATTTTGTGGTTCTGCAACATAAGAATCTTTTCTTTCTTCTAAAATTCTAGCTTGTGCTTCTGCTGGTGTAAAAACATCAGGCCAAAGTTTAGTAAAAGTATTCATATTGAATGGCAAATTATACAATTCATTTTTATAACGAGCAACCGGACTATTAATATAATTATTAAATTCAGCAAATTGATTAATATAATTCCAAACTTCTTTATCAGATGTATGGAAAATATGAGCACCATAGACATGAACATTTATACCATATTCATTTTTAGTATAAATGTTACCACCAATATGTTCTCTTTTTTCTAAAACTAATACTTTATAACCTAATTTATTAAGTTCATAGGCACAGATACTACCATACAAACCTGAACCTACAATTAAATAATCATACATAAAACTACCCCTCAATTGTAACTTTAGCTAAATGTTTACTTGAAAGAATATTTAAGATAACAAGTAAAACTATAGCTCCAATATTAATAACAGCTTGATAACCAATATTTAAAGTATAACCAAAACAATTTAAATTATAACCAAAATTATCAGTTAAAGTTTTAATTAATTCTTCAGCATTAGCTATATTACTATTTTGTAAATAGTCACTAACTAAATTAATAGGTGTATTCATAAATGAAAAACGCATTAAATTACAAGAATATGTACTAGGAATAAAACAACAAACATTCCTTAAAATAGGTGGGAACATTGTAAGTGGCATATATGCCCCAATTAAAAAGCCGGCAACTGCTGATATAGAGGCAATGATTGAAGCTAATGTTGATTCATGTTTAATAAATGAACAAATTAAAACTGTAAATAAAGTACTTGTAATGCAACTAAAGGCTAAACAAGCTAACATTAAAATAAAATCAGTAAAGGTGACAACAAACTCACCCATAATAGCTAAATATATTAAACAAACAAATAATACAACCACGCATATTAATAAAGTTACTACAAAGTTAAATAAAAAATAACTTCCAATTAATAAGCTTTTCTTAATAGGAGATGAACTAAAATCTCTATTAACACCATTTTCTTTATCGTTAATTATTATATTATTAGTTTGAATAGATATAGTAATTGTACTTAAAGCTATAATACCTGATAACATCCATGAATCTACTAAAATGTTAATATATTGCTTTAATTTGGCATTTGGTTGAACTTCTAATTGATATAAAATATTTTCAACTGTAGATAACTCTAAGGCTCTTAAAAAACAAATATAAACAAGTAAAATAATAATCGGAACCATTAAAGTGTAGAAAACTCTTATTTTATTTTTAAAAAACACTAGGAAATGTCTTTTAGTTAATTCAAAGAAAATATTAGTATAGTGCATAATATTATTTCTCATGATTTTCACCTACTACAATATTACGACCTGTAACACGTAAAAAGACATCATCCATATTACCTTTTTTAACTTCAATATCATTTAAATATTTAGCATATTTTGTGATAATTTTGGTCGTTTTAGTTCCATTTTGTAACTTCAATCGATAAAACTGTTGTTCTTTATCATATTCATAATCAATATTATCAAGTTTTAATTGTTCTTCAAATTCATGATTTAATTGTCCATAAGAAATAATATAATCATAACTATATTTATTCTTAAGTTCAACAGGTGTGCCTGAAGCTATAATTTGACCTTTATCCATTATGACAACACTTGATGCTTTTTCTGCTTCTTCTAGGTAGTGTGTCGTTAAAAAAACTGTCATTTTAGTTTCTTTTTGAATTTTATTAATTAGAGTCCAAACTGATAATCTTGTTTTTGGATCTAGACCTGTTGTTGGCTCATCTAAAATCAAAAGTTTAGGGCGATGAACCATAGCTCTAGCAATATCTACTCTTCTTTTTTGACCACCTGATAGGTTTCTAATTGGTCGGTCTAAAATTGGTTCTAAATCTAATAATTCAATAATCATTTCGATATTTTTTCTTTTATCTTCTTTACTTAGACGATAAAAAGATGTTCTTATTTCTAAGTTTTCTTTAACCGTTAAATCTAAATCTAAAACACTATTTTGAAATACAATACCAATCTCATTTTTAATTTTTTCAGAATCGATATCAAGATCATAATCATCTACATATATCTTACCTGAATTCTTTTTCAAGATAGAACAAATTATATTGATAGTTGTTGATTTACCTGCTCCATTAATACCTAAAAAAGCAAATAATTGTCCTTTTTCCACTTTAAAACTAATATCATTAACTGCTAAAACATTATTAGCATAACGTTTTACTAAATGTTCTACTATTAATGCATAATCACTCATTTTTTTACATTCCTTTTAATTTTATTCCAATTTGATTTTGAAAAAGCTCCAGCACAAATAGTTATTACATAAATAAATAAGAAACATGGGAATAAGAAAGCAGCTGATAGCATTTCTTTTGGTGATTTAGCTCCCATCTTTTTATAATCTATTAAAACTAAAACTAAACCCTGTAAGAAGCCAAAGAAAATAAATAGTGAAAGTAAAATACCACAAGCAGCATAAATAGTGTTCCACATAACGGCATCATAATAGCTTATACTAAATAGACTTACAGGAATTGTACCATTATTAACTAAAGCTAAGAAAACAAAATCATAAATGTAATATAATGGTATCCATGTACATAAAACAAAAGTTAAGAAAATGAAAATATAAGATAAAAACATTTCTAAA
Source organism: uncultured Acholeplasmatales bacterium (assembly GCA_944323055.1). Lineage (GTDB taxonomy): Bacteria > Bacillota_I > Bacilli_A > Acholeplasmatales > Anaeroplasmataceae > CALUXS01. Next base: position 23,852 of record CALUQZ010000015.1, read on the forward strand.
TAAGATATTCTTCCAGTTGTGAAGAACTTACCTAACATTTTAAGTAACTTTGGTTTTAATAAATTAACGCTACCATTAAAGATTCTTTTATTTCTATTTAAAGTATCTTCATAAGATGATGGCATATCTTCATAAACAACAGCATCTTCAACATAATGTCCTTTATAACCTTCAAGCATGCGGTTAAAATTAAATTCAGCATCATCAGAAATAGTCACTGAATCGTAGCCACCACAAGCTTTTAACATCCTAGTTGACATCATAGCACCACTACCATTGATGTGAGCAGCTATATTAAGTCTTTCTCTAACTCTACTTCCATATCTTGAATCAAAAGTATAAAAAAGAGTACACGCTTTAGTATAAAAATTAGTAGTTGCGTTAATTGCTCCTTCATAAGGACGAGCAAAATCAACACCACTAAAATAAGCATCGCTCATTAAACGAGAAAACTCTTTATTCATATGATTATCAGCATCTAAGTGAATTACCATATCATATTTATCTAATTTTAAAATATGATTGACCCCGTGTTTTAACGGATAAGCTGCTTTTCTATGTTCCGGGTCAGGATCATTTAATTCTAATACAATAGCCCCAGCTTCTTTAGCTAATTTAGCCGTATCATCAGTACAATTATGAGCAACAACAAATATGTCATAACAATCTTTAGGATAGTCTTGACTATTTAATGCATCTAAGACTGTATCATAGATAACATCCGCTTCATTATGAGCGGGAATTAAATAAGCGATTTTAGCTGTTTTTTCACTTTTAGGATAAGTTTTTTTCTTAACCCAAGCAAATAAAACATATAAAATTTGTACTAATAAAGGTACTCCAATTATTATTAATACAATGTAATTAATAATACTTAAAACTTGATAAAGGTATTCATACCACATTTTTCACAACTCCTAGTGTATGTATTTTAGCATTTATAAAATGTTTTTTAAATACTAAAAGTATAAATTAATAAGACAACCTGAATAATAGTGCTTATTAAAGCCGTTAAAATAAAATAATAATGTTTAGTCTTATGTCTAACAAGAAAAATACCTAGCAATCCGCCAAAAGCACCAAAAAATAAGGTTGCTAATAACAATGTTCTTTCTTTAATGCGCCAAGCATTATGTTTAGCTTTTATTTTATCTACTACATATAAAATAAAAGTAATGATAGAAAATATTATATTCAATAATACTATAATACTAAATATAAGATGGTCATTTATAAATATTCTAATATTAATCGACAAATTCAAACTCAAAATCAAATACGCGGATAGTATCGCCATTTTTTGCCCCTAATCTTCTCAATTCATCATCGACGCCAAAAGAGCGTAATTGTCTAGCAAAACGATTAATAGATGATTCACTATTAAAATTGGTCATTTCAAATATTCTATATAGTTTATCACCTTTGACATTGTAAACTCCATCTTTATCTTTTTCAATGTAAAATATAGGCTCTTCCTTTTTATATTCATATGTAACTGTTTGTTCTAACTCATCTTCTTCAAATAAAGAGAATGGTTTAGTAACTGCTAATAAATCAGCAATTTTATATAATAAGCTATCAAGATTATCTTTGTTATAAGCACTAATAGGAATTACTTCTAAATTAGTTTTTTCAATAAATTTAGCTAAATTTTCTTTAGCATTTGGTAAATCCATTTTATTTGCAACCACAATTTGCGGACGATTTATTAAGTTCATTTTATAATTTTTTAGCTCATTATTTATTACTAAATAATCATTATACGGATCTCTACCTTCAACAGCTGCCATATCAATTATATGTACAATTACACGACATCTTTCTATATGTCTTAAAAACTCTAAACCTAAACCAGCACCTTGATGCGCTCCTTCAATCAAACCAGGTAAATCAGCCATAACAAAACTTCTACCATCTTTTACTTCAACCATACCAAGTTGAGGAACTAAAGTAGTAAAATGATAATCAGCAATTTTAGGTTTAGCAGCCGAAACAACCGATAATAATGTCGATTTACCTACAGAAGGGAATCCAACTAAACCACAATCTGCTAAGACTTTTAATTCACATCTTATATATCTAACCTCACCAGGTTCGCCTTTTTCACAAAAATCAGGACATTTGTTAATACCAGTAGCAAAAGCCATATTGCCTCTACCACCTCTACCACCTTTAGCGATTACTACTTCTTCATTATGTCTAGTTATATCTGCTATAACTAAATTAGTATCATCATCATAAACAGTTGTCCCTAAAGGCACATGAACATAAGTATCTTTAGCATTAGCCCCATACATACCTTTATTACGTCCTTTTTCGCCAGGTAAAGCTTTTAAAACTTTCATATATTTTAAATCTAATAATGTAGATAAGCCTTCATCACCAACAAAAATGATTGAACCACCTTTACCACCATTACCGCCAAATGGTCCACCTAGTTCAACTTTCAATTCACGGCGGTATGCGACAATACCATCTCCACCTTTACCACCATGTAATTCCATTTTCACTTGATCAATAAACATAAAATCAACCTTTCTATAAAAAAAACTAGGCTAAGCCTAGTTTATTAAACGCTATAAACAGATACTTGTTTCTTGTCGCGTCCTTTGCGTTCAAATCTAACAACGCCACTTGTCTTAGCAAATAATGTATCGTCGCCACCACGACCAACGTTATTTCCTGGGAAAATCTTAGTTCCTCTTTGGCGATAAATGATTGAACCAGCTGTAACTACTTGACCATCTGCTACTTTAGCTCCTAGACGTTTAGCTTCAGAATCACGGCCGTTTTTAGTAGAACCAACACCTTTTTTAGATGCGAACAATTGTAAATTTAATAATAACATTGTTTTTTTCCTCCTAACCGTTAAACTTGACATTTTGCGGATATTGTCTAGCAACCTCTGCTAACGTATCACGCAAATTGTCACAAATTAGCATTACATATTCATCATTTTTTACTTTTAAATTAAATAGACCTTCTTTTGATTCAAGTTCTATTATGTTGTAACCATCTTTATATTTTAAAAGTAAATTACCTGTCATAATCAAAGCTGTTGAGACTGCCGCACAAACAATATCTTGTCCGTATTTAGCAAATGCAGCATGACCATTGACCTTAAATTGATAAATATCTGCCGATTTATTAATTGTAATTTTAATCATAATTAAGCATTAATAGCTTCAATAGTCAATTTTGTATAAGCTTGACGATGACCTTTTTTAGTTCTTTCGTTCTTTTTTGGACGATATTTAAAAACAATAATTTTTTTGCCGCGACCTTGTTTTTCAACTTTTGCCACAACACTAGCACCTTTTACATAAGGTGTACCTACTACTGTTTTATCTCCAGATACTAAAACAACTTTATCAAAAGTATAAGATTCCCCTGCTTCTACAGGTAATTTTTCAACAAAAATTGTTGAACCTACTTCTACTTTTACTTGTTTGCCACCTGTTTCAATAATTGCGTACATGTCGAAACCTCCTCATTTATTTTAAGACACACTATTAGGGTAGATTAACTCATTTATAACCCTTTCTATGTGGTGCATGTTACAACATAGGAATTGTAAACTATCTTTAAATAAAAGTCAACTATTTTTTTGAATTTTAGCGTTTATTAACTCTAAAAATAATATTTACTCTTCTAAAATTACTTCATTATCATTTTTCTTTTTACTTGAAAAAAATCTTATAATTTTTTTAGGAAAGAAAGTTATAGTATCAGCTATAACTAAAGGCAATATTTTAGCTGCTTCTTTTAATGCTTGTCTTCTAATATCTTCTTTAGTGACAACTGCCCCATCACTAAATAAATAACGGCGTGTTACACAACCTATTCTAATCGTTAATAAAGCATTAGCTATCCCTTGTAAAACAGAGCTTAACAAAGGTTTAATCAAAGGTATTTCACCTAACACATTTAATGAACTTGCCGGCAAAACATCTTCAAGTCGCATATTCTCTAGACCTTCAGCTATTAAAGCCGTACCAAATACATTAACAGTTAATTTTGATAAGTTACGCATACTAGGTCTAAAACCACATTTTAATACTAATTGCTTTATCATCTGTAAATTAATTGTAAAAACAGTAATCATATCAAAACGAGCTGATTGACAAATAGCAGTTGATATTAAAACGACTTTTGCTTGATTAATAATAATTTTATTTAAATCTTTTTTGATATCAGTAGCAAAAACATATTGTAAATTTATTAATAGTTCTTCTTTAGTTTGATATTCTGTAAGTAATTTTAAACTATCATCTGGTAAATTGTTATTATTAGCTATATTACTAGCCACTTTTTTATAAACTTTATAAACCTTAGGATCATTTTGTTCTAAAGATGTAACAATAGCTAAATCAGGACTACCAACAATTATTCTAATTGGATTAATAATACCAAAAAATACTAATACGGCTATTAATACATAAAATATTATTTCTACTGCTAAATGTATTCTACCTAATCTTTCACCTAAAGCTATAATTGAACTCAATAATATTAAAGCAAATAACAAAAGACAACAGATAGCTAGAGTATACCAAATATATTTAGTCTTTTTGTTCATTTTTCATTCTTCCCTTCAAATAATATAATGTTAATATAATAGCTATAATTAACCAAATTGAACCACAAAAGATAAAGAATGGTTTATTCATAATACTATATCCACCAAGTAAAGAAATTAAACCAATATATTTTAAAGAATCAAATCCAGCTTGATTTATTTTATGTTCAGCAAAAATAAGCCTTAAAATAGGTATTATTGCAATAACTAAAAAACATACAATATCAACTACTAAATTTGTATAAAAATGGTAATAAACAACACCAAATATAATAGCTATAAATCCTTCTAATAAATTAAAAATTAATTCTCTTTTTTCATCTTTTACACTTGTTAAAGCTAATTTAATTATACCCATTAAAACAAAAGCTATAGCAATTAATCTAAAATAAATGATAGATAAAAAACTAGCAGAAACAAAGAAAAAGATGGCCGCAATAACTAGACAAACAATTAATAATATTAAAAATTGCTTAATAGTCATTTGACCACCTCCTTAAATTAAATGTTTTTAATTTCAGATATCTTGTTTTTTTGCCTATTTAAAATCTTTTTATATAGTAAAAATAATACTAACAATTCACAAAGCCATGTAACTAACCAAGAAATAGGATATGATAAATATAAATTAAATAGGCTCTGATTCATATTGTAAATTGTATAAATATAACCAATTCTAAACCCTACAATGCCAACAATCGTCATAATAGTTGATAAAGATGAATAACCTAGCCCTCTTAAACCACCAGAACAAACATCCATAAACCCACATAAAAAGTAAGTTAAAATCATTACTAACAATCTCTCATTAGCATAGACAAATACATCAGGGTCATTATTGTATAAACCGACGAAAAACCGAGGGAATAACAATATAATGCCACCAACTACTAAATTGCCCATAAAAGCATAAAAATGAGCAAAAAAAGTGATTTTTGGAACATTTTTAACTTTATTAGCACCTACATTTTGACTGACAAATGAAACTTGAGCTTGATAGACAGCATTCATAGCAGCATAGGGAAAACCTTCAAGTGAACTTGAAACACCACTACCTGCTATTGCTATTTTACCATATGAATTGATATTTGCTTGTATCATTACATTAGAAATATTAAATATTACACTTTGTAAACTAGCAGGAATACCAATGATAAAGATGTCTTTTAAAATTTGTTTATCTAATTTTAATTCTTTTAAATCTAATTTTAATGAACCTTTATTTCTAACTAAAGTAATAACAACCAAAATAGCACTAACCGCTTCTGATACAATTGTTCCTAAAGCAACACCGGCCACATCTAGTTTAAAAACACAAACAAACAATAAATTAAAACATACATTTAAAATGCCGGCTATAGTTAAATAAATTAAAGGCCTTTTAGTATCACCTACAGCTCTTAATAAAGATGAACCAAAGTTATAAATAATATTAAATATAATACCACCAAAATAAATCTGCAAATAAGAAGTTGACATATCAATTAACGCCATATCAGCATCCATCAATATAAGCATATACCTAGCTAATAAAGCTCCAACTACTGAAACAATAGCACCAACAATAACTGATGTAATCATTGTTGTTGATACTGTTTTGTGACAACTATTGATATCTTTAGCAGCATAATATCTACTCATCAAAATAGTAGAGCCTAATGTTAAGCCTAAAAAGAAATTAACAAATAAACTAACTAAACTTGAAGTACTTGACACTGCCGCCATCGCATCAACTGATGAAAACTGTCCTAATACAATTATATCAAAAGCATTATACAAAAGTTGTAAAATACCAGATAACATTAGTGGAATACTATACTTAAGCAATTTTAAACCTATTTTCCCACTAGTCATATCCATTTCAAAACTAGCCATAAAAGATTCCTCTATTTCTTTAATGTATAATATCTTTTCCTCATTTTTCTCTTATACCATAAAAAGAATATAAAAAACAAATCAAACCCAATAATAACACTAAATAATATTACCCCTACCATATTAATTGTAAAGTCAACATGGTTAATAAGATCATCATATAAGTTTAAACTTAAAACTATAACTTCATATACACTAACAATTAACACTAATAACAATAAGATAATTTTAAGGTAAAAACTTTTTTTATTCATTTTCAATCTTCTTTCTTATAATAACACTAGCTGCTGTTTCAGTTGTAATAGTTTTATCATCCTCTGTCACTTTAACTTTATTATCTTTTTTTACTTCAACATCATCAAATAAAGTAGGTGTCTTTTCTTTTTTAATTTTAACACTTGGCTCTACTTTACTTTCTTCTTTTACAATTTTAGTTTTATTAGCCTCTAATATTTTATCTAAATCATTTAAAATATTATAACTAGGTTTACTAGCTTTTAAAGGTTTCTCATTAGTTACATCGCTATCAAATAATGTAACATCATCTTCAACTAAATAATCTCCTGAGACAATTTCATCTTTTACATTTGGCTCATCTAAATATAATTTAAATGGTTCTTTATAAGCTTCATTTAAATAAGATTTACCAGCTTCACCAACATTATATTTAAAACCAAAACAACCAATCTCATCAACACCATTTTGATAAACTATGTGACAAGTTACGTTTTCTTTATATTGATTTAAACTCATTTTACAAGCTGATACAATAATAATTGGATTAGATTTAATTAATTTAACTAAATTTTGACCTGCCCTACCGCGTCTAGTTAAACAAATGTCTTTAACAGCTATCCTCTTTATGTTACCTTTAGCTGATAACAATAAGATATCTTCTTCTTTATTAGTATAAAATGCACTAACAACACTATCTTTATTTTTTAAATTAATTGATCTAATACCACCAGCATTAGTTCCATCTCTTAAAGCTACATCAGTAGCTCTAAATCTAAGACCTTCTCCATATTTTGTGACTACTAAAATCTCTAATAAATTTTCACAAATATCGGTACTAACTAATTCTTCACCATCTTGTAATTTCATTGCTCTACAAGCTTTTGAATATCTAGCTAAAACAAAATTTTTAAGCATTATTTGTTTAACATTACCTAAGCTTGTACACAATAAAACAGTCTTTGGTTCATCAAAACTTGTTATTGGGTAACAAGAAATAATTTGTTCTTTTGGATCAATAGAGACTAGATTATTTATAAAAGTTCCATAATCTTTCATTTTACATTCTGGAATTTTATAAACAGGTAAATAAATAAAATTACCTAAAGATGTAAATAATAATAGAGTATTAAGAGTATTAGCATTACCTTCATAAATTGTCGTATCATTTTCTTTGACATTATTATTCTTAGATAAATTATAAGACTTCATACTAACACGTTTAATATATCTATCTTTTGTAAGAACAATATAGACATCTTCTTTTGAAACTAAATCAGTTTCAGAAACTGATAAATCCTTTACTTCAGCCCTAATTTTACTTCTACGAGGTTGGATTATCGCTTTGTTAATTTCACCTAATTCTTCTTTAATGACTTTAAGTAAAACTTTCTCGCTACCTAATATTTCATTGTAACGTTTAATATCTTGTGTAAGTGTTTCTTTTTCTTCTTTTAACTGCATAATATCTGTATTAGATAAACGATATAATTGCATTGTTATAATTGCCTCAGCTTGTAATTCTGTAAAGCCAAAATTATTCATAATATTTTGTTTAGAATCAGCTCTATTCTTACTAGCTCTAATTGTTTTAATTACATCATCTAATATATCAACCATCTTAATAAGACCATCTACAACATGTAGTCTTTTAGAAGCCTTATTTAATTCGAAATTAGTTCTATTAGTAACAACTTCTTTTTGATGATTAATATAGGCATTTAAAATAGGAATAACACCTAAACACATCGGGCGTCTATTACAAATTGAAACCATATTATATTTATAATTAATTTGTAAATCTGTATTTTTAAATAAATAATTTAAAATAGCTTCAACATTCGCATCTTTCTTTAAATCAATAGCTATTCTAAGACCTTCCCTATCTGATTCATCTCTAACTTCAGCAATATCAGGTACTTTATTAGTTTGTCTTAACAAATCAATTCGTTCTACCGTTAAAGCTTTATTAGTTTCATAAGGAATTTCTGTTATTACAATTCTTTTTTGTTCTTTATTTATATTTTCTATTTCATAATTAGCTCTTATAATAACTTTCCCAGAACCAGTTAAAAAGGCTTCTCTTATACCTTCAATATCTTCTACTGTACCACCTGTTGGAAAATCTGGTCCAGGCATTATTTCTAATAATTCATCTAACGATAATTGAGGATTGTCAATTAAAGCTATTGTAGCATTAATAACTTCATTAATATTATGTGGTGGGATATTAGTAGCATAACCACTTGAAATACCATTTGCCCCATTTACTAACAAATTAGGAAAACGGGCTGGTAGAACGGTTGGTTCAACCTCTTCTTCATCAAAGTTAGGAATAAATGGTACTGTATTCTTATCAATATCTTTTAATAAATAATCAGCATTTTTAGTCATCCTAGCTTCTGTATAACGCATAGCCGCTGGTCCATCACCATCAATTGAGCCATTATTACCATGCATATCAATTAAAAGGACACCCATTTTCCAACTTTGACTCATTCTTACCATAGCTTCATAAATTGAAGAATCGCCATGAGGGTGATATTTACCCATTACTTCACCACATATACGAGCTGACTTTTTATAAGTGGCATTTGAAGTAATACCTAAAACATTCATACCATATAATATTCTTCTTTGAACCGGTTTTAAACCATCTCTAATATCTGGAATAGCTCTTTCTTGTATAATGTATTTAGAATAACGCCCAAAACGATCACCGATGGCACTTTCAAGATTCATCTCTTTAAAATGTTCGTTAGAAAATATATCTAATTTTGTTTTTAAATCCATCTTATTCACCATCTTCTTCTAAAGTAAATGATACATTGCTTTCTAGCCACTGTCTTCTTCTAGAAGCATCATCACCCATCAATATATCAATTTGTTTTTCAGCATCAGAAATATCTTCAATATTAACTCTAATTAAATTACGAGTCTTAGGATTCATAGTAGTATCCCAAAGTTGGTCAGCATTCATCTCACCTAAACCTTTATATCTTTGGACAATCGTATTAGCAGGAGCATCTTTTAGTATTTGTTCTTTTTCTTCGTTAGTCCATGCATAAATTGTCTGTTCTTTTTTACCTCTTTTAACAATTTTAAATAAAGGAGGTAAGGCAACATAAACTCTACCATCTTCTATTAAAGGACGCATATATCTAAAAAAGAAGGTTAATAATAAAACTTGAATATGCGCACCATCATCATCAGCATCGGTCATTATTATAATCTTTTTATAATTGCATTTTTTAATATCAAAATTAGAACCATAATCGGCACCAATCGTATAAATCATTGTAGCTATCTCTTGATTTTTTAACACGTTTTCTTCAGTAGTCTTTTCAATATTTAATATTTTACCTCTTAAAGGCAAAATAGCTTGAAAACGTCTATCTCGGCCACTTTTAGCACTACCACCGGCAGAATCACCCTCAACTAAAAACAACTCATTAACTTCTTTATCTTTAGTACCTGCAGGTGACAATTTGCCTGATAAATTAACTTCTTGTTTTTCTTTTTTACCTAGTCTTGCTTCTGTTCTAGCTTTTCTTGCTGCAAGTCTAGCATTATATTCTACTATAGCCTTATCAATTACTTTCTTAGCTACATCTTTATTATCTACTAAATATTTAGTTACTTCTTCATAAGTTATTTGTTCAAGAATCGGTTTAGCTTCTGGTGTACCTAATTTACCTTTAGTTTGTCCTTCAAACTCTAAAATTGATTCCTCAATTCTAACAGATATTATCGCAGTCAAACCAGACCTAATGTCACCACCTTCTAAATTTGGTTCTTTTTCTTTTAATAAATTATATTTTCTAGCATACTCATTAAAAGCTTTAGTTAATCCAACTTTAAAACCTAATTCGTGGGTACCACCATCTTTAGTGTGAACGTTATTAACAAAAGAAATTATTTTTTCATCATAGGCATCAACAAATTGTAAAGCTACTTCTACTGATATCTTATCAATCGTATTAGAAAAATCCCAAACTTGATGAATAGGCTTTTTATTTTGATCTAATATTTCAACATATTGACTAATACCTCTATCATAGACAAAAGATTCTTGTTTATTAGTTCTTTTATCAATAATATTCATTTTAAGATCTTTAATTAAAAAAGCATTTTCCCTAATACGTTCTTTAATTTTTTCATAATCAAAAATAGTTGTAGAAAAAATAGTAGGATCAGGAATAAACTTAACAGTAGTCCCTGTCTTATTAGTATCACCTAAGATTTCCATCTTATGAACTACTTTTCCACCTTTTTCAAAAACTATTCTATGAATTTTACCATCACGATAAGATATAACTTCCATATATTCAGATAAAGCATTAACAACACTACCACCTACACCATGTAAACCACCTGATGTTTTATAACCACCAGAGCCAAATTTACCGCCAGCATGTAAGACAGTATATATGACTTCCATCGTATTTTTTCCTGTTTTATGAAGTCCACACGGAACGCCACGACCATTATCAATGACTGTAATTGAACTATCATTACCAATTATAACAGTAATTTCTTTACCAAAACCAGCTAATGCCTCATCTATAGAGTTATCAACAATCTCCCATACTAAATGATGAAGGCCACGTTCATCGGTTGAACCGATATACATACCTGGTCTTTTTCTGACAGCCTCAAGTCCTTCTAAGACAGTTATAGAGTCATCAGAATAATTATCCTTACGTTTATTTTGCATAAATAATCACCTTCTTTAATGATATCATAAAAAAACAAATCTCTCAATAAACTAAATTATTTTTTGACAAATAAAAACATAATTTGTATAATTTAATCGGAGGTTTTTTATGTTTAATGTCATTCCCGCAACAGATTTATCTATTGCTATTATATTTTTAATTATTTCTTATTTAATTGGCTCAATACCTTTTGGCTTAGTTACCGGAAAAATTGCATGTAAAACCGATATCAGACAATTCGGTTCTAAAAATATTGGCACAACTAATGCTATTAGAGTTTTAGGTAAAAAAATAGGCTTTACAATTTTCTTTTGTGATGTCTTTAAAGGAATGCTTATTATCTTATTAATAAGAAATGTATTAACTCCTTTAAATATTTGGACTAGCCCAATTGATTACCTATACTATGGTATAGCTGCTATCCTAGGACACTGCTTTTCTATTTTCTTAAATTTTAAAGGTGGTAAAGCAGTAGCTACTTCTTTAGGCGTTATATTAGTATTATGCCCATTACCAGCAATTCTATGCCTATTAGCTTTTGGAATTGTCACCTATACAATTGGCTATGTTTCTCTAGCTTCGACTGCTGCTACATTAACTGTTGTTATAACATGTTGGATTTTACATAGTTTTGGACTAGATGGTAGTGTTAGTTTCTTACATTTTTTAGTAGGTAAGCCATCACTTATAACATGTATTTTAGTAACTATTATGGGTTCCTTAATAATTATTAAACATATCAAAAATTACATTAGAATTTTTAAAGGAACTGAATACAATTTTAAAAAAGCCAAAAAATTAAGAAAATTAGAAGAACACAAATAAAAAATAAGTTTTAAGGATAACACCTTAAAACTTATTTTTTATTTTCTTCCATTGAACGCATCACAGCCCTAACTTGTTTTTCAGATGGTGTTCTACCCATTTGACTAAACATAGCTCTTACCATATTTTCATTAATAGGTGGGTGTTTTTTCAAATATCTTGAGAAAAAATGTCTAGCTACAAAAAAGCCAATAACTGCTCCAACTATAAGAGCTAGTATTCCGACAACTAAAGCTATCCACCAATCAATCATCTTTTCAACTCCTTATCTTTATATCAGCTTGATTTTACACTTATTTAGCCTAATTTGCAAGTTTTTTTATTTTATCCGAGTTAGCATTAGCTAATCTTTTGTTACTTTATAGACTTTTATAACATTATTTGCTATAATTTTCACAGCAAGGAGGAATATATTATGCCAAGAAAAGTTACTGATGCTTGCATCGGATGTGGCGCTTGCGTTAGTGAATGCCCTGTTGATGCTATCACTTTAGAAGAACAATCAGTTATCGATCCTAATGTATGTATTGATTGTGGCGCTTGCCAATCTGTTTGTCCTGTAGATGCTATCGTTGAAGAATAATTTTAAAAAAGAGGCTTAATTAAGCCTCTTTTTTCATATCCTCAACCAATGAACTAGCTAGATTTTCTAAACTTTGCTCATCACAAACATTATAACTAGATTTAATACTAACTTTATTACTAATTATAGTTGTATTTTTTAATTTACTTAATTCTTCACTAATTAGTTTATTAGAATTAGCAGCCCAAGTTCCATTTTCTATTAAAGCAAATGTTCTATTTTTTACCCCTAAATTAATTAATCCTTGTAATAAACTATGCATTTTAGGATATATTGCTAAATTATATGTTGGACTAGCTAAAACAATATGACTAACTCTAAAAATTTCAGCTATTAAAACTGTTTCATCAACTTTACTGCAATCATATACTTTAATGTTTTTTAATCCTTTATTAGCTAAAATATCAGCTAATCGACAGGCTACTTCTTCTGTATTTCCATACATTGAAGCATAAATAATAACTACCTCTTTATCTTCAGGTGTGTAAGTTGCCCACTTTAAATATTTATCAATTAATAAATTAAAATCTTTACGCCATAAATAAGAGTGTAATGGCATAATCATTTTAATATCTAAATCTTTAATTTTATTGTAAACATTACAAACATTTGCACCATATTTACCTACAATATTTGTATAATATCTTCTAGCTTCATTAAAATAATTATCATCTTTAACTTCATCGTAAAATAAATTGCCACTTAAAGCTCCAAACGAACCAAAAGCATCAGCACTAAACAACGTTTTACTATATGTATCATAACAAAACATAACTTCAGGCCAATGAACCATTGGAGCAGCAATAAACTTTAGTTCATGTTTACCAAGTTTTATAGTGTCTCCTTCTTTAACTACAATTTGATTTTTAATATCTAAATTAAAGAATTGTTTAATCATTTTAAAAACTTGACTATTACTAATAACTTTAGTATTAGGATAACGCAATAATAATTCATTAATTAAAGCACAATGATCAGGTTCCATATGTAAAACAACTAAATAATCTAATTCCCTATCATTTAAAGTTTCCGCAACCTTTTTAAAGAAATAAGTACTTTTACTTTCATCTACGGTATCTAATAAACATGTTTTTTCATCTAAAATTAAATATGAGTTGTAAGATACACCATAATTAAGTGGAATGTAGTTTTCAAATAAAGAAATCTTACGATCTGATGCTCCTACATAATAAATATCATTACTAATTAATTGTCGCATAAATAATCTCCTTTGTTTACGAAAAGATTATATTAAATTAGTTATTAAAAAGCAATTAACATAAATAGAAAACGTTTTATTTAGTAACTCTACCATAATATTTATCGATTTCTTCTTTCATTTTAGTAGGCATTATTTTAGCAATCGGGAATACTTTAGCATTAATCATATGACTAGCAAAAACTTTAATAAAATCAGCTGTCTGATAAAAATATTTCTCTGATAAAAACAAACCATTATCTTTGTTTGAATGAATTTTAGCACCAAAAGAATTTGACAATCTAGCAAAAGATAAAGCTGGAATTCCTTTATCAGCAAAAGGCGTTGAATCAGAGCTATACACACCTTCACTTACTTTAATTTTAAAACCTACTTCTTTGCTTAATAATTCAATATAACCAGAAATCTTACTTTCACCAGTCACACAACATATATCATGGCCTAAATTTACTGCCGTCATATCAACATTAATGCATAATCGTATTTTATCTTCTATATGTTTCTCCATATAAGCTTTTGAACCTAAAAGTCCCATTTCCTCTGCCCCACACCAAATAAAGCGTAGCGTTCTTTTAGGTTTATTAGCTAAAAAATATTTATATAATTCTAAAATAGTTGCACTACCAGTAGCGTTGTCATAACAACCTTTTGAAAATCTAACAGAATCATAATGGGCTGTAAAACAAACAATTTCATCTGTAATTTCCCCCGTAATTTCTGTAATAATATTATGACTTGTCAAACTTTCTTCTTCTTGTGTTAACTTTAAATAAACTTTTTGGGGATTACTAGCTACAATATGTTCAGCGTCAATAGCCCTAATAGTAAAACAAGGCGTTTGACCAAAATTTAAATGTCTGTCACGTAAGCTCTTTTCTTCTAAATCCGTAATATTTTTATCATCATATAGTGAACCAGATATATCAATAATAGCTCTTACATCATGTTTAGTTAATTCTTCATAGATCTTATAAGTTAAATTACATAACACTAAACAAGCTTTACCTTTAACACTTACATAATCTAACATATCAATATCATCTAAAATAACCAAATCTAATTCACAATCAATATTTCCGCTTCTTTTAAAGCCAGTTGCTTCAAATATTCTATCATTGATTTTTAATACTGTTTCTATAACCTTAGAATGGGGAATTATAAAATCTTCTAATTGATATGTTCCGCCTAATTCATTAATATATTTTGTAATAATTGATATAGCTTTATTTTCATCTTTAGAGCCTGCTAAACGCTCGAAAGATAAATCATTTACTAAATTAAAACTATTCATAATACATTTTCACCTCTTTTTAAATTTTAGCACAAACTAGCAATTTAGTCTATATCTACAAACTCTAATAAATGGTTTTCTAAAAAGGAAAAATAGCTATTATGAGCCCAAATAACATGATCTAACAATAATATATTTAACTCTTTAGTAAGTTTACATATATGAGTAGTAACAATTTTATCACTGACTGATGGATTAGTATCATTACTAGGATGATTATGGGCTAAAATAAAACCATAGGTATCATATTTTATTAATTCTTTAACTAATATTTTAGTATCTATTTTAACTTTATTCAAATCTCCTTTTCCTAACGTTATAAGCTTAATTAGTTTAAGTTTATTAGTTAAAAGTAATGCTAAAACCTCCTCTTCTTTTTTATATAAATAATAACTACTTAAATACTCATATATTTTTTTAGGATTATCTAATATGATATCTTTATCCTTAATTTTAATAGCTCTTTTAGCTAATTCAAAACTTGCTATTATTTTACTAGCCTTACTTTCTTTTATGCCATATTCACTAGCTAATGATTCATAATCTAAATTTAATAATTCATTTAAAGAATACTTATTTAATAAATTATTAGCTATGTCTAAAGCTGATAAATTTTTAGTGCCTGTATTTATTAAAATTGCTAAAACTTCTACATCAGATAAGCTATTTACTCCTTGTTTAATTAATCTTTCTCTTGGTCTACTTTCACTATTAAGTTCTTTTATTTTCATCAATTAATCACCTAAATATCTATAGACAAAAAGTTGGATTTTTTAAAAAAGAAAAAGTCTCATATGAGACTTTTAGTACATATTAGGTGTATTATTTGAAGTTTCTGGTTCTTTAATTTCCCCAACTGCAGCTTCTGTAGTTAAGAATAAACCAGCAATACTTGCAGCATTTAAAATAGCTGAACGAGTAACTTTAGTTGGATCGACAATACCACTTGCATACATATCTACCCATTTACCTGTTTTAGCATCAAAGCCAATACCATCTGCTGCTTGTAATTGTTCTTCAACTATATCTTTACCGCTAAAACCTGAATTTTCAGCAATTTGATAAAGTGGAGCACTTAAAGCATCTAATACAACGTTCATACCACGTTGAATATCTACAACATCAGATTTTAAATCGTTTTTAACTTCTTTATAGATAGTGATTAAAGCTGCACCACCACCACATACAATACCTTCACTAACAGCAGCCTTAGTAGCATTTAAAGCATCTTCAATTCTTAATTTCTTTTCTTTTAATTCTGATTCTGTTGTAGCACCAACTTTAATTAAAGCTACACCATTAGCTAATTTAGCTAAACGTTTTTGTAAATCTTCTTTCTTATACTTAGAAGTTTCCTTACTAATCTTAGCTTCTAAATCTAACATACGTTCGTTAATAGCTTCCTTATCGCCATAACCATCAATGATAGTTGTAGAATCTTTTTCAACAATTATTTTCTTAGCTTGACCTAAATCATCAATAGTTACATCTTTAAGTTCTAAATTTAAACCTTTATCTATGAATTTAGCACCACAAATTAAGGCTATATCAGATAAGTTTTCTACTAAATTATCACCAAAACCAGGAGCTTTAGTAGCAACAACATTAAATGTGCCTCTCAATTTATTAACGACAATTGTATTAATTACTTCTTGGTCCATATCTTCTGATACAATAAATAAAGGACGATGAGCTTTAACAATTTGTTCTAATAAAGGTAATATATCTTGAATATTATTAATCTTATGATTAGTAACTAATACTAAAGTATCTTCCATTGTAATACTTGTCTTATCTAAGTCCCCAACCATATAAGGTGATACATAACCTTTATCATATTTTAAACCTTGAGTAACTTCTAAACTTGTTTCAAATCCTCTAGATTCATCAACATTTATAACACCATCTTTACCAACAGTATCCATCGCTTTAGCTATAATATCACCAATTTCTTTAGAACCACTAGATATTGTAGCTACATTAGCTATATCAGATGTTGTTTCAATTTTTTTAGAATGTTCTAGTAATTTATTAGCAACAAGTTTACTAGCTTTATCAATACCTTCACGCATTAATTGCGGATTAGCACCTCTATCTACTTCATTTAAACCATTGTGAATCATTTTTTGAGCTAACAAAGTAGCAGTAGTTGTACCATCACCAGCTACATCATTAGTATTATTAGCAACCTCATAAATTAATTTAGCACCCATATTCATAAATGGATCTTTAAATTCAATTTCTTTAGCTATACTTACACCATCATTAGTGATAAGTGGTGAACCATAACCTTTATCTAAAACAACATTACGACCTTTAGGTCCTAAGGTAATACTTACTGTATTTGCTAAAGTATCAATGCCTTCAAGCATTACTTTTTTAGCGTCACGACCAAATTTTACTTCTTTTGCCATTTTTTATTCCTCCTTATTCAATCACCGCAAGAATATCATCAGCATCGACAATTAAATATTCTTCACCATCTAATTTAACATTTGTTGAACTATAATTTTTATAAACTACTTTAGCGCCTTCTTTAAGGGCAATAGGAATAATTTTACCTTCTTTATCAACTTTTCCTGTTCCAACTGCTATTACTTTAGCATATTCTGTTTGTTCTTCTTTATTAGATAAAACAATTCCAGAAGCAGTTTCCTTTACAACTTTATCTTTCTTTAAAACAACATTATTATTTAATGGTTTAATCATATTTTTACCTCCAATACAGGACTAATTATAATCATTTTTGGCACTTTGTCAAGTGGACTGCCAATATTTTTTTAAATAAAAAGACTAGCTGTATTGATATGATATCTCCAAAGTAGACAAATAAAATAATTAAAGAATAACAATCCCTTAAGGGATTCGCGACCTCCAA